>JBBSEU010000030.1:0-29422 GCA_038239365.1 Aggregatilineales bacterium
AGCCCGTTTCTCAATCCCATCGAACGCTTTTGGTTGCACTTCAAACAACTCGCCGTCGCCAACCGTTTACATCGCTCACTCGACGATTTGCATCGTTCCATTGATGAGGTCTTGACCAACCAGAACATCCCTTTTCATCCCAACCGCCTCAAGTTTTTCGATTACTTTCGGTCAGTGGCTTAGAACACAGGTTATTCGTCCGCTCGGTTTAGACCTTGACTTTCGGCCAGCCTGTTCGCCTGAACTCCAACCCGCTGAACATCTCTGTGCCTTATCCGATGCCCCGCTCGTTAATCGCTGTTTTGAAACGCTTGCTCAGCTTGAACAAGCTCTGATTGAGCGTTGTTCCTGGTTACAACACCAATTCGACTTAGTCCGCTCCACCACACGCTTTCATTGCTGGCCGACCGAATGCTAAACTATTCTGTTCACTCGGAATCCGTATAATATATGATAGCTCAAAAGTTCTACAAAACAATGCTCATGCTAAAATAAAACAGGACGTGCAAACACTTGCACGTCCTGTCTTTTCTTGAGAAGCGCAGCCAGCAAAGGCTATTCAGCCTTGACTACAAACCAGACCTTCCCGACGTTTTGACCTGTCGTCTGGCCTGCGTACTTGTCTTTTATCCAGAAATAGAGCGGTTGATCATTATAGGTGACCTGAAGTTTACCGTCAGGGCGCTTGGTGGTGCCCACCTTGCCCGTGAGTCCCTTGCCGAGGATGATCGGTTCACCATCTGCAACCAGCAAGGCCGGCCATGCTTCGAGGCACTTATCGACGCAGGTGCTTTTACCCGGTTCGTCTTTGGTATAGATGTACAGCGTCATGCCGTTGGCGGCAACCAGGAACTTGCCCAGTTCGTCAGTGCTGCCGATGGTGATGGTTTCGGGGCGTGCCACAAACCACGTTTCGCCGACGTTCTGACCCGTCACATCACCGGCTGCCTTGTCCTTCGCAAAGTAGTACAGCGGCATATCGTTGTAGGTGACCTGATACTTCTTGTCAGCACGTTCGATAACGCCCAACTTGCCTGGGACGCCGATACCACCAAATACGGCTGTGTCGTCTTCGGCAACGGTCAGCGGCGGCCATGCTTCGGCGCACTTATCGACGCAATTGCTCTTGCCGGGTTCATCCTTTTTGAAGGTGTACAGCGTCATGCCATTGGTATCGGTGAACATCGCACCAAGTTTGTCATTGTGCGCGGCGACGACCAGTTCCGGGTTGATCACGTACCAGACTTTGCCGACAGCCTGTCCTGTTGTATCACCAGCAGCCTTGTCTTTTTCCCAGAAGTAGAGCGGTTTATCATTATAGGTGACCTGATAGGTCTTATCGGTAAGCTCGATAACGCCCAACTTGCCGGGAATACCCTTATCGGCGGTCAGCTTGGCATCGGCGGTTGGGACGGTGTAGGGCAGCCAGGCAGAGGCGCATTGATCGGTGCAGGTACTGACACCGGGTTTATCTTTGGTGAACATGTACAGCGTCATGCCATTGGCCGCAACCAGCACCGAGCCAAGTTTATCGGTTTTGAGCAGTGAGAGGGTCGGCTTGGCATCCTGGGCTTGCACGGGCGCAAACGCCGGAACAACCAACACCACGAGCAGCGCCAGTAGCGCCAATACCTTAAAACGTGAATAAACGGCGGAAATCATAATCTTCTCTCCTAAAATTGTGAAAACTCAACCTGTCCTCACTCAATACAGCTATCGCCTTTCGGGTCTGCTCTGGATGTATAAACAGTGTATAAAAACTATAAAAGGGCATTTTCGTTTCCGAACCAACGGTGCTATAGTACATTTGTTTTGCGGCGGCCAACTGATCTACACGGATCAATATTGGGTGAAATTGACCAGCCAAGTTTCGATCTCGGATGTTGAACTGATGCAGCAAATTGCCCAGAAGGATCAGGCCGCGTTGTCCGGGTTGTACGGGCGCTACGGATCACTGGTCTATAGTTTGGCATTGCGTGTGCTGCAAAACACTCAACTGGCCGAGGAAGTGACCCAGGATACTTTTTTGGATGTGTGGCATCATCCCGATAAATGGGATGCGTCAAAAGGCCAACTGAGCAGTTGGCTGCTCACAGTGACACGCTATACGGCCATTGATCGGCTGCGAAAAACGCTGCGCCGTCCCGAAACCGATCTGGATGAAGCGCGCACAGTGACCGAAAACGATTGGATACACGATCCACTCTGGCAGGACGGGCAGCTATTACGAAGTTTGCTGGTCAAGCTGCCAATCGATCAGCGACAGTTAATCGAAATGGCGTTTTTTGGCGGAATGACGCATAGTGAACTGGCAGCAGCATCGAATTTGCCATTGGGGACGGTCAAAACGCGGGTAAGAATGGGCTTGCAGAAGTTAAAAGGCTTGTGGCAGGAATCAACCAAAGAATGAATTAATAAATCCATTTCGAGCAATTTGGGCGATATACAGTTGTAGAGTCTAGCGGGGAATCGTGGTGGAGCAGATCGATCAGAGCAGTTTGTGTGAAGCACTTGAGGAGCTTGTCCCGGCCTACGGATTGGGCGCAGCCGACGCGGACGAGCGCGCTTTCTTTGAGGCGAACCTTGTCCATTGCCCGGAGGTCGCGGCAGAATTGGCCGAATATGCCGCGATCAAAGCTGCCTTGCACTACAGTACGCCGCTCGTTTCACCGCCTGCCGGACTCGAAAATCGACTGATGGCCGCTGTTCAGGCAGCACCGACGACCACTACTCCTATGCTGCCTGTACCCAACAAATGGACGATTCGCCGTTGGGACGTGCGAACACTGCTGACGGCGGCGGCGATCCTCCTGTTCATTGCGTCGAATGCCTTCTGGATCATTCGCTCTATCCAGGGTTATGATCAGTATCAGCATACCGAACACGTTTCATCGGCGGAGCAGGCACAGGTCTTAGCGGTAGTCGGATCGGGGCGCTCCAAACTGGTGTGGCTCAATGCTGTGAACAAGTCCGTGCCGCTGCCGCCGTCGGCAACCCTGACCTGTGATCCGACGGGCAAAATTGCGCTGTTGTATGTGAAAAACTTCCCGGTCACGCCGCCCGGCAAAGTTTACCAACTCTGGATGCGACACGACGGAACACCGATCAACATTGGAACATTCAAAGTCGATACCGCCGGGACGAACACGCTGATTTTCTCTGCTCCATTATCGATCAACACTTTCGATTCGGCAGGCATCACGATTGAGCCTGCCGAAGGCAGCCCCCAACCAACAGGTGAAGCGATTGTACGCGGCGCATTGACCTATTGATGGCCTCTGCTTACCTAGCGCGCGTTGCGTAAGCGCCCTGCCTCCGGTAGACTCCGCCACTTCTGTGCTGTATTGTGATGTGGAATCAAGGCTTAGTGTATGGCGGTAGCGCAACGTTCAGGGAATCCCAACCCTTCTAATCTGTTTGGTAATTCGGCCATTGTGCGTCGATTGCGAAATACCTTCCGCACGATCTTTACGCGCGGCGATTTGAGTACGCTGATCATCGTCTGCGCGCTCATGGTCATTCCCGCGCTTGGTTTGAGCAGCGCGCTTGATGTTCAAAAAGACCCACGTTTCTGGCCTGTCAGCCTCAATCAACTGGCCTTCGTCGGCATTGCATCCGTCATTTTTGGGTTTTTGCTGGCGCGCAGTCATTATAACGAACTGTTGGCCTTGCTGATGAGCGCCGTGTATGGCATTGCGACGATTGGTATTTTACAACTGCTGGTCGCGCCCGGCAATCCACTTCAGCGTATCGTGGCGGTTATCACGCGCTTGCGTTCAGCACTGACGGGCGTGAATGGCGGCTTTCAAGACCCGTTCATACTCATCTTGTTCCTGTGTACGTTATTCTGGTTTCTGGGACACAACACCGCCTGGCACATTTTCCGTATTGATCGCGTCTGGCGGGCGGTAGTGCCCCCTGGAATCGTGCTGCTCATCAACGGCCTGTATAATTTCGGCCCCGGCAATCTCGATTTCTATCTGGTCATCTATGTCTTTTTATCGCTGATGCTGGTCATTCGTTCGCACATTGAAGCGCGTGAATTTGATTGGTACATGAATCGCGTCGGCTTTGAGCGCAATCTGCGAACCTGGTTTTTTCGTTCTGGCGCGGTGGCGGGCGTGATCATTCTATTGATCGCGTGGTTGATTCCAACCGGTTCGCCGGAACAAAATCAGAAACGATTTCAACAGTTCATCAATGGCGACGTGTTAAATCGTTTGAATCAACTGGCCGCGCGCCTGTTCGCGCCGCTGGAAGGCCAGGGTATGACAACCGCCGATTATTACGGGCGCGATAAGTTGCAGCTTGGCGGCGCGATTCAGCTTGGCGATCAGATTGTGATGCTGGTTGCGGCGACGCCTGGGCCGCGTTATTACTGGAAATCGCGCGTCTTTGATAGTTACAACAACGGCGAATGGACATCCGAACGTTCGTTGGATATTGCCGCGCAAAAAGGCCCCCTTGAACTGCCACAACCGCCCTATCAACTCGGCACGCGCGCCGATGCCGCCCAACGATTTACAATGCTGGTAGGGCCTTCACGGCTGATTTATGCTGCGCCACAAGTTCGTTCGGTGGACATTCCCGCCGAAGCTGATGCAGATTACATCGACGCCCAAACCAAAACGCTCAACCCATCCGTTGTCCGCCCGATGGAAGCCCTACAGGAGCGTGATAGTTATGGCGTTGTGTCCTCGATCAGTGTCGCGTCCGCCGATGTGCTGAGGCAAGCCGCACAGCAGTACCCAACCTGGACTGCGGCTGATCTGGCACTTGGGGCGAATGTTGCGCCGCGTGCCCGCGCGTTGGCGCTGCAAATTGTCCATGATGCAAAAGCCTTCACTGTCTACGACAAAGCCAAAGTCATTGAAGCCTGGCTGCGAAAAAATATTCAGTACGATGAAGTGATGCCTGTCCCGCCGACTGATAAAGACCCCATTGACTGGGCATTGTTTGAAATCAAGCGCGCCTATTGCACGTACTATGCTTCGGCAATGGTCGTCATGCTCCGTTCCCAAAACATTCCGGCGCGCATGGCCGCTGGTTTTGCACAGGGTACCTGGGATGATGCCAGTAAATCGTACATTGTCCGCGAACGAGACGCGCATACCTGGGTTGAGGTCTATTTCCCCGGTGCGGGCTGGGTTGAGTTCGAGCCGACTTCGGCGCAGCAAACCTTAGATCGGCCAGATTCGCGCGCTGCCGCGCCGACACCGACGATTACACCATCACCCACACCGTCGCCTACGCCGCTGCCCACCGCAACGCCCGCCGTGCAGCCGCAAAATCAGGCGCTGCAAACCATTCAGCCGCCGACAGAAACGCCCACACTGCCACCAACGATTGTGCCAACACCAACGCTTCCGCCACCGCCCATGCCCGCCGCACCTAGCCCACTATCCGGCGTTTTGCAATTTGGGGTGTTACTAGCGGCGCTCGTTGCCATACTTTCGTTTGGGGGTGTGGGGTTGTTCTGGTGGGTTGAATATCGTGGGCTGGATAAATTGAGTCCGGTTGGGCGCGCTTACGCTCGTATGGCGATTTATGCGCGCTGGTTACGAATTCCGGCGAATGCGGCCACGACGCCGCTTGAACGTGGCCGTCGTATCGCGCGCGAAGTGCCGGAGCAATCACCGCAAATCGTGACGATCACCGATATGTATATCAATGAACGCTATGCGCCGCCGCATCCGGCAACACCCGGTGATGAAGTGCGCGCCAATCGTGCCTGGCAGATGACGCGACGCGGCATGATTCGCCTGCGCCTCAATAAACTGCTGCGTCGAAAATAAATCGGCGGGCGCGATATAACACTTCCGTTCGGGATTGACCCTTATCGGACGGGCGGCTATAATCAGCAGACAGGGAGAGGTAGCATAGCCTGGCCTAATGCACTCGCTTGGAAAGCGAGCAGGGCGCAAGCCCTCGTGGGTTCGAATCCCACTCTCTCCGCTCAACTGCGAACGGCTTCCACCAAAAACCACGCGAGCAAAATAGGCAAAGCTAGCACGCCATTCTGAGTGGCAAGGGCTGTGATGACCATGCCGCTCACAAAGACCATCGTAACGCCTTCGGCCATCGCACTAAAGAAATTAGCGCGACGATTTTTATCGCCGCGTACTGCTTCCACCAGAAACCAGGCCAGCAATACAAACAGACTGACCCCGGCTGAATTTGAGCCTTCGATTGGCGCAAACGAGGTAATCACCATGCCCGCCACAAAGACCAGCATTATCAACCGTTGTACCATCCCCCAAAAATTCATTACGTTGGGTTGAATAGCGGCTTCGGTGTAGCGTTCACGGCCAACCTGAATATTGATATTGTGTTCATGATCGTTTTTGCGTTTCGGTTTGCTCTCCATACGCGGCATTTCGGCGTTAAAAATGGCCTGTTCCTGCATCGACTTACCACACTTTCGGCAGTAATTCGCTTCCGGTGCGTTGGGGGTTCCACAGCGTGTGCAGTAGAGCGGCTCGGCGCTGGATTCCGGCTCATTGAGAAGGCTGTCCAGGTCTTGTAACTCGCCGTCTTCACTCAAAATAGTGCGGCGCTCTGGTTTTGAGGCGGTCATAAATTTTCCCTGCTGAACACATGGCTATTTAGAATTATAACCTGTTTACGTGGCACAGGGTCTGTAAGTTGCTACATGTACCAGGCACAGCATTGACTGGGTTATACTGAGCAAAAACGGCGTCGAGGTGAATGTGTTCAAGGCAATCAAAAGTCTGTACCGCATGTCGCGCGAGATGGGGCCAAACATCGCCCGCGACTCGCTGAGCTATCGCATTCGCAAAACACGCTTCGATCTGGCACATCCACCTGCCAAACCATCCGGCAAATTACAAACATTGGGGGCGGTACGCAGCGTCGAACCGCATGAGCGTGGCCTGACCCTGAAATGCGAACGTGGCGCGCTGCGAATGACCGTGATTGCAGCCGATTGTATTCAGGTGCGGATGCAGCCGAGCGGTAAATTTGAAGTACCCTTTTCGTATGCGGTTGCCAAAGTCACCTGGCCGGAAACGCCGTTTACCTATACCGAAAATGCGCGCGGGATTCGCCTTCAAACGAATGACTTAAACTGCACGATTGATCGTGAAACCAGCCGTATCAGCTTCGATTGGCAAAACCGCCTGATCAGTCAGGAGTCCGCCGGGATCGCCTGGCGAAAGGGCGAAATACGGTTATCGCGGACGCTGCCTGCCGACGAACTATGTCTGGGGTTGGCCGAACAATCCGCCGGGCTGCAAGTGCGCGGCCAGCGTTACCCACTCTGGAACACCAGCCCGACTCGCTATGCGCGCGGCACGATCCCCATGTATTTCACAATTCCGCTCTACCTGGGCATGGGCAAGGAGTATGCGTTCGGCTTGTATTGGGATAATCCGAGTCGAGGCTGGATCGACGTAGGCGCAGAGACTCCTGATCAACTCACCTTTTGCGCCGAAACGGGCGAACTGCGCTATTATGCTTTTGGTGGAACGTCGCTGTTTCCGATACTCAACCGTTACACCGAACTGACCGGACGAATGCCCATGCCGCCGTTGTGGGCGCTTGGCTTTCATCAGAGCCGCTGGAGCTACCCAACGGCGGATCGTATCCGCGAAATTGCCGAAGGCTTCCGCAAACGGAATATTCCGTGTGATGCGCTGTACCTCGATATTGATCACATGGACGGTTATCGTAGCTTCACCTGGAATCGGGAGAATTTTCCAACCCCGGCGGTACTCGTCGCCGATTTGACCAAAAGTGGCTTCAAAACGGTAGCGATTCTCGATCCGGGCATTAAAGTCGATCCAGATTATAAGATCGATCAGATTGGTCTGCGTGAAAATGTATTCGTCACCTATCCGAGTGGCAAACCATTTGTCGGGCCGGCCTGGGCAGGGAGTTCACACTTCCCGGACTTCACCAATCCCAAAGCGCGTGCGTGGTGGGCGGCACAGTTCGAGCCACTGGCGAAGATCGGCGTGGCGGGCGTCTGGAACGATATGAATGAGCCAGTTATCTTCAATGTGGGCACAGATCGGCAAATGCCCGATGCTGTGCGTCACGACTTCGAGGGACAGCACGCCACTCACGTCGAAGCGCATACTGTGTACGGAATGCTGATGGCACGCGCTTCCCGTGAGGGCTTGGAACGCTGGTGGCCGGATAAGCGCCCTTTTAACCTGACTCGCGCCGCACACGCCGGGGCACAGCGATATGCCTCTAGCTGGACGGGCGACAATATTTCCACCTGGGATCATTTGCGTCTGAGCATTACCATGACGATCAACTGTGGACTGAGCGGGATGGCCTTTACGGGTCCCGATATTGGCGGCTTTGGCGATGATTGTGAAGCGGAGTTGTATGTCCGCTGGCTGCAACTAGGCGCGATGTTACCTTACTTTCGCGGTCATAGTGCCAAAAACACCGCCGATCAGGAGCCGTGGAGCTACGGTCAACCGTATGAAGATATAGCGCGTCAGGCGATTGAACTGCGTTACCAACTGCTGCCCTACCTTTATTCGCTGTTCGCGCAGTGCTGGCAGAGCGGATCACCGATTGTTCGTCCGATGTTTATGACTGATCCGACTGATGATCGGCTTCGTGGGATAGAAGATGCCTTTACCCTTGGCGACAGCTTATTGATCGCCCCCATCCTCGAAAAAGGCGCAACAGAACGTCAGGTTGTTTTGCCGCGTGGTCGCTGGTACGACTGGTGGACGCAGCAGCCTATCGCGGGCGGCCAAACGATCACGGTCAGCGCACCACTGGATAAACTGCCGATTTTTGTGCGTGCGGGTGCCGTGATTCCACTATGGCCGGTGATGCAGTATGTCGGGCAAAAGCCGCTCGAAGAACTGCGCCTGAAAGTTTACGCGGGTGATGGGGAAGTGACGCTTTACGAAGATGCGGGTGAAGGTCTGAGCTATCAGACGGGCGATTATCGCTGGTTATACTTCACCTGTACACCGGAATCAGGCGGCGGCCTGATGCTTAATTGGCGACGTGCCGGGAAGTACAAGCCACCCTATGAGCGCGTGCGAGTCGAAATACATGGTATCACGATTGAGCCGCAAGCCGTGACACTGGACGGTAAAGCCGCGCCGCTCTGGTACTTTGAAAAAGGGATCGTAGAAGTCACCGCTAACGGGCCGTTCGATGTGGCGCGCATTCTACCGAAAGAAGACGATCTGGCACACCGCGATACATTGATGCGGCCACCTAAACTCTAGTCGCTTGGATTGGCTCAAATGGCGGGTTGTGTCTTCCCCAACAACGCCGACGTACACTTGCCGCCCGCGTATTTCGGCAGCAGCGCCAATAAATCATTGAGCGCGGCTTGCACATCAGCCTGTGCAGTCGCGTGATGGCCTTCGACGGTGATAATCGCGGCGGTAGTTTCGAGTCGGGCGGCGCTGTCGTCACTTTGTCGCCAGCACCAGCGCCGCGCGAAGGCCGCTTTCGAGTCGTCGGCAAAGACGACTTCACCCAGCGGTGGATTTTCGGTTTCGTCCTGATTGAGCGTCGTGAATCGCTGCGTGCCATCCGCGATCTGAACGGTCAATGTGCCCTGCAAAGCGCGCGTATCGAACACCGCGACGGGCAGCGCATAGCGGATGCTGACCAGATTTGCCAGATCAACCAGTGTGTTGATACTCGGAATATCACCCTTTTTGGTCAGTCGGCGCAGCAGTGACTCGGCGGCACTGCGATATTGAGTCGGATCGACACCGAACGAACGGAACACGGTTCGCCATGCCGCCAACGCCGGAATCTCACTGAGCGGCGTAGTGCCGATCCGCGCAATGGCGGCTTGCTGTTCCTTGAGATATTCAGCGCCCAGGGCTTCACCGGTTGGGCTGTTGTGCAAATCACTGGCAAGGATTACACCACCTACCAGATTTGGATAAGCCGCAAGGATCGCTTGATCGTATTGAAAACGAGTCATTTAACGTGCCTTATAAGTGACGTGGATCAGCGATCACGCCAGCGATAGCACTGGCCGCCACAACCGCCGGGCTTGCCAGATAGATCGGTGCATCAGCAGTACCCATTCGCCCACGAAAGTTACGATTGCCGCTGCTGATCGTCACTTCATTTGGCGCGGGCACACCCATATGATTGCCCATACAGGGGCCACAGCCGGGCGTATTGAGTACCGCGCCCGCTTCCAAAAGCGTGCTGATGTATCCTAGCCGAATCGATTCCTGTAACACCACACTCGATGCCGGGATCACGATCAGGCGCGTGTTGGCCGCGATCTTGTGCCCGCGTACCACATCTGCCGCCGCCGCAATGTCTTCCAGCCGCCCGTTAGTACACGTTCCAATAAATGCCTGCTGAACAGGAATCCCGGCGACTTCCGAGATTGACTTGACATTATCGGGGCTGTCTGGGCAGGCCACAAGCGGCTCCAAACTCGAAATATCATAGTGATGTTCCGCGATGTACTGAGCATCAGGATCGGGATAAATGGGCGTGTAGGGACGGCGCGCGCGACCTTTCAAATAATCGAAGACCGCTTGATCGGGTGTGACATAGGCGGTCTTGACGCCAAATTCCGCCATCAGGTTAGGGATCACGGCGCGGCTTTCCAGGCTCAGTGCGCTGATCGCCGGGCCGCTGAACTCCACCGACATATAGATTCCGCCGTCCACGCCCATATCGCCAATGATCTTCAGGCAAAAATCTTTAGCGGTCACGCCGCGCGGCCACTCACCCGTCACGACGATTTTCATACTCTCCGGCACACGCAGCCAGAGTTCGCCCGTTGCCCAGAGTGCCGCCACTTCGGAGCGCCCAATGCCCGCGCCAAACGCCCCCAGCCAACCAAAATGGGGCGTATGGCTATCTGAGCCGAGGATCAGTTCGCCGGGCATAATCACGCCTTCTTCGCTGTGAACCTGATGACAGATGCCGCGCCCAACTTCAAAAAAAGTAGTGACGCCCTGCTCCTTAACAAACTGGCGCACTTCGGCGTGGTTCTGAGCGTGCTGAGTCGTCGGCGCGGGTACGGCATGATCAAGTGTGATCGCCAGCCGTTCGGGATATTTGACCTTGCTAATACCCAGTTTTTTGAACGTGCGATAGATCGCGGCGGTGTTGTCGTGGCTCATCACCACATCGGGCACAGCGTCTACGATCTGCCCGGCAACTGTGTATGGAAGGTTGGCCGCGCGTGCTAGTGCCTTTTCTGCAAATGTATAACCCATTCTTTGCTAACTTTCATCTAATGCTTACAGATCGAATTCGTTATTGTTACGACTCAAGGAGAGTCCGAACGAGGTTGACCATCTGATTTGAATCCTCTACTCAACAGAGCAGCATCTTCTGAACAATTTCGCTAATTTCCGTTATATCAGGCAGAGCATCCCGCCAAAGCGTTGCCACATGTAGCCCAAACCCAGCGATCACGTTTGAGTGAAAGTTGCCATCATCACGGATCGGTAGTGCGTGGTACAAGCCATCGTCTGCTAAACCATAAAACAATGCTTCTTTTCGCAACGGATCGATGATCCAATACTCACGAACGCCACCCATTTCGTACTCATTAAACTTTTCACCGCGATCACGTACAATGCTGCCAGGCGAGATAATTTCTATGGCAACATCTGCCGGGCCGTCAAGATGTGTCTCCAACAGACGCTCCAAATGCTCATTGGCAACAAACATTAAATCAGGTTCGCGCCCGTATCTATCTTGATTAAATTTCATGCTGTAGGGTTCAGCTTTCAACTTACCAAGAGGGTGGTGACTCAAGTAGACCGTGAGCAGCAAACGCAAGTAGAAGGAGAGATCGTCGTGGCGGCTCGAAACGGGCGACATGAGCGTAACCTCTCCATCTGTCCATTCGGCGTGCTGACTATCATACAGCCGCAAAAACTCCTCGTAGCTGATCTTTTCTACGGCTTCCCGATTAACTCTGGAAACTACCTGCTCTGTCACTGTTCACACCCTCAATTAGCTATCTTCGAGTGTTTCCCGGTAGAAGTCGATCACATCCAGCGCGCGGTTGATGCTTTCGGTAAGCTGTTGAATCATCCCGTTTGGATCGATTTCGCCACTCTCCATCTTTTTCAGCATGGCAGGTGATGGATTTTGCATCATTGCCAGCATATTCACGATGGCCTGTGCGCTTACCAACGGTTCTTTAAGTTCCAGGTTTAATTGCTGCATCAAGGCGCGGGTATCGGCGTTGAGGATAAAATCACGGTAAGCGTCAGTCATAAAAAATGAACCCTTCTATTTGAATGTTGGAGACAACTGTGCAAGTCTAGGAATTTTACCGTGATTTCGCTTAATTCGCTTGAGGGCATGTGACAGCCGTGCTGTTTTTTGGCACTGGTACTGCTAACAATGCTGCCAATTTGTGTTGAGAAGGAATCAGATCATGCAACGGCAAGAAGTCGAGTCAACAGTCATTGGTGCTGTCGGGTATTCGCGCGTCCTCGAAATTCGGTTCGAGAGTGGCCGCATTTATCAATATTACGATGTGCCCGAAGACGTGTATCAAGGGATGCTGGACGCTGATTCTAAAGGAAAATACTTCAACAGCCATATTCGCGGCAAGTTCGTCTACCAGGAGATCGAGTTAAAGGCACGCGATAAATAGCTGTTTATGTCACAAAGCGTGAAGGACGGTTAGGGAACATTTCTTAGTTTCGTTTTAAGGCGTTCGCATAAATCCAGTCCAGGCGCGACTGTGTAGCTTGCGCGACAGCATCGCGGCTGTACATTCGCCGAATATCCGCCGCCGCGCGACGACACAGTTCCGCATCAGGCGTGTTGACCACCTGCTGCATAATGGCTGCTGCGTGATCTTCGTCCGCATCAGCCCACAGTTGACCCGCTTCATAGGGGCCAACCGTCTGTTCAATCGGGATCAGTTTATAGCGAATGGGGTAGCTGTTTTGGGCATTCATAAAGTCGGTATTTCCTGAAAAATCGGTACCAATCGTCGGCTTGCCCATATACATCGCCTCGGCCAGCGTTAATCCGAACCCTTCCGAGCGATGCAGCGTTACATACGCATCACAGCTATTAATCAAACTGTTGACTTCAACCCGCGAAAAATAACGGTCAATAATTATCCCGTTAACTTCGGCCAGCATCTCTCTGATTGACTGTTCTTCTGGTGATCGATTCAGGTTAGTCACTTTGACCACGAGGAGCGGTTGTTCAGAACCAGAACGTCGCCCGCCAAAAGCCTTCTTGAAAGCGCGAATCACCGCTTGCGGATTTTTGCGCTGCGTGAAACTGAGTGCATCGAAGGCCGAAAGGAACAGGAAACGATTAGCAGGCAGGCCAAAATGGGCACGATCAAAACGAGCATCGATCTCAGGTTCGATTTGGATGGGCATTACCTTCACCGGAATCGAAGCGATCTCAGCAATGCCGGACAGACAAAATTTGCTGTTCCCCCAGACTTCATCGACCATCGAAAGACGGTCATGCCACATCGTCGGAAATTTCGGGAGTTCCCATGCCCAGTAGCCGATAGTGTAATGCTGCTCAAACGCGGCTGCACCCAGGGCGGCTCTCACGACGGGCGTCTGATCGGCATTCACAAACATCAAATTGACGGGGAAATCGAGTCCTTCAGGGATGCCCAGCTCGTCGATTGAGCGATCCTGAGTACGTCCGCCGTCCGCATCAATGTTCTTAAAGCGGGCTGGATACCCGATCATGGCAAGACTGCGAAGCGTTGAACGGGCTACCTCGCCAACGCCTGTTTCCATATAAAGATAACCGAGTACGTTGACGCCGCGCGTATAGGTGGTCGCGGTATATGGCTTATCAACAGCAGCCAGGCCGAACTGTCGCCCCAACTGTCGCCCCGCGTTAGCCGCACGTAAACCGGAGCTAACCAGCTTGCCCAACAAAGGACTGTGTCCCCAGGCTGAGTTAAAGCCCATTGGCTCTAAGAATACATCATCCAGCTTAAATCGATCTTTACCATAGGCGCAAAACCAGGCCATTAAATCGCGCTGATGAGTGGTGAGTCCGGTGGGCAGGTAGGCACGCACATCCGGCGCGGCGTTGTAGAGGTGAACAGCCAGGTTCGTCAGATAAGGACGTTCGGTATCTTCGGCAAAATGGGGTGCATTCAGAAAATCGAAAAACGAGCCAGTATCCGCATTATAAGGATCAGCCCAGCGCCGCCCGTCAGGGTCGAGTTCAAGCAGCCATGTCCGCGCCATATCAGAGATCGGGACACGATTTCCGAACTGTCCATAGGCATACGGCCATCCGCTGACCACGCGAAAACCGTTATCCAGCAAACGCTGGCGGTAATCGTGCATGAGGCTTTGTTGTGCGGCACTCAGATCGGACAGCACAAACCGATTTTGATGTTTGGAGACCTTTTCAAGTTGGTCAACATTGAAGCCGCTGTAATGTACAAACAGCACTGGCAAGCCGTCAACTACGAAAGTTTGGCTGTCGTTCTGGCTCTGTTCAACGCGCCGATGCAGAAAATTCCAGTAGGCGATGTTGGCCGCCGGGGTTCGCCAGATGTAGACCTTCGGAAACATCGCCGGAGCTAGGTCCATCCAGCGTTGATCAACAAACATCGCATTCGCAAAATCGACCCGGCACTGATTATACAGCCGAGCTTTCCACCAGCGGAACAAGGCTTGCAAATGGGTGCGCTGTGAGACGGCCAGAAAGCCCAGATTGTAGATACCCGCCTGCATTAAATCGAGTTCTGACGGCGTCCGATCATCATTCAGTGGCTTCAAAATATGCGGCGTCAGCACCATGCCATACTGGTCAAGCAGCGCATTCAGTTCGGCCAATGGCTGGTATAACACAATGTCTGGATCAAAATAGATAAGCCGGTCAAGGTCATAATTCTGGAAAAGATATTCCATGAAATACGGTTTGACCGCTGTGTTAAGCTCCATGATCGAGTATTTGAAGGAAAACGTCGTCCAGTTGGGGATACCAAGTTGATCGGACAAAACCGTCTCGAATGGCTCATTGGCCGGATCATAATAGCCATCGATCTGATCGACCAGACACACAAACACGCGGCCATCGGGATGCTGCGCCAGATACGATTGCGTCAGTGTGCGGGCGTGCGCCAGATAGTTTTTCGAGATGATCGTGCAAATGGCGGGAGCGTTCGTCACGAATTGAACCTCATTGCTTGATCGCCATTAAAGCGTAATCGCGGTATCGGCTGATCGCGGTATCGTCCATGCCGTTGTAGAGTGGCAGCGGACTCTGGAAAAAGCCCTGTAGCTGCTTAAAGCCTGTGAAATTGAGCAAAAAGGTGAGCAGATAGGGCGGAATAGGTTTGACGTGCGTTGGATCGAGCCAGAACGTCCACCACGTCTCAAGGCACATCGGGTTAACCGTTTCCAGCAGAATAAAACCACCTTTTGCCAGCTTGACGTGAGCGCACTCCAAAAAGCGCATCAGGTAATCGTGATCGACGTGTTCGATGACCTGAAAGGCCGTGATCCCGGCCAGGCTGCCATCGGCCACTGAGTCCAGGTACTTGACCGCATCCGTCAGGACAACCTCATACTGCAAAGCCCGCAAACGGCGCACTTCGAGTTCATTCGTCTCGACGCCAATGCCATATAAGCCATTCTCACGCAAAATCGACAGGAACTCACCACGTCCACAGCCAATATCGGCAATGGGTAGCTGTGCGTTTTCGGGCGGAATAGTCAGGTACGGCAGGTAGTTACGCTGTCGATCCGCAATCTCCTGCTCAGAACCACGAAAGGCCGTTTGCAGGGCGATATACAGCTTTTCGTTGCGATGTTCCGCCGGGGATTCCAGATACGAAAACTGACTGAGTTGAGCATTGACCGCTTTCAGGCTTTCCAGTTCCATGCTGGTCATATAGAAGTTGGGGAGCAGCCGGGGTGATTGTAACTGTTGACGCAATTCAACCAGTGCTTCAGGCGTGACCTGGTTTTGCGTCAGCCGTTCCAATTCGGGGCGGAATACCTGATCTAGCTGCTCGGTTAGCTGCTTTTGACGCGCATCTAAGGCTACCCACTGACTGCTTTGTTGAATAAAACGCTGCTCAACCTGCGCCAAAACGGCTTGCGTCGATTGCCCTGCATTGAGTTGGGCATAGCGCGTTTGCAGCCCGGTGTGTGCCGCTTCGATTTGCCCCTGTCTTGTATCCAGTTGCGCGTGCCGCGCGTCCAGTTGTTTCTGACGTATGTCGAGTTGTGCGTGCTGTGCATCCAAGTACGCCTGCCGCACTTCCATTTGTTCCTGATATGTGTTCAGCGCCGTCAGCAGTTGCTCAGCGCGGACTTGCTTCTCGACTAATGCCTGATAGAAATTTCGTTGGGCATCCCAGACAACGCCCAATCGCATGGCCTGTTTAAAGGTTTTCAGAAATACGCCAATGACACGCATATTTCCGATGCGTTGCAACAACCTGCCCACACCCGGCATAGCGCCTTGAAAGGTCATTGCTTCGGCGCGGCGTGCATCCCACAAATTAAATAAATGTCTCAACATGGAAGGTATCTCACTTGATGATGGCAAAGCAGTAACTAACGTGGCGGCTGCACGTGGAGCAGGTACAACAGGATTAATCGCTGCCTGCGAAGTTGAAGATTGAGTTAAACCCAACGGCAGCAGGAACGCTTCTGGCAGCTTGAATTGTTTGTACCCATCGGTGCGAAACCAACTCATCAGGTCGTCCTGGCGATTTGTCAGACCCGTTGGAAAGTAAGCCAGTAAATCAGGCCGTCCTCGATATAGATATACAATCAGGTTTGTTAAATATGGCCTGGTCGCTTTTGCCGGATTATGCGGCGCGTTCAGATATTGGAAGAACGATCCTTCACCCACCTGATAGGGCGTAGGCCAGCGTTCACCGGCTGGATCAAGCGTCCAATACCAGTTGCGAACGACTTCCGGGATCGGCACGCCGTTCTCAAAACAGGCATAAGCATACGGCCACTGCTTCGTCTGGGTGTGTCCATTGTCCAGGAGGCGCTGGCGATAGTCGCGCATCAGGGCTTGCATGGTCGGACTCAAATCAGCCAGAGTAAACCGGGTTTGATGCTTGGATACAACCTCAATCTGATCGACCTGAATGCCGCTGTAGTGGATGAACAGCACTGGCGAGTCACCGACCAGCAGTCGCGTACCCACCTGTTCAACGCGGCGGTGGGCATAGTTCCAATAGGCGATGTTGGCGGCTGGCTCCTGCCAAATGTGGACGTTCGAGAATAAGGCGGGTGCCAGATCGATCCATCGTTGATCGACGAACAAACCCTTGTTGAAATCCACTTTGCACAGGTGGTGCAGCCGTTCCTGCCACCACAGTAGCAAGGCTTGCCATTCCGTGCGCCGCGAAATCGCAATGAAGCCCAGGTTATAAACGCCCGCCTGAAGCAGGTCTAATTCGGACGGCTTATAGTCATCATCGAGCGGTGCCAGAATGTGGGGTGTCAGAACGACGCCGTGTTGATCGAGCAGGGCATCCAGGCGTGCCAGTGTATCGTACAGGACGATATCCGGGTCAAAATAGACCAGCCGATCCAGTTTGTAAGCCTCCATCAGGTATTGAAGCAAATAGGGCTTGACCGCCGTATTCAATTCCATGATGGTGTACTGAAAGGAAAAATAATCCCACTGTGGGATGTTCAAATCTTCGGCCAAAACCGTCGTGAATGGCTCTTGCGCCGGGTCATAATAACCATCGATCCGATCTACAAGGCAGACAAACACCGTCCCGCCCGGATGATAGTCCAGATAGGAACGCGCCAACGCACGGGCTTGCGCGATGTAGTTTTTGGAAATGATGGTGCAGATCGGAGTCGGATCGCCGGGCAGAATGCGAATATCTCTGGAAACACTCGTGACGTTTTCCAGACGCACGGCGGGTACGGGCAGATCGGCCTGAGTTGGCGCGGCCAACGCCGAAAGCGCGACCCCCAATACCTGAGCGCCCAATGTCCGCGTATCGGCGGGGTAGCCTTCTTTGGCAGGTTCAAAAATCTGATCTACGGTCAACGTCAGCAGCAGCTTCGTTGCATTTTTGCGAATGACGGCAAGGGGAACAATTCCCTCAAACACCAGTTGCCCATCGTGTGCTTCGTCCGCAAATTCGTGCTGCGCTGCTGCTTGCCGCGCCAGTGGAATCGAAACCTCGTTAACCGAGAGTTTGAGGGTATCCAGCACACGAGGCGGTGTGCTGCCACCGATGCACACACTCACGCGGTAGTCGCTCTGAGCCTCCAGATACAAAGTAAGGGTGCTGCGTGCCCCGTTCATCCATTGAAAGGGGTGACCATTTTCCAGCTTTTCAATCGGATACCAGCCTGTTCCGGGGGCTGTTTTCTGAAAGCGAAACAGGATCGATTTTGGTGGTTCGGCATTTGGCTTGGCATTTTCGGTAGCCTGGAGTATTTCGTAAACGAAACTTGCCACTTCAGCCGCCGTCTGCGTAGGCGAGTCGGAAGCAACAACCGCCACCTGCTGTGCGGCGTACTGCGTTTTCAGGATGTGCTGATCGGCGCTTCGGTAAACGATTTGCGCGCGGGTGCTGTCCACGCTGCTTTTGAGGGCAGCGCCCTGTTCAGGACTGAATGCTATCGGATCAAGCATGACAAAGCGCGGCGCAGCCGTATTGCTGGCAATCTGGCCGAGCAGTGCTGCACTCTTGGCGTCGCAGGCGATGTACCCATCAAAAGTCGCGTGCTGCCCACCCGAATCCCCTTCAAAATAGGTGACATCGAAATAATCTTTCAGGTGGTTTGACCATTCAACAGCGGTTGATCGCCAGACCGCGAGGCGAAGGCGTGTGCGTGGCGCTGGCGAACTACTGCTGATCGCGTCATGTAGATTGAAGGCGGTGTTTCGGCGTTGAAAGGCTTCTAAATTGGTGTTTTGATAAAGTGATGCTAATCGTTCATTGATTTTCCGGGCAACCGCCGCCCGACTGTAGTGTTCCTTGATATACGCGGCGGCGCGCTGCCCACGCGCCCGCCCTTCAGCCGGGTCTTCATAAAGGTGCTGCATATACGCTGCCGCCTGATCAATATCCGGTTCAGCCCAGGTCAGGCCGGGAGTGTAAAATTCGGCAGCGGCTTGATTATGACGATGATCTTCATTTGTAATCGGGCGCAGTTGATAATCGACCAGATAGCTGTTATCCGGCTTCATAAAATCAACGTTGCCGGAATAGGCCGTACCGATCACGGGCTTACCCAGTGACATCGCTTCGGCCATGCCCAGACCAAGCCCTTCGCCGCGATGCAGTGAAGCGTAGACATCGGCACAGGCCAGCAGATCATTCACTTCCTGCCGGGTGTAGGCGTTTTCCAACAGAATGCCGCCAACCCGCGCGACCTGTTTACGCAGTTCCTTTTGCATCGACGGAAACATATCGGCATGATGAACTTTCATCACCAGCAGCGGACCGTCTTTGCGCTTTTTAGCCCCAAAGGCACGCTCAAAGGCTGAAATGACTCCCCAGGGGTTTTTGCGTGCATCGGAGGAGGTTGCCGAAAAACTGAACAGAAATGTGTAGCGGTTTTCGGGTATACCGAATTGCGCGCGTTGTGGGCTGCTGGACGCGGTGATCTCGACTGGCGTCGGGATGACATGAACGGGTTTATGGCCTGTTCTTAGCATCGCTTCCTGGACGTAACGTGTCGCTACCCAGATTTCGTTGATGCGCTCAAATTGATCCGCCCAAACGTCGGGCATCTGGGAAAGTTCCCAGAACCAATAGCCGATGGTGTAGCGGTTGCCGGTCAGTTCGGCAAGCTCACTGGCCGAAATATTTTGAAGCACATTCACATTGTAGAACAGCACGCTGACTGGATATTTGATGCCTTGTGGCAAGTTTCCATAGTCGAAGTCGGAACTGCCCGCTTCGCGCCGAACCTGATAGTCGACAGGTACATAGCTGAACGGAATTTGCTGCCCGCGTACCGCCCCAAAAACCGAGCGTGCTGCTTCGCTCAGACCCAGCGAACCATGTAAATCCGCCAGAAAATTGATCCCATATTCGGGAGCATTTGACATGTTTAGAAGATTATCCCTATCGTGCTACCTTTGAGCGCAGCCATTCTACCACGCTTGCAAAGCTGTTTTCCAACACAATTGGGAATGAACTTGTATCGGCCTGCGGCTGATATATAATTTAACGGCAAAGAACATGTTGGTCACCACCTCAAAACTATAGCCAGTCTCCGCGCCTGCTCAACCACAATCGGGAAGGTCAATACCATAACCGCTGCTTTTACTCAAACAAAATCGAGTCTGAAACTTTCCCGTATAGCTATCTGGCCGGAACTCGTTGTCCTGCTGGGATATACCGCACTGATCGCGGTTATCTGGTTGCCCTTCGGGCTGCGGACAGGAGCAACGTATGAGGAATGGTTGATCCTGGCAAAGTATGTGGCGAAGCCAGCCTATTATAATTTTCAGGATCGCCCACTGCTTTTTCTCCCCTGGTTAATTGCCTTTCTGCTGACGCCCGGTTCGTTCATCGGCCTGACCCTGATCCACGCACTGTTGATCATCGTTAAGGGCTTTTGCACCTTTTTACTGATGCGTCGGCTGCTTCCTAAGCAGAACGCAGTGGCTTTTGCGATTGGCGCGTTGATGATGGTTTACCCGGCGGGTGAGGGTCTTTTCGCCATGCGGAACACCCACCTGCATTTTGGCGTTTTGTGCGTTGTCCTTTCCACTTATCTTTTAGTGCGGCTGTGGGAACGATTTGGATGGGCGGCACTGCTCAGCATGTGGGTTGTTCAAATTCTGGGATTTGCGACCTACGAGACGGGTATACCACTGGCCTTGCTTGGGCCTTTATTGCTGGTCTGGCTCGAAAAACGGGTTACACAGCGGGTCATTCGACTTTCAGGCGTGTGGCTGCTGCTGCCTGTCGTTTTCGGGCTGCTCTTTGTGAGGACATTGTCCGTCGGTAACAACTACCAGGCCAGGTTGTTGTCTGGCGCAGCACCCGGCGCTAATCTGACCGACACACTGCAACAATACGTGACCAGCACGTTTCGGGTATACGGTGAACACTTCTGGACTGGTTGGACGCGGGTCTTAACGTTCATCACAAGCCCTGTACAAGACCCCTCCTTCATCGGACTGACAGCCGCCGTAATTCTACTGTGCATCATTCCGATCCTGTGGTATCTATCACGGCGTGACTCGCGTGACACAATACGGCAAAACTGGCAACGCTGCTGGCTGCTGATAATGGGTGGCATTGCCGCTGTTTTTCTGGGCTATGTGATTTACCTGCCAACCATCTGGCGCGACTCGAACTGGCGAACCTTCTATTACTCAACCATTGGGGCAGCGATGTGCGTTGTTCTGATGCTCTTTTTGTTAAGCCGCCTGTTGGGACGCTTGCGACAAATCGGCTTTGTGCTGCTGGTTGCACCCCTTATCGGCCTGGGAACTATCAATGCGCTGAATGAACACAAGGCTTTTTACGATCATTCGCAGTATGAATTGCAAACACTGGCACAAATTATTCAGCAAGCGCCGCATATCAAGCCAAAATCGCTTTTGCTCATCATCGATCATCCCCCGTCACGAGTAGACGACTGGGCAAAAACTTGTACTTCCGTCACTGAATGTATGGATAATGCCCTGAAAACGATCTATCCCGACATTGATTTTCAGACGGTGGTCTGCGTTCATCAGAATGTGAAACTCTATCAGAATCAGGCGATATGCAGCTTTGATTTGGAGACGGTGAGTGCCACCTATTATGATCCAGCGCCGGGTATCACTCGTGATGTGACCGTGACTTACCATTATCATTCGGTTGCTGCATTTGAAAGTACGGCGGCGGGGCTGCGGCTGCTCTCCCAAATAGATGACTATCGCCCCGCGTCAGGGCATGATAGATACGATCCCTCACAAGTGATTGATGTACAATCGCCACTGCCACCCAAAGTGTTTACCATGTTCAGTCGCTGGCCGTTCACGCCGATATTTCAACAATCGCCGCTTCGATCATTAAAACTGTATTTCCCCGTTTCGAGTACCATTCGCGGCCTGGGTTGGAGCTACTCGGAACTTACGGGTAGTCCGCCGGAAGCGGTTGCCTGGACAACGGCGACTCACTCAACCCTGGAATATTGGCTTGCGCCAGACAGCGACTATACCATTCGGTTTAGAGTCTATCCGGGATTAGCGCCAGATATCCTTGCCAGTTTGACGCTGAGTGTCAATGGCCGCACCATTCCACTCAACGCTGTGCCCGATCAGCGCGGTGCACTTCTATTTGAAGGACATATCTCGCGTGAGGTCATGGCACTTCATCTGGACAACACACTCATCACTTTTAACATCAACCGCACATTGGTACCCAAAGATTTAGGCATCGGACTAGATGTGCGGTCACTGGGTGTTCTCTTTAATTGGATCGAGGTTGTTCCAGGTTAAAACTGAGCAATCGACTTCAGATTACGATAACAGCCGCCGTACCAGCACTGCCAGCAGCCAGCCAATCGTGTTGGCCGCACAATCGCGCAAGGTGTCGTCCAGACTCCACTGCATATTGATCTGGTCTGGATTGCCGCCGCGCTGTTCCAATTCATATAGATGAATGCGATATTCACCTGTTTCCCAGAACAGCGTCGCAGCGGCCAAAACAATCCCGGAAGCGAGTGCCGGGTGATCGTTACTCCACTTGAGCAGCGGATGCAGCACCGATTGACGCGGAAAAGTTGTATATGCCTGCTCCGCCGTTTCCATCACGAGTGCCGTCAGACCAAACGCAGTTGAGCCGTGTGGCAGTGCATCGAGACCAAGTCCGGCAAAGCGTTTTTCAGCCAGTTTGCCTTTGTAGATGTTAAAACGTGGATGCGACAGGATATACCCGACGGCCAGCGGCGTGACATAACTCACATACTGATCGTTGTCTCGAACTACCGTCGTAAGGGTCTGTGCAAGGGCATCAATATCATCCGCAGGCTGCGTTTTCACGGTTGTGCGGGCTGGCAGGAAAACACGAAACACATCCGGCAGCAGCAGGGAAAGCGTATTGGTCAGCAAGTGCGGCAGCCATGTCGTCGTCATGTGATATTCGTGCCGATTTTCCAGCGCGGTTTCGGCCACGCCCAGCCACAACGCATAGCGTGCCAGATCGGGAAATTTCAAGAGTCGCTCCGTGTGATTAAGCTATTCAATGCCCATTTCTTTCAGGTACTTTTCACGATTTGCGCCGCGTGCGATCTTGCCACTGCTCGTTTTGTGAAGCCATTTGGCATCAACCAACAGCACATCCTGTAAAGCTGTTTCGGTTTGCTGTGCGATCCGCATTCGTACCTGTCGCCCGATTTCGGCGCGGGCATCCTCATCTTCAGTATCAACTTCGCAAACGACTACAACAGATTCCGTGCCGAGTCGTTCATCAGGGATACCGAACGCTACCGTCCGCCCCGCATGAACGCCCGGAACTTCGCTGGCAATGACTTCCAAATCTTGTGGATAAACATTTTTACCGCCAACGATGATCAGGTCTTTTTTGCGGCCAGTGATGTACAGTTCGCCCGCTGCCAGATAGCCCAGATCGCCGGTCAGATACCAACCCTCTTTGATAACCTCTGCCGTCAGATCGGCGCGCTTATAGTAGCCGCTCAACATACTATCGCTGCGAACGGCAACTTCACCAACGGCACGTTCAGGCAAGGCCGCGTTTTGATCATCCACGATTTTGATCTGGCAGTTCGGGATTGGCTTGCCACACGATAGCATTTCAATTGAAGGTTCGTCGCTGTTGATCGGTTCCGCGCGATGATGGGCGCTCAGTTCGGCGCGTGAAATGAGATCAACCGTGACTTTTTCGTTGATACCACCTTGCGTCACGGCGAAGGTGTTTTCAGCCATCGCGTAGCAGGTCGTCAGTGCCGCGGGCTTTAAGCCGCACGGAGCGAATCGTTCCAGGAAACGGCGGTGACTATCGGCGCTCATCGGCTCGGAGCAGTTGATGAAGGCACGCATACTGGATAGATCAAGTGACTGAGTGACCGCTTGCGGTGTTCGGAGTGCCATGAAATTGTAGGCGAAGTTCGGCAGCCAGCACAGAGTCGCACGATGTTTGTCAATGGCCGTCAGCAGCACTTTCGGATCGCGTACCCAATGAAACGGCGATATGAGGACGAGCGGAATACCCTGTGTGATCGGCAGGATAAATCCGGCGATCAGTCCCATATCGTGATACAAGGGCAGCCATGAAGCGATCTTATCTTCAGGGGTCAGACGAATCGCCACGCTGTAACTGGCAAGTTGATTGAGGACGGCACGGTGTGAGAGTGCCACCCCTTTTTGCAAGCCCGTTGTCCCGGATGAATGCTGCAAGAAGGCAATGTCATCCGCGCCGACACCCGCATCGAAAATGGGTTCGCCATTCGTTGGCACTAACTGACTTTCGCGGATAAGGCGTGTACCATCAGGACTGAGCAATTCGCTGAGTGGATCGACATAGGCTTCCGAAACGATCACGGCTGAGGCAGCGGAATGCGCTACCAACGCTTTGACGCGCGTGTAGTACATCGCCGGATCGAGTTTATCCGATAGGAACGGGAAGATTGACGGAATCGCGCCGATCATCAGCGCGCCCCAAAACGCATACAACACGGCGGCGCTGTGATCCATCACCAGGATCACCAGATCACGCGTCTGAATCTGCGCGGCTTGCAACGCCTGTGCATAGCTGGCTGCGCCCTCGAAAAACTGCCGCGTCGTGATGATCGTTTCCTCCCCTGTCGGCGCGATGAAAATCACCGCCGGGTCATCAGGCCGCATCTGGTACTGGCGCTCTGCCCAATCGAGCAGCGTGCGGGTTGCGCTACTTGCGGTGGGCTTCGACATACGCCGCGATCATCTCCACACTATCCATTTTATCGGCGTTCAGATCGGTGTTATCAGGATTGACGTTGAACGTCTTTTCCAGAAATAACGCCAACTCGGCCAGTGAAAACGAGTCGATTAACCCGCCGCTGATCAGCCGATCCTTATCACCCAGTTTATAATTCGGTTTACGCATCAGTTCTTTGGTGACGAACTGGCGAATGCTGTCACGAACCTGCATACTATCCACAAAATAGCCTTTCGATGATCGGACTCAGGTGAACGAACGGCAATTCTATCACAATGTCGTTCGTTTTCCGGCGTCGTTCTTGTGTCGCTTTCCCGGCAAGCCTATAATTACGCCGCGTCATATATTCAGACACTTGTAGAGACTATTAAAAATGGCAGCGGAAACTTCACCCCTTATCAATGTACTGGCGGCGGTTCGGCTGCCTTCGGTAGCGCGTTACCGTGAAAATCTGTCCAAAGACGCTAAACTCAAACCGATGGTGGTTACCTCGGAGCAGAGCGCCCGCGATGTGCTGGCTGATCCGGCCAAGCAAAACGATGTGTTTGTGGTGGATAATGGACTCGGTAACGTCTACGAACTGGTCAAGGAACTGCGCCAGACCTACCCACGCCTGTTGATCCTGCTGGTCGATGAAGAAGCCGATTTCGGAATGCCCGGACGCGCCGATGATGTGTCTACCGAACCCTTCACTGATAACGATCTGGTCAATCGGATCAAGCGATTAGTGCAGGAGCGCCGACTCGAAACGCTTCATTCGGATGCGCTGCCCCCGGTTCGCTCGTTTGCCAAGTCGCTGCGAAAGGCCAGCAAAGGCCAGGGTAAACAGCAGGCCGCCGTCGAAGCGATTCAGCAGCTTGGCTATGATTATGTGGCCTTCTTCTCAACCACGCCCACAGAACCACCCACTCTGACGCTGGTTGCACAGGTTGGACCAACCCCCGTGTTGAGCATGATCCCACAACATTCGGACTACAGCGGTCTGCTCGGCTGGGTCATGCAGAACGGGCGCAGCCGAATCGTTGGCCCCGGTGAAGAACCGAATCACATGCTGATCGAAAAAGGCAAATTCAATTCGGCGGCGTGCGTGCCCGTTGGTACAACCCTGCGCTTTGGCGTGTTTCTTGCTTGTCGGGAACAACTTAGCGCCATTTCTCAGGAGAACATTCAAATGCTGGAATTAGTTGCCCATCAGCTTGCCTCGGCAATGGCAAAAGAGTCACGCACTTGATGGTAGCACCGCTGGAAATTGGCAGCGCGCGCGCCCAGCCGGGAAAGTTTGTTTATGGCGCGCTTGATGCCATTGATTTACCAAGCGGCGGGATCGATCAGTTCCCGGTGATCATCGCCCAGGGGAATGAAAGGGGGCCGGTCTTATGGCTCACCGCGTCAATTCATGGCGCAGAGTATACGGGGATCGCGGTCATTCATCGTTTGCTGACGCCCGAACTGCTGACCGCGCTGCACGGCACGATCATCGCCATCCCGACCTTGAATCCGGCGGGGCTGCGAACGGGACAACGAAGCCCCTACTATCTACCGGGTCAGGACCCGAACCGCCTTTTTCCAGCACCACCCGCTCGGCAATTTGGCAGTACCGATAGCGCACCCGCATCGCCTTTGGAATTGGCCTACCGCCGCCTGTTCGATCTGATCGCCAGCACCGCCAATTACCTGATCGATCTGCATAATTTTTCAATTGGCGCGCTGCCTTTCGCCTTCCGCGATCCGGTGTATTACCGCGATAATCGGGATCGGGCAGTGGCGCAGCGTTTGCAGGATACTGTTGGCAAAATGCTTAATGCGTTTGGGCATACAGTCATCAATGAGTTTGTCTCCTCAGAATTTCTCAAAAAGAATTTACATCGTTCGGTGAGCGGTGCGACTTTGAACACGGCGCGTATCCCGGCGTTCACTGTTGAATTGGGCGGCTATATGACCGTTGATCCTGTAATCGTGAGTGCTGCAGTTGCTGGGCTTCGGAATGTGCTGCGCTGGGCGGGGATGCTGCCCGATTCACCCGAACCGATTACCGGGATTCGCCTGCTGACCCCTGGTTTTCCGGTACGGCGCATGATGCACCCCTACGCGCCCGGAAGTGGCATTGTTGAGTATTTTGTGAAGTCGGGCGATGCAGTAACGATTGGCGATGAAATAGCACGCCTGACCGATATTTACGGGCGTCCTATCGGCAAAAATGATGGCTGTGTGCAAACCGAATACGACGGCTACGTGTTAGGATTGAGCGTGGGCGCGACCTGTTATCAAAACGATGCGCTGCTCAGTCTGGCCGTGCGCGATGATAGTGATCTGCTGCTGCCCTACCCCGCCTGATGCTGCTCTATCAAATTCAAAAAGGCTCATTCATGTCCAATCAATTCACCCCAGAAGCGATCCGTGCCGAATTCCCGTCGCTCAGCAACATCGACAACGGCCTGACTCCGATCTATTTCGATAATCCGGGCGGCACACAGGTTCACCAGAGCGTGATCGATGCAGTGAGTAATTATTATTTAACTTCTAATTCCAACAAAGGCGGCGCATTCCTGACCAGCCGCCGTACTGACGAAACGGTACACGATGCTCGTGCCGCAATGGCCGATCTGCTTAATGCGCGTTCGCCGTCGGAGATCGTCTTTGGCCCGAACATGACGACGCTCACTTTCGCCTTCAGCCGGGCACTTGGCAAACGACTCAAGCCGGGCGATGAGATCGTCCTGACGCGCCTCGATCACGATGCGAATATTGCGCCCTGGCTGATGCTGGCCGATGATCTGGGCGTGACGGTACGCTGGGTTGAAATCAACACCGATGACTGCACGCTCAATCTGGATAGTTATGAGGCCGCGCTCAGTGACCATACGCGGCTGGTGGCGATAGGTCATGCCTCTAACGCTGTTGGCACCATCAACCCATTGAAACCGTTGATCGAAATGGCACACGCGGCGGGCGCGTGGACATTCGTTGACGCTGTGCAGTCTACGCCGCATATTGACGTGGATGTGCAGGCATTAGACGCCGATTTTCTGGCCTGTTCCGCCTACAAATTTTTCGGGCCGCATATCGGTGTTCTGTATGGCAAGTTCGATCTGCTCGAAAGTTTGCCAGCCTATCGGGTGCGCCCCGCCCCGCAAGCTACGCCGGAAAAATGGGAAACAGGTACAAAGTCGTTCGAGACGTTGGCCGGGACGACGGCGGCGGTACGTTATCTGAGCGGTCTGGGCATACGTTTCGGGCAAACCGAACAGCTTCCCGAACGCGCGGCAATTCGCGCGGGCATGAGCATCGTCGCGGAATATGAGCAGCATTTAGCCCGGTA
The DNA here is from genome assembly GCA_038239365.1 of Aggregatilineales bacterium. GTDB lineage: Bacteria > Chloroflexota > Anaerolineae > Aggregatilineales > UBA2796 > JBBRMW01. The sequence goes on from JBBSEU010000030.1 coordinate 28,161, forward strand.
TCTGATTGACGGCTTGAAAGCGATTCCGGGCATTACGGTGCGCGGCATTACCGATCCGGCGCGAATGGCAGAACGTGTGCCGACTGTCGCTTTTGCACTCGATGGGCATTCGCCGCGCGCCGTCGCCGAATACCTGGGCAATCAGGCGATTTATGTTTGGAGCGGCAACTACTATGCCCAGGAGATTATGCAGGCTTTGGATTATCCCGAAGGCATGGTACGAGTCGGGCTGGCGCACTACAACACACGTTCGGAAGTAGAGCGGCTTCTCAACGTTCTGGGCAGCCTCTAAATGAGGGTCACGTCACCGTCGAGAGATTCGCGCAGCTATCCGTCGCCTTGACCACATCGGAACGCACATAACCGCCTGTTTTCAGGCGATACCAGGTGAAGCCATCTGTATCAACGGCTTTACCGTCTACCGCCGCCGATTTGCCGCGATTCAAGATGCCGATTATTTTGAATTTCAGACCAGCACCGTTGCGAATATTGATGTTGAAGGTGTGGGCTGGTTGAACCGTACAATCCGCCGCCGACTCCGTTCCCGTCGCTCCGCTGAACACTGTCGGATCGGTAAATGGCTTGACAATCGCCACGCCTACGTCCCCGATCAGGGTACGAATAGCGTCCAGACCTGGGAACTGGCTTGGCCCCTGCCTATCCGCGCCACTTTCCAGAAACGGCTGCAAAATCGGTTTAGCGTCTGAGGTGTTGTAAACCAACGCCTGCGCCAGCGAGACGTTATTCGGTTTGCGCCCGCCAATTTGCCGAATCAGGGCAAGGTGTACCTGTTCTGTGACCGTGACCTGTGCAGCGGTTGCAGCCAGAAGCGGATTCCCCAGTTCGGTGAAGCGCCGCACCGCAGACAGATAGGCCGCCACAAACGCTGCTTCTGATTGTTCGGTGATCTCCGCAAACTGTGCGCGATCTGTATACACATTCTGGGGGAAATAGAACTCAGTCGCCAGCGTCTTCGCGCCGTTCGCGTTCAAATAAGCCAGGTGTTGCAATTCCGCATCGAGGAACGATTTCAAGCGCACAATCTCACTCGGCGTCAGCGGGATTGTGCTGGTCGTCAGGACATTGTAGTAATGGGTAGTCGCTAATGTTTCGGATGTCGCGGCCAAATCAAGAATCGTCTGTGCGTCATCGCCCGCGTCACGCCCAAACAAATTCCGGTAGCCAAATAACTGGTCAAAACCAACCGGTGAAATGAACATAATGGATGCCTCGTTAGGAATTGGGGAACAGTGTCGGATCGG
>JBBSEU010000031.1:0-29214 GCA_038239365.1 Aggregatilineales bacterium
ATACTTTTGTGGCAATCGCTCAATGAACGTATCAGCAGAAGCCAGCTTGGCCGCCGCGATCACTTCCTCATCGGTGGCGTCCAAACGCCCGTAGCGAATGTTGTTCATAACCGTATCGGAGAACAGGAACGAGTCCTGCAAAACGATACCGATCTGGCTGCGAAGGCTGGCACGAGTCACATCGCGCACGTCAATATCATCGATCTTGATCGCGCCGCTGCTCACGTCATAGAAACGCGGCAAAAGATTGATGATCGTCGTTTTGCCCGCGCCCGTTGGCCCAACAATCGCAATCGTCTGACCGGGTTCGGCTTTCAGGCTGACGCCGCGCAAGACGGGTACGCCCTTCTTGTATTCGGCCTTTGCGTCAACCAGTTCGACTTTGCCCTTGATTTCGGGCATTACCTTCGCGCCCGGCTTATCGACTACATCCGGCACAACGTCCAGCAAACCAAAGATACGTTCACCACCCGCGATGGCGCTCTGGATGTTCGTCCACAGCAATGCAATCGACTGAATCGGCTGGTTAAACCGCTGTACGTATTGCAGGAAGGCGAAAATCAAGCCGAGTGAGATCGTTTCGCCAAAGAGCGGTGTACCACGCAGCAGCGAGATACCGCCCACAATGGTCACGATCGCCAGCGCCACATAACCCAACGCTTCGAGCGCGGGCGATAGCGCCGATGAGAAGCTGACAGCGCGAATGTTCACATCGCGGTTAGACGCATTAGTACGCTTGAAGTTGGCGATATTCTCATCTTCACGGTTGAACGCCTGCACTTCACGCACACCCGCGATGCTTTCCTGCAAATCGGCATTGACGCTGCCCATTTCCTGACGGCTCTTGCGGAAGGCACGCCGCGCCTGTGACGACAGCCACAGTGTCACCAGGATCATCAGCGGCACAATCGTCAAACTGAGTAGCGCATAGGTGGGGCTTTTCTGGAGCATCTTGATCATGATCCAGACCAGCAGCACCACGCCGCTCACTACGTTCAACAGGCCAAAGCCAAGCACCTGACTGATCGTATCCGTATCGCTCGTGATGCGGCTCATAATATCGCCCGCTTCGTTCTCAGCATAATAGCCCAGCGAAAGGCGATGTACCTGGCGCATCACGTCCTCACGCATCTGGCGCAGCACGCGCTGACCCGACGCCGAGAACAGATAGAAGCCAATCGCGCTCAGGATGGAGCTTGCCAGATACAGAATGACCACTTCACCCACAACGTTGGCTAGCCCACTGATTTTAACGTCGGTTTCCTGGTTTGGTTTACCAGTAGCGTCACGGGCTTCCTGTGGAACAACCGTGAGTGGGCATTCCTTCGCCGGATTCAGGTAGCAATCGACAGCATTCTGTACCAGTTCGGGCTGTGTGACTTGTGACCACGAACTGATCAACACCAGCACCAGCATGAGGCCAACCGCCCACGCATAGGGACGGAAGTACACACCGAAGCGAGCCAGTGTCAGCCCGATATTCTTTGGTTTAATCTGATCACGTTCAAGCAGACGGCGTCCGCCGTCCATCATCATTCCCATGGTTCAGGCTCCCTGTGTGCTTGGCTGGATGGCGGCTGCGGCAGTCTCATCCGCATCGCCCACCAACTGCGAAGTATAGATTTCGGCGTAAATCGGGCTTTCTTCCATCAGTTGTTCGTGCTTGCCGCGTGCCACGATAGTCCCCTTATCCAGCACCAAAATCTGATCGGCATTCAGCACGGTGCTGATGCGCTGCGCGATCACGAAGCTGGTACGCCCCTTCATCAGCGTATCGAGCGCCTTCTGAATCTTGGCTTCTGTGCCCAAGTCAATGCTGCTGGTCGAATCGTCCAGGATCAGAATGCGCGGGTCGAGCAGCAGTGCGCGGGCAATCGCCACACGCTGTTTCTGACCACCGCTCAAAGTTGTGCCGCGTTCACCAACGGGCGTGTCGTAGCCCTGTGGAAAGCTCATAATAAACTCGTCCGCCGCTGCCGCTTTCGCCGCCGCGATCACGTCATCCATTGACGCATCCGGGCGACCAAAAGCGATGTTGTCACGGATCGTGCCGCTGAACAGCGTCGTTTCCTGCAACACAATGCCAATTTGCTTACGCAGGCTGTCGATCTTCACGTCGCGCAAATCTTTGCCGTCGATCAGGATTGACCCTTCGCTGACATCATAGAAGCGCGGCAAAAGGTTGATGATCGTCGTTTTGCCGCTGCCCGTCGCGCCCAGCAGCGCAACCGTTTGACCGGGTGTCGCCTCGAAGTTCACATTCTGGAGTACTGGATCAGCACTGCCAAAATACTTGAACGTGACATTCTTGAACTCGACATGGCCTTGCACCTGGGGCAGATCAACCGCATTTGGCTTATCGGCGACTTCGTTTTTGGTATCCAGAATTTCAAAGATACGCGCTGCCGAAGTGGCCGCCTGTGCTGCCAGCGAAATGATGAAGCCCAACTGCGCCAATGGTAGGAAGATATAGATCAGGTACAGGCTGAACGTGTTATACTGTGCCAGTTGCAAATCGCCCGTCAGGATTTGCTTGCCGCCGAAGTACAAAATCGCGGCCTGCCCAAGCTGCGCCACCAGAAAGGTGAGCGGGAACAGAATCGTGAAAGCGCGCGAGATGGCAAGCTGCTGTTTGAGCAAATTCGTCGCGGCCACATCGAATCGCTTTTGCTCATAAGGTTCGCGCACAAACGCCTTGACGACCTTGATACCTGCCAGGTTCTCTTGCAGGACTGTGTTCAGGATCGAGAGACGCATCTGCACCCGGCCAAACAACGGCCCGCTGATCGCCCCGAAGATCATAAACAAAACGAAGGCAATCGGCAGAATCGGCAGCACAACGAGTGTTAAACGCCAATTCGATGTGAACAACAGTATCAACGCGCCGATCACGAGTACCAGGGCTTGCAGGGTTAATAGCAATCCCTGACCGATGAACAGACGCACTTTCTCAACGTCATCGGTAGCACGGATCATCAACTGACCGGTCTGATTCTGGTCATAATAGCTGAACGACAGACGTTGCAGCTTGGCGAATAGTTCATTGCGGAAGTCGAACGCCGCACCCTGAGAGGCGGACTCGGCCATGTAGGTCTGAATGAATGAGAACACGCCACGCACCGCCGCAAAACCAACGATGATCACCCCTGCAGTGATCAATGCACCTTCGGCGGTGTTGGCATTGCTGGTTAGCAGGTCTCGTGCGGCGGCAGGCGTAATGCCCTGCTTGACCGCATAACCACTGATCGCCAGCAGTTGGGGTGCGCCCGTCAGAGCCAGAATCTGCTTGGCCGCGAAACCATTAATGATCGCCATTAAGACGTTTTGGATCAACTGCGGAACGGCCAACTGTGCCAGCGTGGCAACGATCAACGCGCCATATGCAGCGAATGCGATATTACGATAATGGAAAATATAGGCGATTGAGCGTTGAAGCCCTTTATTCTTTGGCACATTAGAAGCGCCACGTCCACGCCCTTGAGGTCCCAAGTCCTGCCTCCCTTTTTTGTAGATAGTTCTACACCGAACTATTTTTGTAGTCTAATACACCTTTCAGAAATGTCAAGAGTCGGCTTTGCAGATGTATCAGTCTTATACCATTGGTTAAATATTGGTGATTTATCAAGGTATTTGTAGATTTACGTAGATTTCATCCTGATTTACGCAGTGTTAAGAGAGTGCTAAATAGTACGCCGTCGTATGGACATTTGTGCTAATGACTGATCTGACTCGCTAGAATAAAATCAAATCGAGAGAAAATTGTAACATGACATCTATACACACAACTTTGATAACGGGTGCATCGGCAGGGATTGGTGAAGCCTTTGCACGCGAACTTGCCGCCAAAGGGGATCGCCTGATCCTGACCGCCCGCCGTGTAGATCGCCTGACTGCCCTCGCTGCCGAATTGACTGCCAAACACGATATCGAATGTGTGGTCATCCCGGCTGATCTGGGTACACCGGACGGCGCGAATACTCTGTTTGCTGAAACCGAACGGCGCGGCCTGATCGTCGATCTGCTGATCAACAACGCCGGGTTTGGTAAATTCGGCAAGTTCGAGCAGTATTCAGCCGAGACCTACGCGCAAATGGTGCAGCTTAACATCACTTCACTGGTCACGCTGAGTCATCTATATGTGGCTGGGATGCGTGCCCGCAAACACGGCGGGATCATCAACGTCGCCTCAACCGCCAGCTTCCAACCCACGCCGGGTTACACCGTTTATGGCGCGACTAAAGCCTTCGTCCTCTCGTTTTCGCAGGCACTATCCGTCGAAGCCGCACACGATAATGTACACGTATCTGTGCTATGCCCCGGCGGAACGGTCTCCGAGTTTCAAGACATCGCGCAAACAGGTTCCGGCAAGGCGGGCACACCTGGCTGGCAATCTGCACAAACCGTCGCCCGTAACGGATTGCGCGGCTATGAAGCCCAAAAGGTGATCGTCGTGAGCGGCCTGGTCAACCGCCTTTCAGCCGCAATAGTGAGCATCTTGCCACGCTCGGTTGTGCGTCAGATCGCCGCGCGCATAAACGGCATGTAGCCGATTATTGAGTAAAGGAACTATGCACGCTCTTAACCATCTGTTTGATAACAACCGAGCCTGGGCAAATGACATCAATGCCCGCGAACCCGGCTTCTTTGAGAAGCTGGAAAGCCAGCAATCGCCCGAATATCTCTGGATTGGCTGCGCCGATAGTCGTGTTCCGGCCAATCAGATCATCAACCTGCGCCCCGGTGAGGTATTTGTACACCGCAATGTGGCGAATATTGTTGTCCACACCGATTTCAATTGCCTGTCCTGTATCCAGTTCGCCGTCGAGATACTCCAGGTCAAACACATCATCATCTGTGGTCATTATGGCTGTGGCGGCGTGAAAGCGGCACTGCATGATCATCACCTGGGATTGATCGATAACTGGTTACGGCATGTCCGCGATGTTTATCAAAAATATCAAGGCCTTCTGGATGCCATCCCCGACGAAACGGAACAACTGAACCGACTCTGCGAACTGAACATTATTGAGCAGGTGAGCAACGTCTGTCACACGACGATTGTTCAGAGCGCATGGCGTCGCGGTCAGAAACTTGCTGTACATGGCTGGATTTATAGTCTACACAACGGCCTTCTGCAAGACCTGACGGTTGGCATTGAGGGACCAGACGAACTCCCTGTCCGCCGTCAAACGGCTTCTGATACAATATGAGGGTAATGTGAAGCTTAACCATTTCTCGAAGGGTATACTATTTTTCCAAAACTTAGGTTAAGGAACATATTTTATGGACCCAGGCGTTATTGGTTCATATGGCCCAACGCTCATCCGGTATATTCTGGTTGCGCTCGGATTGGGCGTGATTATGATGATTGTTTATCGCGTGCAGGTTGCCTTTGGGGTCAAGCGTGAAGCCGCTACCGGGCGCGCGCTCGTTGCGCCCTGGGTCATTGGCTTTCTGATTTTCACACTGTTCCCGATTGGCGCATCCTTTTATTTGAGCCTGACACAATATAACCTTTTCAAAGCGCCGGAGTGGGTTGGGTTGAGCAATTACACCGATCTGCTCACCGTGCAGATCGCGCCGCTCAAAGCCAAATCGCAGCGCAGTTCCGAAGCCCTGAACCCTGGTAACGACGAAGTAATCCGCGTCGAAATTGGCGATGGCGGCTTCGTGCTGGGTGCAAAGAATGCACGTTTCTGGCGCTCGATTCGTCTGACACTGTTGTATGCTTTCCTGAGCGTGCCGATAGGTCTGGCCGGGGCGCTGGCGGTAGCGATGCTGCTCAACCAGAACGTGCGTGGGCTTGGCTTTTGGCGTGTGTTGTACTATATGCCCGCCATCCTCCCAGCGATTGCGTCCGCTTTGTTGTGGCGCTGGATGTTTTCGTCGTCGGGCTTGATCAACGCCAGCCTGACGCCATTTTTGAATGTTTTTCATCTTTCGCCGCCGCGCTGGTTCAGCGATCCGACCTGGGCATTACCCGCCTTCCTGATCATCAGCTTGTGGGGAGTCTTTGGTGCAAGCTCAGTGATCTTGTTGGCTGGCTTGAAAGGCATCCCCAAAGATTTGTACGAGGCCGCCTCGATAGACGGCGGCGGCGATTGGGCGAAGTTCCGCAATGTGACGATCCCGATGCTCAGCCCGGCCTTGTTCTACAATCTGATCACATCAACCATTGGCGCTATCCAGATTTTTGACGTGGCCGCCTTTATCCCGCTGCCCGAAAGTGCCGGATCGTTTTTGAACTGGTTGATCTATCAGGAAGCATTCAACTTTCAACGGATGGGTGTCGCCTCCGCGATGGCCTGGATTATGCTGCTCATCATTTTGGCGCTCACCTTTTTCATCTTCCGTTCGTCCGATGCCTGGGTGTTCTACCAGGGCGCACGCGAGGAGAATGCTTAAATTATGGCAACCACCGCAACCAGCCCGATCAAAGGCACGCTGCTTGTTGATCCCGATAAGGGTCTGCAACGTCGCTTTATGATCCGTCAGGGAATTATCTATGTATTGCTGGCAATGGGCGGCATACTGGTTCTGATCCCGTTTTTCTGGATGATCTCAACTTCGCTCAAGACGCCCGATCAACTTTTCGCCACGACGATCAACTTTATCCCCGATCCCGCCGTGCCAGAGAATTATGTCGATGTCTGGACGAAAATGGCCTCAATCGCGCCGGGCATGACCTTCTGGCGAATTATGGGCAACACCCTGTTCATCACCATATTGGCAATGCTTGGCGAAATTTTCAGCGCATCGTTGGTGGCCTATGGTTTTTCGCGCTTCCGTTGGCGTGGGCGAAACACCGTATTTGCGATCATGCTGGCAACCGTCATGATTCCCAGTATCGTGACGCGCGTCCCGGCCTTTCTGCTCTGGAAACAATTTGACCTGCTCGGCACGTATGATCCGCTCACGTGGCCGTCGCTGTTCGCCTGGGGGCCGCTCTACGTCTTTTTGATGCGTCAGTTCTTCCTATCAATCCCGCGTGAGATTGAGGAAGCCGCGATTATTGACGGCGCAAGTACCGCACAAATCTACCGTTTTATCATGCTGCCGCTCATCCGCCCGATCATGCTGGCGATTGCGGTCTTGTCGTTTCAGGGCAACTGGAACAATTTTCAGGGGCCGCTCATCTATCTGCGAACGACTCAAACTTTCCCATTGGCACTGGTCTTGCGCTTCTTCGATCAATCCCTTTCTAAAGACGCGCCGCAGTGGCAGTACATGATGGCACTCTCAACCATGATGGCGATCCCGGTGCTGATCATCTACTTTTTAGCGCAAAAACAGTTCCTGGAAGGGATCAACGTTGGGGCAGTAAAAGGCTAATCCTATGAAACGTGCCATGATCGGGCTGATGTTAGTTGCACTGTTAGCGGCGTCAAGTTCAAATTACAAGCCAGCGCACGCCGCAAACGATCTCGTGAACCTATCCCACCTGCAATTTTTGACGCAACCGATCACGGTACAAGGCCGCGAAATGGCGCTCGTTCACATCTACTCCGAAACGCCCGATTACAAGTGGGTGGATGCGGCGGGCGAAGGCATTAGCGCCGTCGATGATGTGGCGCGCGCGGCTATCGTTTACCTCTGGCAATATGAACGCACACACGATCAGGCGACGCTTGATCTGGCGCGGCGCTGCCTGGAGTTTGTGCGCTATATGCAGGCCGCCGACGGGCAGTTCTACAATTTTGTCTTTAACGCCCAGGGCAAGATCAACGAGACGGGCAATACCAGTTATAAAAGCCTCGATTGGTGGGCGATGCGTGGCCTGTGGGCGTTGGGTGAAGGTGTGCGCGTCTTTGATTCAGTTGATAAAGCCTACGCCGACACGTTGGCCGGCTCGTTCAAGATGACTGAAGCGGCGCTTGGCAAAACGCTTGGCGAATACGGCAAAACGCGCGATCTGCATGGCTTCAAAATTCCGGCGTGGCTGCCCAACGGCGCATCTGATTCGTCAGGCGTCGGGTTGCTCGGACTGACCACTTACTACACTGCGCGGCCAAATCCACAAACAGCGGACATCCTGACCAAAATTGCCGATGGAATCGCGGCTTATCGCTTAGGTGATAACAACGTCTATCCATTCGGGATGCACCCCGTTTCCGATCACGCGCCTGGTTACTGGCATGATTGGGGCGCGCACATGGTTCATGCGCTGGCCGTCGCGGGCATGGCGCTGCACCGTCAGGATTGGATCGACTCGGCTGCCGCTGATGCCGACTCGTTTCTGCTGCGACAGTTAGCCTTTGAACGTTTCCGTGATATGGGTGTTGTGCCGGATCGTTTGGGGCAGATCGCCTATGGGACGAACATGATCGTTCAGGCATACGCGGCACTCTATCGAGCCACCGGACAGGATCGGTATGCGCGCTATGCCGGACTCGCTGCAAGCTGGTTATTCGGGAACAACATGGCGGGCGTGCAGATGTACGATCCAGCCACCGGGCGCGTATTTGATGGCATCAATGGCCCGGTGGCGTGGCGCGTCAATCAGAACGCAGGCGCGGAATCGACTATCGAAGGCTTGATGAGTCTGATTGCGGTGGCCGATCTGCCAATGGCCGCGCGCTATCTTTATGCCAAACCCGAAACGGGCAATACCTGGCGCGTTTACGAAGCTGAAGACGGCCAACGCATCAGCGGCCAGCCGATCTACTATTCCGGCAACTGGACAGGCGAAACGAATATCAGCAATGGGCGTTATGTCGGCCTGGGGCGCGGTCAGGTGATGGAATTATCGCTGGATGTGCCCACTGATAATTACGTGCTGTACGTCGCCCACTTACGGCAAGTGCGCCAACAGGCGACGAACGCCGCGCAAGCCGTCCGCGTGGCAACACCGCCAACCATTGATGGTAAACTGGATGAATGGTCAGCCATTCCGGTCATCGCCTCAAATAGCCGTGAACAATTGTTGCGCGGCTCAGGCTTGTGGCAAGGCCCCGAAAAAGACAGCCACAACGTTCAACTCTCGTGGGACACCGATAACCTGTACATGGCCGTCAGCGTGCGTGACCCGGAACACATTCAGCGGTACAAGACCAGCGAAGTCTGGCACGACGATGTGATCTGGGTGTATGGCGTCAACTCACCCAAAGCCAATCGACTGACGGCCAAGTTCACATTTGCACAGACGCCCGACGGCCCACAAGTTTGGGATTGGCTCAACAGCGGTTTTCTCAAGGGTGCGGCGATGGTCTGGCAGAAGACCGACGGCGGGTACATTTACGAAGCAGCGATCCCCTGGAAATCGATCAGCGTAGCCGATCCAAAAGCGGGCGCGGCCATTGGCCTTGAAGTGGGGCGCGGCATTGGCGGCAATTCGTTTATGGATTTGACAGGACGTGACCCGGACATTGCGCTTAATCTGCTGCCCGTCACCCTAACCGAAGCTAAAACGGATGCGGCACAGGTCAGCCCGCCGCCCGAACCCGTATTTTTACAGGTGCAGATCGACGATCAACCGCCTGTTCTGGTATCGGAAAGCACCTCGCCAGACCGCGATTATTTCTGGCTGGATGCAGTCTGGCGGCAGCCAACCCTGATCAGTGCCGGGACACATACCCTGCGCTATGCTTATGTCGGCGCAGGTGCAGACGGCTTGAGCAAAGTTGATGCGTTCCTGCTGCAACCTGCAACGGCGCGGCGTACTTTCCGAACGCCTGATGGCATCCAGATTATCCTGACCTATAACACACTGACCGGTGAGGCTCACTGGTCAGAGGCATTCTAGGAGATACCGTTTACCATGTCACTTGCTTTGATGCGTCATCCGTCCGGCCCACTGCTCTACCCAAACCCACTGCACGAGTGGGAATGCAAAAACGTCTTTAACGCTGCCGTCACACAGCACAACGGCCTGTTCCATATGCTCTATCGCGCCCAGGGCAATGATTTTGTTTCGCGGATTGGCTATGCGGTCAGCGCCGACGGCCTGAATTGGAATCGCATGGAGAATCCAGTCCTCAGCCCGCACAATGGCCGTGAGGACTATCGCGGCGTTGAAGACCCGCGCGTAACCCAGCTTGACGGCGCGTTCTACATGACCTATACAGCGTATGGCGCGAACAGCTATTACCCGATGATCGCCCGCTCCGAGAACCTGATCACCTGGGAAGATATTGGCCCGCTTGAACGTGCCGAGAACAAAGATCATGTCCTGTTCCCCGAAAAGATCAACGGGCGCTATGCCATCCTGCACCGCCGCTCACGGCATATCTGGCTTGGCTTTAGCGATGATCTGATTCACTGGGATAACCATCAGGTGTTGATGCCGCCCCGCCCCGATAATCCCTGGGATGCGGTCAGCATCGGCAGCAATGGCTTACCCATCAAGACCGAACACGGTTGGCTGCTGTTCTATCATGGTTACGGCAGCCCGGTTGTCTATCGGCAATCGGTGGCGCTGCTCGACCTGGATGATCCGACGAAGGTCATCAATCGCCCCAAAGACTTCATCATGGAGCCGCACGAAACCTGGGAGATCAAAGGCGATGTGCCGAATGTGGTCTTTAGCTGCACCAATATCGTTGTGCGCGATCAGGTTTATGTCTATTACGCCGGGGCGGATCGATTGATCGGGCTGGCAACCGTGCCGCTGGCTGATGCAATTGACTACGCCTGGCATGGCTAGAAGGCCGAGTTGCCCCGGCCTCGTCAGAACTAATCCAACTTTTCAAGCCGCTGCTTTATCTTCGCCAGATCGGAAACCAGACGCCGCACTGTACGTCCGCGATGTTGTCCTTTCTGGCTGTTGAGCGTGCTGATCAACCAGTTCACGATTTCGACATCGCCGTTCGGCAGTTGTTCAACCAGCGGAACACCGCGCAAGTTGGCATCAATCGCTTCGTCGCGCTGCCACGTAAGTTCGTGTACCAGTGTGATCAATTTTTGTGTGAGGAGTTTTACTTCCAGAACAGCGCCTTCCGCTCGAAGTGCCTTGTCTTCGATGCGGTCAAAAGCAGGCATCATAAATCCCGGCCAGTAATCTTCGGCCTCAACATTATCTTTGCTCTGTTCAATTTCCGCGAAAATGGCATCAAGTGAGGCTTCAAGCGCCTTGATCTCGTCCGGTGTATAGCTGCTGAGCCAGTCCATCATGCTTGAGTGTCCTTTCTGCGTGACGGGGTGTAGCCCAGTTTTTGGAATGACTCAGCAATGCTATTAATGAGCGGTTCCAATTCCGCGTTCATTTCTGCAATCGTCCGAACGCGCGGAACAGCCGACTTTGCTTCGGGCTTTTCGGCTTTGAAGACTTCAATTTCCGGCTCGAATAATTCATCCAATTCGCCCGTGAACATTAGGCTGGCAAAGTGCATGTCACCTGATAATTCGGGATCGCGCAGAAAATCGACAGCGGCACGGAGCAGATGTTCAGTGGCCGCCGCAAGCACGGCGTAGTGTTTGGGCGGGAGCAGGGCAAGCCGTGCATCCTGAAAGATAAGGGTCTGCGGGTTGACCGAAACGGGTTCCGGTTCGATCAGCGATTCGGCGTGGGCGGGCAGCAGTCCGGCAATGCGCGGCGCGCTAAGCAATGGATAAGGCGGAAAAAGTGTATGTGAAACAAACGCAGAGTGAGTTATACTGCTCATAGAAAAGGTTCTCTCCTTTTTGAGGCAGTGAGTCTCTTCCACAGACTCACTGCGCCCATGTAAATACAAATGCGCCTAACAAAGTAAATAATAGGGTGTATTTCTGTTGTTGTCAAGTGGTTCGGGCAATGAAATCATTCCGATGAATACGAAAGTTACATTGCGAACTGATCGTTTATACGCAATTCGCAAGCAGCACGGAATGTCACAACGAGAGCTAGCTCGGCTTTGCGGACTTGGTGAAACACAAATCAGCAAATACGAAAGCGGAGCAGGCGAACCCAATATCGAGTCGCTAAAACGCATCTGTCAGGCACTAAATGTAAGCACCGATTACTTGGTCGGATTAACGGATGATTTGCGCGGCCACATCAGTAATGGGCAGTTAAACGACGATGAGCGCGCGGTACTAACCGCCTATCAGCGCGACGGTTGGCCGGGCGTGTTACGTTTGGGTGCCGATCAAATCGCACAGATCAACAAATAAATGTAAACTCACTTGACCTCAACGCCGTTTTAGCCTACTTTGATGATAGACTTCTTTCTAGATTGTCAAGTAGTTCGCCTGAGAATTTCCCAAATTGATGAATGAGAATATCACTTTGCGAATTGATCGCCTGCAAGCGATGCGAAAGCAGCGTAACATTTCTCAACGAGAGCTTGCTCGAAGATGTGGATTAGGGGAAGCACAAATCGGTAGATATGAGAGCGGCATAGGGGAACCAAGCATCGACTCGCTGAAACGAATCAGCCAAGTACTCGATGCGAGTGCGGATTATTTGCTCGGCCTCACGGATGATTTGCGCGGCTACCTCGGTGATGGGCAGCTAAACGACGAAGAACGCGCGGTGCTGACTGCCTTTCAGCGCGACGGTTGGCCAGGCGTGTTCCGATTAGGTGCTGATCAAATCGCACAGATCAACAAATAAACCGGAACACAGGCAAAGGTTTCGAACGCGGCTACCTACCCCAGTTTCGTGTGAATTTGGGCGGCCATCGCCTTTGCGCGGGCGGGCGCATCACCGACGTAGTTCGCGGCGTTGAGCAGCACTCGGATTCGATCACCAGGGATATAGCTTGTCAGAATATTATCAGCGCACAGATCATCGACCAGCGGGTTCGGCGCACCGTCGGCAATCGCTTCCCAGGCGGTCATGCTGTAGTTCCGCAAAATTTCGTGCATTTGCTGCCGATCTGCACCCGTCTTGCCCAATTCCATGAGCAGCCGTTCGGTAGCTGCAAACGTGCCGTATTTCTGAAGGTTGCGCTGCACGGCGCGTTCATCAATACACAAACCGTCGATCAGTTTACCTGCCACTGTCAGCATTTCATCGAGTGCCAGGAAGATGACCGGGAACACTTCACGGCGATTGGCTGAATCATCCAGAGTACGTTCGAGCAGCGATTGACTGGCGTTTTCCCATGTCACCTGCGCCATTGACGCCACTAATCGCCCCAGGCTATCGATCTTTTCGGAGTTGATTGGGTTACGCTTGAAGGGCATTGCCGATGAGCCGATCTGCTGTGCGCCGAACGGCTCTGACCATTCTCCAATGGACGGTGATTGCAGCAGCCGCACGTCGAAGGCAAACTTGTAGAGGCTTGAGGCCAGTGAAGAAAGCGCGCCCATGATGAGCAAATCCTGCTTGCGTGGGTAAGTTTGCCCGGTGATCGGGTATGCACGCAGACCGACACTGTCCATCACATGCGCCTCCAGATCGGCGGCAGTGAGTGGCGTACCTTCAAGCAGTTGGGTATATGAAGCAGCAGTGCCCACCGCTCCTTTCATCCCTTTACCGCGCAAGCTGCGTTGTACCCGCTCGATTTCTTCCAGATCGGTCAACAAGTCCTGGGCATACATTGCCAGCCGATAGCCGATGGTGGTCGGTTCGGCGGGCTGCAAATGAGTGAAGGCCACACACGGGCGATCCGCCCAGGCCTCGATTTGCTGTGCCAGCTTGTCAAGGATGCTGCGGAGATTGACGAGCAGCACATCCGTTGCCGCCCGCACGCGCAGCACTTCGGCGTTGTCTTCAATGTCCATGCTGGTTGCGCCCAGGTGGATAATGCCGCCGCCAATGGGGCATTGCGAGGCATAGACTTTGACTTCAGCCATCAAGTCGTGCTGCAAATTCCGTTCGAGGGCGTGCGCGGCGTCAATGTCGATGTCGTCCTGATGTGCGCGCAAGTCGGCCACCTGTTCGGCTGTGACCAGCCCCGCCGCCGCTTCTGCCTGAGCCAGCGCCACCCACATCTGCCGCCACAGCCGCCGTTTGTTGGCTTCGCTCCAAACCTGTCGCATCTGTTCCGAACCATAACGCCAACTGAACGGCGAGAGAAATGTCTCGTGTGTAAATTGTGGTGGCACTCTGTTAGCCCTCATTCGTTTCGCCGTAGCAGGATGATATGTAAAACCTCCGAAACATAGTCGTTGAGACTGCGCGCGTAAAAATTCAGGTAATCCTGAGTGATACGCTGCGCCAGTTCTGTCTGTTTACCTTTGATTAACATCGCCACATGCGGGCGAAAATCACGCAGAGAAATGTGCATGACCCCCGAGGCGTCGGTCATAATACCCCAGGCCAGCGTCTTTTTCTCGTTATCATCTTTGGCGGTACTGAATCGACGTAGCGATGACGAGGCGGTGACACGCCCCACATTGCTGAACACTTCCTGTCCTTTGACCGCATCATTGATCACATCAATGTGCGATGGCAAGCTATCCAGCATTCGCCGTACATTGTTAGGTAGTCCGGCCAGCAGCTTGATCGTCGAGGTACTCAGGCTTTCGCCCTGCATCGTCACATCTTTGTGATTGGTCATCAGTTTGCCAAAAACGCCGAACGTTGCCAGATAATCGCGGCGGCTGCGCTCGAAGGCAGACCAGGCACTACCGCGCGTCAATCGCCGGGTGTTCACATACTGGTTGTGCGCGTCCAATGTCTGCTGATGCACTGCCAGCAAATTTGGAAAGGGGTTGCGGAAGGTGGTTGGATAAATTCGTTCACGCGGATTCAAAACGGTGGCGTCCATCGGGATTAGCAGCGATGGGTTTGACTGTCGCGCCGCGTCCAGGGCATTGCGGGCTTGCGCTGCGGCACGCCGTAGTTTGTTGTCACTGCCTGTTTCCAATGCTCCCAGCGCACTGACAATATCAGCGGCAGGTTGATAGGACGGCCCAAAAATCGCACGATACAGAATCAGAATATCGTTGACGGTCAGACGCAAATCGGCATTGCGCTTCTGCAAAAGCTGGCGCATCTGCTGGATCGGCTCAAGCTGCACCTCGGCGCTTTCGGCGCACACTTCCGGCTCCAGCGTGACCGTGCGTGCCGCGCTTTGCAGTTCGGGCGACGAGTTCAGATTCAGAGAGCGCAAGGGTATCGATTTGTAGCCGCCGCGTGGCAGCATCGCAATTTCGCGTGCATAGCGTGTCGCCTGACTGGTCAGAATTTCGGCAGTAGCGATTCCCCACGGGCCATCAAAAAAGATGTGAGATAGATCGAACACATGGCTTTCCGCCGTGCGAAAAATGGTCATAGCATGATCGCCCACGCCGCGTCGCCCGCCCCGAATCGTAATCAGCGGCAAACTGGCGTCAGCGCGATCCCAGTTGATCAGGATCGGCGCACGGCGTAACGCCTCGAAATCCGAACGCGAGTCTACCGGAATCAAGCGGCGTAAGGCTGCCTGACTGTGCCGATGAGTCGCGGCCAGCGTCTTATCAAGCGCCGCCGGAGTGTTGCCCGGTTTGTCATGTAAAATCGAGCCGCAAATGTGGCGCGCATCAGCCAGGGACAATGGATTGCCGCCATACAGCGCACCGAGCATGTAATAACGCCCGTCTCGGATGATCCCAATCGAAAGTTGATCGGCAGAAATCGGCTGACGGGTATCGCTGTATTCGGATGGCGTTAATAAGGCGCGGATCGACATTTGCTGAACGTAAGCATTGCGTTCCAGCGCACGTTCAGTTCGTTGTGCAGGATGTTTCCAGCTTTGTTCGACTTTCTGGCGAATTCGCTTGTCCAGTGCTTCAAGTTGCGTGGCGTAAAAAACCTCGAACTGCGCCTTACGATAAACGGTGTAGTCCACTGGAATTTGCGGCGGCACACTGTACGGGCGCTGCTTGACCCAGGCTGCACTCACCCGCTCATCGCCCGCGATTGTCGCCAGTTGACGCAGTTGTGTGCGCTCCGTCCACTCCTGTATCAAAATCGCCTCATAATGAGCCACCAGCCAGGCACCCGCCGCCGCCCAACAGGCCATTTCGTCAGTGCTTTCCAGTTGCAAACCCTCATTTTTCAAGACTTGCCCAAACCCTATCGTTTCGCAGACGTGCCGTCCGGTATCTTCACGCAATCCGAACTCGACATAGAACTGCCAGGTGCCTTCGGGGAAAGACTGTGCCGGGTCTTTCCCTGCCAGTTGCAGGATCATCTGATAAGCCGACAGCACCGCCGCTGGCCCCACAAAAAACGTTTGGTAGGCGGCCTTGTCCAGAAAAGTTTGAATGCCGTGCATCAACAGCGTCAGATTACGGCGATTTTCGGCGTCGGAGACAACACGCCCCGGTGTTTGCACCAGCCCGGCAGCCATCATACTGGGCACGTTGCCTGCCGGGATCACGCGCGCGATTTCTTCGGCCAGCGCCTTTCTATCGGGCAAAGAGAGATGCGTCAGTTCAGTGGTATCGATCATGTGGTGCAGGCTGAGCGCGGTCAACTCCTGAGCCTGATGGTAATCGGTCACGATGCAGTCAACTTTCGACAAATGGGGTTGTTTTCATCGATCATTATACAACGTTCTTAGGTCGGGTTGTTAGTACCTTCTAACCAACTGTTAGGCTATACCAACCTTACATTGGGTATTACCTATGGATGCTTGCGTCATCACAGAAACGGCTTATAATAGAGACCATAAATAAAGCATTAAGCATTGAGACGGAAAATTAAAGGCGACAATTATTATCTGGGATCGACAGTTTGGGATAGGTATAGCTGAGGTAGGTACAGGATATGAGCAATGTGTTGATCATCGAAGACAATTCAGACATTGCTGATCTATATGTCCGTATTTTTTTTGAGCATCAAACAGTGGTTTTGGATGATGTACCCGAAGCCTTGCGCTTTTTGGAGTCGCACAAACCCGATCTGGTGATCACCGATTTTCATTTGCCAAGCGGTACTGGTAACGATGTGATCCACCACATGCGGACTCATCACAACCTGTCAAATGTGCCCATCCTGGGTATTTCGGTGGATGATATGTGGCGCAACGATGCGCTCAAACAGGGTGCCAGCGCCTTCATCGCCAAACCGATTGATATTCAACAACTGCTGCTCACTTCGCGCACGCTGCTTACCCAGACGAGCGCCCCAATCGCACCACACGAAGACCCGGCGGACATCCTCGACAAATACAAAGCTGCCTACCACGCTGTCTACAAACGTGTGCCTGATTGCTACTGGACTGGCCGTCACTACCTGATTGAAAAGCAGCGGTGCGATGAAACGTGGCTGCGCTCCGAGACGGAACGCCTTCGTAATGTTGCCAGCCAGCCCACAACACCCCGCCATGCGCTGCTCCGGTTGATCGATAAGATCCGCAAAATTTAGAGCGAAATGTGGTTCGTCTAGCGCCAGGGACTCCCGCTCAGGTATTTGTACGCATTGTCCGGGAATAGCGTCACGATCATTGCCGAGTCGCCACGTTCGGCGGCTTGCTCCGCGATTCGCAGCGAACCGAGCATTGCCGTTGCTGCACTGATACCCACCAGCAATCCTTCTTCGCGCGCCAGCCGTTTCGCCATCGTGTAGGTTTCTTCGGTGCCAATCCCCAGCGTCACATCGGCAAAATTCGGATCATAAATGCCCGGTTTGATGGCCGACTCCATATGCTTCAACCCTTCCAAACCGTGAAAAGGCGTGTCGGGTTCCAGCGCCACCACCTGAACCGCCGGGTTGTAGTCCTTGAGGCGCAGTCCTGTACCCATCAATGTGCCGCTTGTTCCCAGCCCCGCCACGAAATGCGTCACGCGCCCCGCCGTCTGTTCCCAGATTTCAACGCCTGTCGTGTTGTAGTGCGCCTGCCAGTTGGCTGGATTATTGTACTGATCGGCATAAAAATATTGTTCCGGTTCACGCGCATACAGTTCGCGCACGCCTCGGATCGCGCCGTCCGAACTTTCCAACGGATCAGTCAAGACCAGTTCCACACCATACGCATTCAGGATGGCAAGCCGTTCCGAACTGACATTGGCGGGCACAAACAATTTGACCTTGTAGCCTTTCGCCGCGCCGATCATGGCGTAGGCGATGCCGGTGTTACCGCTGGTGCTGTCCAGGATCGTTTTGCCGGGCAGGTGGCCTGCTTTTTCGGCCTCTCGAATGATGTTCAAAGCAGGCCGATCTTTGACGCTGCCGCCTGGATTTGTCCATTCGGCTTTGGCGTAAATTTCGATATTGGATGGTAAATGCGATGTAATCCGTTCAAACGACATAAGCGGCGTATTGCCGATCAGGTCTTCCAATCGTTTGGCGTCCACCGCAACTTTGTCGATAAGCAAAGCCATAGCTCGATACTCCCGTCTCCTACCACAAAACAAAACGATCAACAGGCAAAATAAAAGACGCTCATCCCCCTGGCAAGCCACGATAACGGTGTGCAAGACCGTTACCACAGGGACGAAGCGCCTCTATTCAGCCGTTGATCGTGAATCGTTCAATACGATGTGTGCCGAAAGAGTGGCTAACGCCCCTGCTTCAGACACAAGCAAGCCTGTTTACGGCTCATTCTAAAACCCTTGACAATGCCAATGCAGTGTAGACAAATCCCACTAAGTTAATCTTACTCGTTTGCCCGGTCAGTCGCAAAATTTAGCGCACAGCCACCCTGTCCAACGAAAATTCTGGCGAAAGTTGTCCGATCCGTCCTTCACGATCCACCGCTGCTACCACTGCGAACGCATAGCGACTCAAGTCCGGCCAGATAAATTCCGGTGCTGTACCGATCATGAACACCTGATCGAAATTGACAGAAGCCATTTGTCGCAGTGCCACAATGTAACCGCTGGCATCTTCTATAGGTTTCCAGTTCAGGCATGATGTGCTTTGATAAGTTAACCCGGTGGGTGCATCCGGTCCATCGGCCAGCAGCGAAACCGCCGCCAATGCCGCACGGGTTGAGCTGATCAGGTAGGCGGGTTGAATAGCGGCCAATGTATCGCGTTCCGTGCGCTGGCGGGACGGGTCTTCTGTACCTTCGATGAAGCGAACCGCTGCGTCGTTTTCATCGCTAAATGATTGCTGATCGCCGAAGCGCCCGATCCGCTCGTCACTCGATTGCACCACCAGTTCCGGCATGTCGGGGTATGCACTCACCATCAAACCGATCTGGCGTGCCAACTGACGCGACGATGAATCATTAGGGGTAGCCGAAAAAAGCCGGAGGATGTTTTGCCCCGGTTCGCCGCTGGGCAGCAAATTACCGCCAATCGTATCCAGGTTGAGTACCGCGCGGGGTTTGATGGGCGGTATCTGCGCCTGTAAATATTGTTTGATAAAGGCGATGCTGCCCTGTCGCCCTGTCTCCTCAGCAGCAAAAGCCACAAACAGGATCGTGGCATGATGTGCTTCGGCGGCCATGATGTGCGCGATCTCCAGCATGGCCGCTACTCCTGATGCGTTCTCGTTTGCGCCGGGAGCAGGCACCTGACCGCTGTTCATCTCGGCGGATGAAATGCTGTCATAGTGTGCGCCCACGACGATCACGCCCGCGTCAATATCCGTACCTTGCAAAGTGGCTATCACGTTTTCGGGTGCGATCCGAATGCCATTAAACGTAAAAGCCACTGGTTGCGTCCAAACGGTCAGCGGATTGTCTGTGCCCGTCCGTTTCATGGCATTGAATTGATCGATCAAAAAGCTGCGCGCCGCCCCAATGCCCATCTGTGGATGATAGTTGGGGGATAGCACATGTCGCGTTCCCTTTGAAACCAATCCGTCGATCATGTAGATCAGCCGATCACTCTGGATCAAGTCCAGGCGTCGCAGCACACTGGCCGCAATTGGCAATGTATGCCCAAAGGGTGTGAGTGCCGTTTTTACAGGTGCCAAAGTCGGTTCGGTGAGTTGAACATGCAGCAGTGCCGGGCTATCGGCTTTGCAAGCACTCAGCACAAACATAAGGCACAGCCCCAGCAAGCAACAGGCGTTACGCATTCCGGTGTTATTCTTGGCTTTGATTAAAGAGCGCGGTAAGATTGGTTTATTGTACCGCCAATTCGGAATCCATAAGCGTTGAGCGAGATCGTCAATCCGCCCATTGACAAACCATCAGAACCGCCGAATCAGGGTGACGAAACCAACGCATCACTGACTGCACCCGCATCTGTTCCAGAGGCGGCCAGAACGCCGCTTGAAGCCGGAGAAAGTGCAGAGACCGCGTCCGAAACGTTCCCACCGAGTCCGGCGATTGCTCCGCTGCCCCCCGGCAGCCGCCGCGCGCAACGGGCACAGCGATCCAGGCAGCCACCACTTGATAAACCTGAAAAGGGCGGACGCAAGCGCAACTACACCTTGATCACAGTGGTCAGCACACTGCGTTCAATGATCATGGTGTTTGCGGTAGCCGTGATCGTCGGCACTATTTTCACCTCGTTCACGTCCAACGAGTCGCTTTCGGCGGCTGCCCGCAATAATTTGGCAATCGCGCAGGTAACGGAAGAACGCCGCCAGATCGAACCCACCAGTTTGCCAACACCTGCCTGGTTCAATCGGATCGGGATCGTGCCGGGGCATAGCGGCATCGCCACCTATGGTATCACCGCCGGACACCCAGACCCCGGCGCAACCTGCCCGGACGGTTTCACCGAGTTGCAGGTGACCACTGCTGTTGCCAGCAAAGTCGTGGCAGCACTGCGTGGGCGCGGCTATACCGTTGATGTCTTTGATGAATGGGATTTGAAGCTCGATCATCCTGAACCCTATCAAGGCGCGGCGTTCCTCTCCCTCCACGCTGATTCATGTGGCGATTTCAATGATGGCTTCAAACACAGCGGCTTCAAATTGAGTAACCCAACGTTACGCGCAACGGTTAGAGATCAGGATTTGCGGTTCATGGATTGCTTACGTGATCATTATGGTACAGCAACAGGCTTGCCTTATGCAGAGTACAGCGTCACTGAGAACATGACCAACTATCACAGCTTTCACCAGATCGCGCAGCGCACGCCCGCCGGGATTATCGAACTGGGCTTTTTGCATGATGACCGGGACGTTCTCCAAAACCATGCTGATAAGCTGGCACAGGGTATCGTCAACGGCCTGTTGTGCTTCCTTGATCCGAAATCACTGGCGACGAACACGCCATTACCGACGGCCTCTCGGCCAGCTTCAACGACGCCCGCTGCAACGGCACTGCGCTAGATAACCAGGAGTCGTATTGTGAGCCAACCAATTGAACTTGTAATGTACAGCCGAACTAGTCCATGCCCGTTCGTGTCGCTTGCCCGGCGCGTTCTTGAACAGCAAGCCGTTCGTTACCGCGAACTATACATCGATCAGGATAAGACTGTCGAGAAGCGTGTATTAGACTGGACAGGTTTTCTTTCCGTACCGACACTCGTGATCGCCAATGACGGTGAGGATTTGCCTTTCGAGCCGCCGATGCCGCTGGTCAAAGGGGCCAGTCCGCGCGGTATTGACCGGGGCGTGATGATCACTGAACCAAACGAAGAACAACTGATCACCTGGTTACGGCGCTTCGGTTTGCTGAATAGTCGCTAAGTTCAGCGGCGCGCAATTGACGCTCGGTAAGCGGCGTGCTACAGTATCCATATTCATCGTTTGGACGTAAGCCGTTCGCATAGACTGAGCAACAACCCTTTCTTGAGGCGAACTTCATAAACGCCTGCGGATTGTTTAGCAGCGTGCGTGCGGCGGGAGAGGGTTTGGTATGACCTCGGAACTGGGGTTGCGTCTCATTGGTATGGTTATCGCCGCATTACTCGGCGCACGGCTGGGCATCCAGGTCGCTGCGCCACCCTTTGGTACTGACTTGTTCGCTTTGATTTTCGGGTTGGTTGGCTCGATTACCGGACTGGTGATTACGCCTTATCTGACCACCCGCCCCGCCCGTTATGCGCGCCGCATGATCACCACCATGTCCGCCGAAACACTCATCACGGCGATCATTGGTCTGGTCATCGGCTTGATCATTGCCGCGCTATTTGCTATTCCGCTGGCGCTATTACCACAACCCTTCGGTCAGTGGGTGCCAACCATTGTAGCCATTGCCGCTGCGTACTTTATGATCACACTGTTTTCGATCCGCGCGCCCGATGTTTTTTTGCTGTTCAATCGCTTCGTGCATAACCCGGAGCAGCTTGTCAACCCTGAAAAGGTATCCGCTACCGACGGTCAAATTTTGCTGGATACCAGCGTGATTATTGATGGCCGCATTCTGGATATTAGCAAAACGGGCTTTTTGTTTGGAACGCTGCTCGTGCCACGTTTCGTTTTGGCCGAATTGCAACACATCGCGGATTCGGCGGATGTACTCAAGCGCACGCGCGGACGGCGTGGCCTCGAAATCCTCGATCAACTTCAAAAGGAAAGCCGCGCGCCTATCAAGATCATTGATGACGATGTGGAAAACGTGCGCGAAGTCGATGATAAACTGGTATTGCTGGCACAACAGATGCACGCCAAGCTAATGACCAATGACTTCAACCTGAATGGAGTCGCCCGACTGCAAGGTATTCCAGTAATGAACATCAATGAACTGGCGAACGCGGTGAAAGCGGTTTTTTTGCCGAATGAGCCGATGACGATTCACGTTATTCAGGAAGGCCGTGAACCGAATCAGGGCGTTGGCTATCTGGTCGATGGCACGATGGTCGTTGTCGAGGATGGCAAACGCTACATTGACCGAACCATTGAGGTGATCGTGACGCGCATGATCCAAACCGCCGCCGGAAAGATGTACTTCGCGCGGCCTGTATAGTGCAAGCTATTTTCGTAACTTCCGCGCCGAAAGCGGGTTTTGGCAGGCGATCAAGGTGACGCGCAATCGCCCGAAGCCTCATATGGAGTTCGCTCCGTATGAGGCTTCTCTATTTTTGTGTCAAGCCGTGGACTCACGCAAGATCAGGTAACACGGGACTTTGTGAAGCTCGGCTTGAAGCGGCGCACCCGTCACAATCACGGATAGTAATAGCTCCCCCGCCAAAATACCCATCTCATATAACGGTAATGCCACTGTCGTGAGCGGTGGCCGCTGATAAGCCGCAGGGACTCGGTTATCGAAACCAACCAATGATACGTCGTTTGGCACATTCAACCCGACCTCGTGCAGCGCATCGAGTGCCCCAATCGCAATGCTGTCACTCGCGCAGAAAATCGCATCAGGTGGCGTTGGTAGTGTTAGCAACTGCCGGGTCAGTTGATAGCCGCTGTCCTCATGCCACTTGCCCACCTGCACAAGGGCTGGATCGAAAGGCAAATTTGCATCCAAGAGTGCCTGCCGATACCCATCCAGGCGGTGATGAGTCGCTTCATAATCGGTTGGCCCGTTTAGAAAGGCGATACGCTGTCGTCCAATCTCAATGAGATGTTGAGTGCCGAGGTAGCCACCGCCGAAATCGTCGGGAATGACGCATGGTGCAGTAGTGTCGTGGGTGTACTGGTAGAGATAGACGACTGGCACACCGCCTAAGCGGATGGCAGGTGCGCCGCGTGGCCGCACACGATAGCCGCTGAGAAGAATAATGCCGTCTACCTGCTTAGACAGGAGTACGTCCAGGTGTTCCCGTTCACGTTCCATATCGCCGTAGCTATTGCAGAGGAACACGCTGAAGCCCTGTTTGCTGGCCGCTTCCTCGACTCCACGCATCATCGACATGGTGAACACTCCCTCGATGTCATCTGTGATTAACCCAAGTGTGTGTGTGCGGCCTTTCTTCATGCTGCGTGCAATCGTGTTTGGGCGGAATTGCAGTTTTTCAACCGCATCCAGCACGCGCCCGCGCGCGTCGCTGCTGACGTGCGGAGCATCGTTGAGGACTTTGGAAACCGTCGCCGGGGAAACACCCGCTAATTGGGCAACGTCGCGGATGGTGACTGCCGAAGAGGTTTTTCGCATGGGATTCACGGTCCTGGGCATTTCAAATTCAAGATAACGATTTCGTATACCGTAGCATAGGGTGTCACGCAAGTCAATTGTTCTATTCAAAACCTTTTCCAATTTAGGCGATAAATATCACAATATTGCAGTGTTTTTTGATGAGCCTCTTGACAAGCAATTCATGTCGATTTATCATGTAAAACGTTTTATATTGATGGTTTGATTTTGATGAATTGCACTAAAGTTAACGCGATATAGCTCACGAGTTATGTGTTTGCCAACGTTGTGAAACGTTTTCGGAAAGTAATTACATGAGCCAAGCAAAAGTATTCAAGCCTATGGGCACTATCGAAGCCGACACACCATCTGCATCAGTACGCAAGCGGCGCGGCCTGACCAGCGAAGATGCGTGGGGATTCTTTTTCATTTTGCCGCAGGTGATCGGGCTGGTTGTGTTCGTGATCGTCCCGGTGGTCTTTTCGCTCTACCTGTGTTTCGCCAATTGGGACTTCGTGAAGCCACCCGAAGTCGTTGGCCTGAGCAACATCCAGAGTGTTTTGGCCGATGAAGATTTCTACACGGCGATCAGGAATACTTTCGTCATCGTGCTGACGATTGTCCCGCTGACGGTGATCATCTCACTGGGGTTGGCGCTGCTTACGAATCGAAACATTCGCGGATTGGCGTTGTTCAAAGCCGGTTTCTTCTTGCCCATGGTGACAACTTCGGTAGCCATTGCCGCCGTATGGTACTGGCTGTTTGCACCGGATTTTGGCTTGATCAATGCCTTCCTGAGCATGTTCGGCATACAGGGTCCCGGCTGGCTGGCAGACCCGGCTTGGGCGAAAGCCGCTATCGTGATCATGATCTCGTGGCAGTCGATGGGCTACTTCTACATCTTGTTCCTGGCCGGGTTGAAACACATCCCGCAGGAATATTACGACGCGGCTTCGATTGATGGCGCAGAGCGAATCTCCCTGTTCCGCTACGTGACCCTGCCGATGCTCTCCCCCACCTTGTTTTTTGTGCTCACGACGATGTTAATCGGCAGCTTCACGACGTTTGATGTGGCCTATGTACTGACGCGCGGCGGCCCGGTGAACAGCACCTACACGATTGTGATGTATATCTACGATTTGGCCTTCCGCTATTTCAAGATGGGCAGCGCGGCAGTTGCCAGTTGGGTGCTGTTCATCATCCTGTTTGTGATCACACTTGTCCAGTTTCAGTTCTCGAAATTATGGGTGAACTATGACCAGCAATAGCCTCAGTCCGGGCGTGTTTCAGAACCGATCACTTGTCAGGTGGCCTGCCTTCAACCTGGAAATGGTCTTGATTTATATCGTTTTGCTGCTCGTGTTGATAACAACGATAGTTCCGTTTTATTGGATGGTGACAACTTCGCTCAAGATGGATGAGGCGATTTTCAGAATGCCGCCGGACTTGCTGCCCTCGCCCGCTACCATCAACAATTACCAACAGGTGTTCGATCTGATGCCAATGGGTGCGGCGCTGGTGAACAGCATCAAAATTGCGGTGATCGCCACCTTCGGGACGCTCCTCAGCAGCTCGATGGCCGCTTATGCTTTCGCCAAGATCAAGTTCCGCTTTCGGAACGTCCTGTTTTTCGGCTTTCTGGCAACCATGATGATTCCTGGACAGGTGACGCTGATCCCGCTGTACATCCTGTTCAGCAGATTGGGCTGGATTGATACGCATCTGCCGCTGATGGTGCCCTTCATGCTCATCAATGCCTACGGCGTGTTTTTGCTGCGGCAGTTTATGATGGGTATTCCGGATGCCTACATCGAGGCGGCACGGCTGGACGGCGCGTCCCACCTGCAAATCTACTTCCGCATCATGATGCCACTGTGCAAGCCTGCGTTGGTGACACTCGGTTTGTTCTCGTTTCTGGGCAACTGGAACAACTTCCTCGGCCCGTTGATCTTCCTGAACACCGACAGCAACTTCACCGTGCCGTTGATCATCAACTCGTTTCGCACGGCCTATGGCACAAACTGGGGACTGTTGATGGCCGCTGCGTGCGTGGCGATTATTCCGCCGCTCCTCCTGTACCTGCTGGCGCAGCGTTTTTTCGTCCAGGGGGTGGCGCTCTCTGGCTTGAGAGGATAGCCGTGAATCGGGCTTTTCAGCCTTTTCAATTTGGTTCGGCGTGGGAAAAGTTCCCACTTGATATTTCAGTTTATGGAGAACACAGATTATGAAGCGTTTCGCCCCTCGTTTTATGCTCGTCGTTGCACTGCTCATTGCCGCCTCGCTCGTGCTGAGTCCGGCTGCCGCCGCGCCCGCCCGTGCGGAATTAACCGAACTCGTACTGCCGCTGATTGGTTTTGCCACCGAACTTCCCGGCTGGCAAGCTGCCGTCGCAGAAGCGAATAAGTTGCTCGAACCTAAAAACATTCACATTAAGACGCAAACGGTCACTGCCACCACCTGGGATGAGTATTACCAGAAGGTCAGCGCGCAGCTCGCCGCCGGACAGCCGCTCGACATTGGCCGCATCGCTGAGTCACAAATGCCGACGGTGATCAAGAAGGGTCAGGCTGTCGATCTGACCGACTATATCAAGGATTTCACGGATGATCAGGTGTACCTTAGCACCTTCAAGAATGCCGCCTACCAGAACAGCCACTACTATGGCATTCCGTCGGGCGTCTATAACATGCTCCTGTACTACAATAAGGATATGTTCGATAAAGCCGGGATTGCCTACCCCTCGGCGGATTGGAACAACGGAATCACGATGGATCAGGCGCGTGAGTATGCCAAGAAGCTGACCAAAGGCGAGGGTGCAACCAAGACGTTTGGCTTCGCAGCGGGCCCGTACATGGCGTTCATCGGGCAATATGCGGTGTCGGCGGGTGGCGCGAACGTTTTCAACAAGGATGGTCAATGCGCGCTGACCGAACCAGAGAGTGTGGCCGCCTACAAATGGTTCGATTCGATGCTGCGTGACGACAAATCGCAGCCACGCCCAACTGATACAAAGGTTGTCTCCGCCTGGGATATGTTCAAGTCTGGGCGACTGGCGATGACGGTAGACGGGACGTGGTTCTTCTCCTCTGCCAAGAACGACATCAAGGGCTTCAAGGTAGGTATCGCTGCCGTTCCGTCTGCAAAAGGGAAGGCGTATTCTTCGCAGTTCGTCGATTCGTGGCTGGTCTGGAAAGGAACCAAGCACGAGAAGGAAGCCTGGGAAGCACTCAAGGCGATCTACAGCGTGGACGCCACCAAAGCACTCGCCAAGAAAGGTGTGGGCGGTATCCCGGTTGTCAAAGCTGTCCTGGAAGATAAAGAACTGGACATTATCGGCAGTCAGTTCAGCGCCGACGACAAGAAAGCGTTCTTGGAGAGCCTGAACCACACGCTGGCCGTCCCCTATAATGAGTTCTACGCCGAAGCCGATACGAAGGTGAATCAGGTGATGGACAATTGGCTGCTCGGCACAGTGACACCGGAAGACTTCGCCAAACAAGCCTGTGACATCATCGCCAAAGTGAAGGGCGCACAGAAGTAACCCTCATTCAATCGGGGGCAATCTCTCAATTGCCCCTGAGTTTTTCGCCAAGTTAAAACCACTCATTTTTACTATGAATTCCATCGAAAGTTAGGGAACCTATGCACGATCTCAGTTTCAACCCGCAAGACCCAGTATTTAACGTCGGCGGAGTCGCGTTCAGCGTTCAACTGTCTACCTTTGAAAATGTTTATGGAATCGATCCTGAACGTTGCAAAGCGGGGGAAACGGATCATGGATATGCTGTTGAGGCCGACGGGCTGGCTTGGGCCGGAGGACAGGAAAAAGCGAACGGCGCTGTAAGCGTGCAGGTACAGCGCGATGGTGAATGCACCACCTTTGCGCTCCAGGCGAACGCCGAACGGCGCATTCGCTGCGTCAAACTCGTGATCAAGGGCATACCGAACGGCACTATTGTTAACTTGCGCGAAGCGGACGAAAAAATCATTCCAGAGGGCGGGGCAATCTATAAATACCCGGATGGGTGGCGCGGATTGTACACGCCGCTGATCGTACTGAAAACAGATGACGGACGGCTGCTGTATTTTCGCTCGCTGGATGATCAGGTACGCCAGAAGACTTTTGCCCTCGTCCGGCGCGGTAAAACGCTCGATGTGGAACTGATCTTCGAGGAACGGGCAACTGAGATGGGGACGACAGTCAGTGTCCCGGCTTGGGAAATCGGCTCGTGCAGCAGTGTCGCGGCCATCATGCACGAGCAGTCTGAGTATGTAGAGCGTGCCTATAACTTAAAGCACTGGGACACACGGCCTGATGTGCCGGATTGGGCGCGCAAGATCGCATTGGTGGCAGCAATTCACTGCCAGCATAACACCGGGTACATTTTTAACGACTATCCCGCTGTCCTCAGCACACTCGAATGGATGAGTGACCAGATCGATCCATCTCAGGTGTTGGTCTATCTGCCCGGTTGGGAAGGCCGCTACTATTGGCAGTATGGGGATTATCGCCCCGACCCACGTATGGGCGGCACAGCAGGCTTCGCAAAATTGATCGAGCGCGCGATGGCACTGGGCTTTCACATGATGCCCATGTTTGGGCTGAATATCGTGAATCGTGGCCTGGAAAACTTTGAGCAGTGGGGTGTTCCGGCGCTGCACATGACGGCGGGTGGCTTCACTGCAAGCGGCAGTGTCGATTGGGACTCATCGCGGCACTACGATCATGGTTGGACGGCGCTGCTCAATCCGGCCAGTCCTGGTTGGCAGAATCGGTTGATCGGCCAAATTCGCAAGCTCATTGATCAATTTGGTTTCGACGGTGTATTTCTGGATATTTCGGCGGCCTACTGGAACGATCCGCGTGCCGACGTTTACCTGGGAACGAAACGACTGGTCGAACGGCTGCGCGAAGGTAATCCCGATCTGCTGATCGCGGGGGAGGGGTGGTTTGATGCGATGGGATCCGTGACGCCGCTCACGCAGACCGGACACACCGAAGGTGTGATCCACTGGAGTGATGCACCCTATGCACCCTTCTTCGATGCCCATAATCGCAGCTTTCCGCACCTGTGCCTCGGCGATCCCGGACGTGGCAGTACGGGCGTCCACGAACTGGGAACCAATCCGATCCACCGCGCGCCACTGCGTAAGGGCATTCTTCCGACAGTGACGATTGTAGAAGATACGCTGGCTACCGCTCCCGATGCAGTGCGCGTCATTTTTAACGATGTACGCGAGTATGCAGCACAATACTTGAGTTTGTCGACTCGTCAGAATGTCTGAACGATAAAGCGGCACCAATGCCGGACAATTGGTTCCGGCTGACCTGTGAGCTTTACGACGCAAGAGAGGTCATTTTAGCTGGACTTTGAACATGGGAAGCTAAAAAGATGAGGCAGAATAAGCCTTCGACCTAACTACGACGAAAGGTTGAAGATGCTTAGTCTGCCGATATGGATTATGACAGTTTTGGGTGAATTTGCGCCAG
>JBBSEU010000032.1:0-28717 GCA_038239365.1 Aggregatilineales bacterium
GCTGGGGCGTGCTTCAACAATATCCTCGGCGGCTTCGAGGACAAGTTGGGTGCTGGGATGCGTACCCGTCCCAAACGCCATACCCGGATCAAGCGAAATGACCACATCGCCCGGCTGACCAAAATCATCGATCCATAACGGGCGGATGAAGATATGTCGCCCTATTCGTAACGGGTGATAATGCACTTTCCAGGCTTCCGCCCAATCCTGCTCATCAATCACGTTGTAACGCGGTTTGGGCATCGGGTACAGCCGATTCAGTTGAAAGAGGGCTTCCTCAAGCTGCATTTTGGCTTCTTCGGCGCGCTCATCTTCAGGAATATAGGCGCGCACGATCAGGCTTTCGGCGGGCGGAACTTCGTCTTCCCACGTCTCGATATAAAAACCGCCCTGCTCAATCGCCACGCCCTGATGACCATAGCGTTGCAGAATTTCCGCGATCACTTCCGCCGACTCACCATCAGCATCCATTGAAATTTCAATCCAGCGCATATTTGCTCATTTCTGCTCAACAATTCACAAATTCTTCATGCTTAAACGTTTTTTGTTACGTGGATCGTAATGTTGGACGGCTATAGTGTTATTCAACAGGGTCGCAATGCAACATCACTTTCATCACATTGAACATTGCACCGCGTCGCACTCAGCCATCATCATCGTCACATTGCCGTTATCCATCATTGCACCATCGC
This sequence comes from Aggregatilineales bacterium, assembly GCA_038239365.1. GTDB lineage: Bacteria > Chloroflexota > Anaerolineae > Aggregatilineales > UBA2796 > JBBRMW01. Next base: position 693 of record JBBSEU010000032.1, read on the forward strand.
ACATCGTTGTTCGTCGTTGCCGGGACTCATCATTGCCCTGAACATCATCATAGACGCGCTCTTTCATCATCGCCGCTTCATCGCAACAGCATCAACACGCGCCGAAATCGCTTCGCAGCCTACAACGACTCTGTTACCCATCGTGACAATCGCCGGGTAGTAATCTAAACCATTACTGCCCGGCGATTGGGTTTTATGCCTTCTAAGCCCCTCGCCCCTGGGAGAGGGGTTGGGGTGAGGGCTACAATATTACGAACTCTCCCCATTGAAGAAGTCCATCACCTTATCGAAGAAGCCTTTACCGGCTTTTTGTGGCTCTGTCTCCACGCCCAACGTTTGGCTCAACTCCTGGAACAATCGCTTCTGATCGGCTGTGAGTCGCGTCGGAATGACTACCTGTACCACGACAAGCTGATCGCCGCGCCCGCTGGAGGTGCCATCCGAGCGAACTTTGGGTGCGCCATGACTCCGCAGGCGGAACACCTTGCCGCTTTGCGTACCTGCTGGAACGGCCAATGCTTCGTCGCCATCGACGGTTGGCACGGTGATATTTGCGCCAAGCGCGGCCTGCGCGACATTGACCGGGATATTCACGATAATGTCATTATCGCGGCGCTTGAAAAATTCGTGTTCCTGAACCTTGATGAACACCTGCAAGTTGCCCGCCGGACCGCCATTTTCACCCGGTTCGCCCAGGCCAACCTGCCGAATGCGTGTCCCATCGTCCACGCCGCCCGGCACATTGATCACCACCTGGCGCGTCTTGCGTACCTGACCCTGACCCCGGCATGTCTTGCAGGGCGCATCGATCACTTCACCACGGCCATTGCAGCGCGGGCAGGTGCTGGACGTGACCATGCTACCCAGAAAGGTCTGGCGCACCTGTCGAATCTCCCCAACACCGTTACATTCTGGGCAGCGGCGCAGCGTCGTACCCGGTTCTGCACCGTTACCATGACATGCTTCGCACGTCTCCATACGGGTCAAATCGATCTGCTTTTCCACGCCGAAGATCGATTCCTCGAAGCTGATCGTCAGATCGTAACGCAGATCGCGCCCAACACGTGCCTGACGCCTTCCGCCGCCGCGTGAGGTTGTGCCGCCGAAGCCGCTGAAAAACTGCTCAAAAATGTCGTTCAGGTCGCCATTGAAACCGCCCGCGCCGAAGCCACCCGGATTGTTGCCAAGCCCGGCCATACCCAGACGATCATAACGAGAGCGTTTATCATCGTCGCTCAGGACTTCGTAGGCCGCGTTGATTTCCTTGAAAGTGTCTTCGGCAGCCGGGTCTTTATTGACATCGGGGTGATATTGCCGAGCCAGCTTGCGATAGGCTTTCTTGATTTCATCCGGCGTTGCCCCCTGGGAGAGGCCCAATATGTCGTATAAATCCCTGGGCATGGTTGTATCTGTCACCTTTACTTGCTCCGCAGTATCAATTGTAGCGTTTCTAGTAGGAATCGCAGATTCCAAATCTGTTCGTGTGGAGTCCCATTGTACAGGCAGAGAATCAATTTTTCGTAAGAAATGGCGGTCAGGATGTTTTATTGTGCGCGATCAACGTCAGGTGAAAAAGCTGATTCAGCTTGGCATCCGCGATAATCAGGTTATTTTCCTGATCCAGAATGATCCCATGCGGTTCGACTAAACCTGTGACCAGTGCGAAGGTTTCACCTGTCGCCGGGTTGACGCGCCAGATCGTGCCGCGCAGCGAATTGACCAGCAGATTCCCATCAGGATCGAGGATCACGTCATCGGGTGTGGGGATGCGTGCGATCAATCGAATCTTGCCGTCAGGCGCGATACTTTGGATGGATTGGCCGTACTCATCACAGACATAGATCGTTCCGTCGGGCGCAATCGCAACGGCTGTCGGGCGGCGGAAGCCGGACGCGATCACTTGGATCGTTTTGCCGTCAGACGATAGGCGCAAGATGCGGCCAGTTGGTGCATCCGGGATGATCAGATCGCCCGTCACGGAGTCGTGGTAAATATTATCAATGCCCGCGTTCTTGGTCGCATTACCAATCGCATAAAACAAGGAGAGGGTCTGTGTCACCGGATCGAGTCGATACAGCTTGTTATTGGCCTGCTCCGCAACTATCAGACTGCCATCATTCAAGACGACGATTCCTTCGGGCGCGCTCATCTTCGGGCTGATCGGCGTCACTTTGCCACCGTGTGCAACAGCCAGCACTTTGCCAACGCCCAGATCGCCAAAGTAGATCGTGCCATCCGCCCCAAGTGCCAGATCGTCCGGCGCGCCCATCCCCTGTGCCAGAACCGTCAATGTACCTTCGGCGGCAACCGGGCTGCCTGCTGCCCTGACTGAATATCCCAAAAACGTGATAACAATCAGCGTTATCAACACGATAAGGCCGTATTTGAACCGCTTCATTAGCGTGATTCCTGATTAGCTTACAAGCATGAGTCTAGCCAATTTGATCAAAATATCGAACATATGCTTGACTCCGAACCGATGTTCGCTCTATAATTCGGTTTGAAAAATCGAACAAAAAGTCGGATATTCGACTGGGAACGTCAATTATGAATCTCGATTCACTTTCACAACGTCAGCGCGCGATCTTGGCCTTCATCCGTGTTCAGTTGGATGAGACCGGGTATCCACCCACGATCCGCGAAATTGGCGAAGCGTGTGACATCGCTTCTACGTCTGTCGTCAACTACAACCTGAACAAACTGGTCGATGGTGGTTTCATCACGCGCACGCCCGATAAATCGCGCGGCATTCGGATCAACAAAGACAAAGACGCCACTGTGCTAGAAGTGCCTTTTCGCTTTGCTGAGGATCGAAACATCATCCCGGTGCCGATGGTTGGCCGCATTGTTGCCAGCGCCCCGGTGCCACACCCCGGCGATGACTTTGGCTACTACTATGATACTGATGATGTGATTCAGGTGCCGCGTATGATGCTCGGCGCGGCGGATCAGGAGCAGGTGTACGCTCTTACTGTCTCCGGTCAGTCGATGATCGACTCGATGATCAGCGATGGCGATGTGGTGATCCTGCGTCGGCAGGAAGTAGCCCGCAACGGCGAAATGGTAGCGGTGTGGCTCTCTGAGCGCAACGAAACCACGCTCAAGCATTTCTATGATGAAGGGGCGCGCGTTCGCTTGCAGCCTGCCAACCCTACAATGGCACCGATCTATGTGGACAAAGACAAAATCCAGGTACAGGGGCGCGTGCTGGCCGTCTGGCGCAAAGTCAATTAGGGCAATTTAGGGCGCTGTGACAGTGATCTGGGCAGTTTGTCCACCTGTCACCGTGACCGTTTGAGGCGGCACACGCGCATCCCCAATCTTGACCACATAGCGCCCGGCAGGAACCATGATGGTTTGCCCGGTGGTCAGGCCATAGCCATAGGGAGTGTTTCGCATCTGCTCGATGGGCAGGGCTAGCCGTGTCATCTCTCCTTCCGACGCGATATACACAAGCTGAGCAATTGCCCGTCCTGCTGAGTCGGTATAACTGACGGCCAGCGTCCCCATCTCCACTTTGAGCGTCGTTACCTCACCTGTATTGATCGTCACCGGGATACGTGCTGCGATACTGTTCCGCACCATGACTACAACCGCATATTTTCCGCGTGGCAGTGCCGGGGGAAGCGATTCGACGCGATAGTTATTCGTGGCAGTTGCTTTTTCATCACTGCCTTCAGGATAGATTGACACTCTGGCGGTTTGCGGCGTACCGTCCGTTCCTGTCACACTGATCTGTAACGATCCGCTGCCAAACAGATCATTCCGCATCAGGACGGGCAAGCGTTGACCGGGCAGCACGTCCAGTTTTCCGGTAGACTGCCACAGATCGGGAGCATCACTGCGCGCGATGTTGAGCGATGTTGAGCCGGGGCCGAGCAGTACAGGCATATTAGGCTGCACATTCGCTTGATGATTATTGGGCGCAGAGGCGATCAATGCCGGGGAAGTGATCGGTTTGCCGTCGGCGTCCGTCACGTTGAAGACGAGTTCGCTCAGGGTCACGGGCAGTTCCAGCAATTTGCCGGGTACTAAGACGATGTTCGACAGGGTATACGGTTGCAGCAGATCGACGGACAATGTGTAAGTGCCGGATGGCATGAGCAGTGCCCGATCTGAAACCATTATGAAACTGTCTGTGCTGTTGGCTGATGAAAAAGTGATCGGCCAAACAAGCGATGAACCATCAGGTCGATAGAGCGGTACTCGTACCGGACTCCAGGGTTGGGGCGGGGTGTTTGCGATTCCCTTCTCGATGATTACGCCGTTGCCTTCCGGGATCGTCAGGGTATCGGAAGCCGTTACGACAGTCGTACCATTCATCGCGCCGAGCAGTACCCGCTCTCCGCTTACCGCCGCGACGAACTGACCGCTTTGCGTTTGGGCGATCACCTGCGGCGCAAGGATTGTACGATAGTAAGCACGCGAATCCGCAAATGATCCGATCCGGCTCACCAGTTGCCCTGCCAACACTGAGAGACTCACCTGTAGATCATCGCCGCTTTTCCCAAACTGATCGAGTCGAAGGCGCGTCCCCGGAAATAGATCGATTGCCGTAACATCGGTAAAGCTCAGTGTCGCCAGACCGTTCGTTTCGAACGTATCGCCCGCGCTAATCAATACCGATTTGTCGGCAGACGTAACATCAGTTGCCGCGCCTGCCGCGTGGGTGATATGTACGCCGCCGCTCTGCACGATCAGGATCGCCTGTGCTGTCGGGAAATCGGCATTGTAGCGGGTATACAGCACATAACCCATTGCGGCCACTGCCATACTGACCAGCAGCAGCAGCACACGAGTGCGAGTCTTCCAACGCTTCAATGGCAGCGCGTCCTTTCGATGTGTGGGTTTGCCCGATCAAGGATTGTAGCCGCAAAAATTGCCCTTGTCAGCTTATAAGCCAGATGTTATACTAATTCTTGGTCGCGGCATTCTCAGCAGGCAAGGTCGATGCCAAATCCGAAAAAGCCCAGGGCAATCTGCCCCGCTTGCGGCAAAGAAGTCAAACGCGCTGTTGATAAGTTCTGTGACAATCGTTGTCAATTCGAACATCAATATAATGTCTATATCAAGCGGTGGCTTGACGGATTTGAAACGGGCTATCAGGGTAGCTTTTTTGCTATTTCTGATCACATACGGAAATGGATGCGTCTAAACTACGGCGAAAAGTGTTCTGAATGTGGATGGTCACAAAGGCATCCCGAAACAGGCCGAGTACCTTTGAATATTGATCATATTGACGGGGATGTAGCGAATAATCGACCTGAAAACCTCCGACTTCTTTGTCCAAACTGCCATAGTCTAACAGCTAATTTTGGTAGTCTGAACAGAGGCAACGGAAAGCGACCAAACCACAAAGGTGGTTACAATAAGCCCGATTAGCTCAGTTGGTTAGAGTGCACGCTTCACATGCGCGAGGTCAATGGTTCGAGTCCATTATCGGGCACAGTAATACTTAAAAGACAAACCGCACTGAAACTGTCTGTACGCCGTGAAACCGCTATAATAGGGTTCACGGCTTTTTTATTGTGGGATATTGACGTTGAACAGACCTTCCGCTCCTTCACGTCGACTTGATTGGATACTATTCGGGCTGCGCTGGCTGCTCACGCTGAGCGCGATGGCCGCGTTGGCAACGCTGCCCGACTCCAGCGGCACGGTGGGACTCTCACAACCCGATCTGGTGGTTGGCGCGGCGGCTGTCATTTATAACCTGCTCGTGGGCGTGCTGCTCATCCTGAATGTATCGGATGGCGTGCTGCGTCCGGCGACGCTGGCGGGCGATGTGCTGCTGGCGATGGCCTTTTTCTGGGCGTCGGATGCCTCGCCGCTGGTGATGGTTGGCGCGAGTCTGTTTGCGATCATCACCGCCTCACTGCGCTATGGTCGCATTCTTGGCTTGGTCACAACCGGGATTATTGGCGTTTTGAGTCTGGGTTTGGTGGCACTGCTGCCCAACGTGTCGGGTACACAAGTGGTGCCGCTCCTGATCGGGTTGTTATTTCTGGCACTCACAACGCTGTTGACCAGTCTGGTCAGTGCCTTCAAGGATGTTGAGGACAAACCGCAACTGATGGTGCTTGACGAAGGGGTGATCGAGTCGAATCGGTTGAGTGCCGCCCGTGAACGTGCCCGTGCCATTTACGAGATGGCAAGCACACTCGGTGCTACGCTGAACTACTCCAAAGTGCTGGATGCGGCGCTTGATGTGGGTGTGCTGGGTTTGCGCGAAATGGGATCGAACAACAAAATGATCAGTGCCGTACTGCTGTTCCGGGGTAAGCAGCTTCACGTAGCGACGGCGCGGCGTTTCAGCCGGACGGATGAGCAGGTCGTTGTGCCGGGTCAGCGCGGCGTACTTGGCCTGGCGCTTAACCAATCCGATCCGGTCTTTGCGGCGGATGCTCACCATGACCCCGAACTGCAATATTTTGGCGCATTTGCCGAAGCCAGATCGATCCTGGCGATTCCATTACGTGCCGGGTTCGAGCGGTACGGCGTGCTGTTATTTGGTAGCAATATGCCCAACGCCTTTTCGGATGAACACGTTGAACTGTTGACTGCGATTGGTACGCAGGCGACGATTGCCCTGCAAAATGCGGTGCTGTATCAGAATTTGCGGCAGGAAAAAGAACGCATCGTTGAAGTGGAAGAAGACGCCCGCAAGAAATTGGCGCGTGACCTGCACGACGGCCCGACACAGAGCGTGGCCGCGATTGCGATGCGCGTCAACTACATTCGCACGCTGTTGGAGCGCCGCCCCGAAGATGCAGGTGGTGAACTCTACAAGGTTGAAGAACTGGCACGCCGCACCACCAAAGAAATTCGGCATATGCTGTTCACGCTGCGGCCACTCGTCCTGGAAACACAGGGGCTTTCGGCGGCGTTTGTGCAGTTAGCCGAAAAGATGAAAGAAACGCACAACCTGGATGTGACCGTTGAAGCACAGCCGGGCGCGGATACGTTTCTGGAGTCGAATGCACAGGGCGTTTTATTCTATATTGTTGAGGAAGCGGTCAATAACGCCCGTAAGCACGCTCAGGCCGCGCACATCTGGGTACGCATCTCCCGCAAGGGCGATGAAGTTGTGGTAGAGGTACAGGACGACGGTCTGGGCTTTGATGTGAAAGCCGTCAACGATAACTATGAAAAGCGCGGCAGCCTGGGCATGATCAACATGCGTGAACGTGCCGAATTAGCCGAAGGTCAACTCGAACTGAAAAGCGCGAAGGGCGAAGGCACACACATCTCGATCTTCGTGCCGATCAAACCCGATATGCTGGCAAGGAGCGCACCACCCCCCGCGCCCGAACCAACACCGCCGCCCAGCGGCCCATTGGGGCGTGCCCGGCGCAACAGCGCGAATAATGGCAATGCCGCCAACAACGGGAACAACGGCACCGGCACATTGCGCTCTCCGGCCAAATAGAATCAAATTGGGAGTCATTTAACGTGACTCCCCTTAACCTTTATTGCAGTCTTAATTAGAAGTTGGATGATTGCTTAGCGATCTGGCATTGATTATAATCGTCCCATTCATTCCTGCTGCCTGGGATAAACAAAAATATGACAACGGCACCACTCCAGCCAGTCGCCAGCTTATTGAAGCAAAATCAAATTCTCAAGCGGTTGCTTGAGGTGAGTCTGGTATTGAACTCGAACTTCGCGCTAGACCCGTTGTTGAATTACATCATGGAAGCGGCTTCGGAGATCACGAAGGCGGAGTCGGCCTCGATCCTGCTGATCGATAAACGCACGAATGAACTTCACTTTGCGGCCACCAATACCGCCAACGCACAGTCGATGAAGGGTATTCCAGTACCGATGGATGGCAGTGTGGCCGGGGCAATCATTCGTGAGAATCGCTCGATCATCATTCAGGATGCCACCCAGGACCCGCGCGTCAATCGGACAGTGGATAACCAGACCGCTTTCCAGACACGATCTTTGATGGGCGTACCGATGCGGATCAAGGACAAGGTGATCGGCGTGCTGGAAGTTGTCAACCGGATCGGCCCCGCCTGGACAGATGATGATCGTAACCACCTGACTATTCTGGCGTCTCAGGCAGCGGTAGCCATTGAAAACGCATCACAGGCCGAAGCTCTCAAAAAAGCGTATGAAGAATTGGATAAAGTCGATAAAGTCAAAAATGATTTTATCGCAGTGGCCTCCCACGAACTGCGAACGCCGCTCAGCATCATCGTTGGCTATGCCAGTTTTTTGCAGGAAGAAGCACAGGGTACAGCCAGCGAACATGCCGCCGCTGTGCTTGCCAGCGCGCAGCACCTGGGCGACCTGATCGAAGATATGACTAATCTGCGCTATCTACAGTTGGGGCAGGCCGAGCTATCGCGCACCGTCTGTTCGCTTGCGGAGATCATGGAAGGGGCACATAACGAGTCGCAATCGTTAGCCGCAGCCAAACAGCAGCGCATCGAAATTTCGTACCCCGCCCTGTCGGATGTCGTACACGTCGATTTGATGAAACTTCAAATGGCGCTCACCAATGTCTTGAACAACGCTATCAAGTTCACCCCGCCGGGCGGAACAATTAAAATGTTCAGTGAGCGACACGCTTCTGACCTCTGGATTCGTGTGCAGGACAGTGGCATTGGCATCCCGCCCGATCAGTTGGAGCGGATTTTCGAGAATTTCTATCAGGTGGCCGATCACATGACGCGCAAGTACAACGGTATGGGTTTGGGGCTGCCAATCGCCCGATCCGTTGTCGAAGCTCATAAGGGGCGCATCTGGGCAGAATCCGAAGGTCCGAATCAGGGCGCGACGCTGACCATCAGTTTACCGCTCGTCAGCCAGAGCGGGATGCTGCGCTTTCTGGTCAAAGATTGATTAGACGGTATCAAACAGTATCAATCGGGGCGGTTTCTCCGGCTTCGCTCATGGGCAAGCCCGTCCCGCGATTGCGAAACATCAGGCCAAAACCGCGCCGCGTGATCACATATTCGTGGCTCGGATCGGCTTCGTTCAAACGTTTACGTAGTCGACTCACCAGCGCGTCAATCGTCTGATCGGTCACATCTTCGTCCGGCCCCCAGACATAATCGCGGATTTCTTCGCGGGTAACAACCCGCCCCTCGTTATGAATTAATAGCGCCAGCAGCATAAATTGACCGGGACTCAGCGCGGGTTCAAGCTGTTTGCCGTTGATGATCACCTGCGCGGCGTCTTCATCAAGGTTCAGCCCATCATCGCGCAGTCGAATCGGTAACACCTGCAACGTCGTGCCTGGATCATCAAATTCGACGGTGCAGACCTGCCCCAGATTGATCTTATCCCCGGCACGCAAACGGCGCAGCATGTTTGGAACAAGCCGTTCACCATTAACGTAGCTGCCATTGGTGCTGCCCATATCGACGATGACAACCTGTTCGTGATCCATTTCCAGGCGGGCGTGCTGCCGCGAAATCTGGGTGCTATCGATCACCAGGTCACATTCGCGGGCACGGCCAATCGTGAACGGAAAATGTTCCAATGGCAGAAATTGCCGATGCCGATCTCCAATAATGTTCAACCCATCCAGCAAAATCAAACGGATCGCAGTGGACATGCTTCACCTCATTTAACGTGGCTCACATTAAGTTTTCGGACGCAATGCCTCAATGACTGCGGCAAAATCTGCATCTTCCAATCCCAGATTGCGCGCCATCCGGTACACTTCGCGGGCAGTAGCGACAGTGGGCAGCGGTGCGCCAAACTCATCCGCCGCGCGCAGGGCATAGGTTGTATCTTTGTGCATCCAGCGCAGCGCGAAGGCGGTCTCGGTGTAATGATGATCAACCATCCGCTGTGCCTTGAGTTTTACGATAGGGCTTGCTACTGAGCCGCTCACCAGTAGTGACACCACTTGTTCCATATTCAACCCGGCGCGTTCGGCCAGCACCAAACCCTCGGCCAGCGAAGCTGCTTGCACTGCCGCCATCAGATTATTGACCAGTTTCATAGTTGCACCCGCGCCGCTTGCGCCCATGTGCGTGATGCGTTGACTGATCACCGTCAGAACAGGGCGGGCACGTTCCAAAACATCGGCATCGCCACCAACGAGCAAGCCCAGCGTACCCGCTTCGGCAGCATCTTTGCTGCCTGTAACAGGTGCATCAAGCAGCACGTTCCCTTTTTCAGCGGTTAATGCCGCCAGTTCGCGTATCCAGTCAATGGTCAGAGTGCTGCATTCCACCAAAATCGCGTCGGGTTTCGCCCCCGCCAATGCACCGTCTGCACCCAGCCACATCGCGCGGGACGCTTCATCATCGCCCACCATGCTCAGGATCAGATCAGCATCGGTAGCAGCTTCACGCGGCGTTTCAGCGATACGCCCACCCTGCCCGGCAAACGCTTCGGCTTTGGCGCGCGTTCGGTTATAAACGGAGAGTCCGAAACCCGCCTTTCGGATATTGTTTGCCATCCCCGCGCCCATGACGCCCAGGCCAAGCACCGCCACATTTTGCATGAAATCCTCACCTCATCACGATATTGATAACTTATGCTAATTCTAGCGAGTCTTTGGAAGCGCGCTAACGAATTGCTGGTACAGCCTTTGCAACCGGATTGACGCCGCGCTAACGCATGGTTATAGTCGAATGCGGTAAAGCGTGTAACGTAATCCCTAGTTTGAGGAGTAAACACTATGTTCGGAGGACGTAAACCCCCGCAGTCAACGCCCGGCACTCAGCCGACAAACCCAGCCACCGGGACGCAAACCGTGCCAGCCGCGCAGCAACCGCCGCGTCAGCCTGTCGGCTTTGAGACTGTCATTGGCCCAAACACAACCCTGCACGGTGAACTGAACAGCGCCGCCAATGTGCGGATCGATGGCACGTTCGACGGTTCGATAGAAATAGATGGCAATATCATGATTGGCGAGACGGCGCGCATCACTGCCAATATTCACGCCCACAACGTCACGATTGGGGGCGCAGTGCGCGGCGATGTGAGCGGACAGCGCATTCAATTGCAACGTACCGGGCGCGTTTGGGGCGATCTGAGCGCCGCTTCGATCACCACCGAAGAAGGCGCTTTCATCGACGGCAAAATCACGATGCTGGGTCATCCGGCTTCCAAAGGTTTCGATCAGCAAGCCCTGCCTGCCCCCGAAATCAGTGTAATGCACCCTTCCGCCGAAGATGCAACCAGCGGCGAACCGATTGAAGTTGAACTGATGGAAGATCACCCAACGCCGTCCGAAATGAGGGAATAAGGAGTCGGCAAACCGCAACCAATTCCATCAACGCTGCGTACTGATTGTTGTGTTGGGTTAATTGCAAAGGGAGCTTTCGATATGCAGCGAATAAGAAAAATCCTCAGCTTTACGTTGTTTGTGGTATTGGCCGTTGGCGTGGTGGGCTTTGCACCCCGCCCCGTCGCAGCGGCCACCATCTCGTTAGCCGATCTTATGCCCGCCGATGTGGGCGTTTATGCTGACTTGAAAACAGCAGATTTCGATAAGACGGTCAGCACCTTCACCGATCTACTCAAAAAGGCGGGTATTCCCGTCCCGGCCAACTTGTATGCGGACATTGACAAGGGTCTGACGCAACTACTTGGCCGTCCGGCGACTTTTCAAAAGGACGTGCTGAGCTGGCTGGGCGATCATGTCGCGGTGGGTGGCATCATCAGTGATGCTTTTCTGGCGCAGGTCGATCCGAAAGCCAATCCTCAAACGATGCGGATAAAAGGACCAGACGCACTGGCGATTCTGACGATCAAGGACGAAGCCGGGGCTGATGCGTTCCTCAAAGCGGTATTAGCGGTTGTTGAAAAGCAAGGCCTCAAGTTCACGACGGCTGACGCCAAGCTAAACGGCAACGCGGCCACGATCTACAGCAATGTGCTGGCACAGGTGAGCATCGTCCGCACGGCTGGCTACGCGGTGATCGGCCCATCGTCGGCGGTGACGGCCATGATCGATGTCATCACGAACAAGAAGCCGACCTTAGGTGCCGATCCAAGCTACAAAAAAGTAGTCGGCCTGCTCGATCCGAACAGCGGCCTGATCGCTTATTTCGGACAGCGGTTGTTCCATCTTCAATTCCTGACTGCTCAATTTTCGCCGCGCCTGATGGACTCGACTCCACAAGCGAATGCCACGCCAGAAGCAACCGATCCACAGCAAGCCCTGCTGAGCGATGCCTACAAAGTGATCGACGGTATAGCGTTGGCTGCGCGTTCGAGTGGTAAGCTGCTGGCACTGGACATTGCCGCCGCGACAAACCCGGACGCCATCAAAAAGTACACCGATCTGCTTGGTTTGCCCGCGAACATGCTTGCCCAAAAGCCGCTCTCCGGCAAATTGATCGGGCAAATCCCGTCAAATGCGATGGCCGTCATTTTCGGCTCGAATCTGGCGCAGATTTATACGCAGGCACAGCAGCAGCTTATCGCTCTGTCCAAGTTCACGGCCAACATGGGACGTGCCCCTGGCTTGAACACTGATCAGGCCGAACAAGGTTTTGAACAAATCGAGAAGGGCTTGCAAGAAGCGTTCGATCTGGACATCAAGGCCGATATTCTGAGTTGGACGGGCGGCGAATTTGCGCTGTACATGACTCCCAACAAGACGGGCGATCTGGCTGTCGCCAGCAAGGGACAGTGGCCGTTTGATAACACGCTGATCGTCGCCACAACCGATACTGCCAAAGCCAACAGTTTCGTTGAAAAACTGAACACCGGACTCGCTGGAAAAGTGGGTGTCAAGCCGGTCAGCCTGGGCGATAAACTGTACACGGTTGCGGGCGATAGCCCGGTGCGCGTCGGCTACGGTGTGGCAGGCGATACCTTTATCCTTTCGACAGGCAGTGGTGTTACACCTGCCGCAACCGCGATCAAGGGCACCGATACCCTGACATCAGGTGGCAGCACGGCCTGGAAAAATGTTTCGGCGCTGCTTCCCAAGAGCTATAACCAACTGCTGTTCCTCGATTTGACGGCAGTCTACAGCTATGCCAAAAATGCTGCCGACAGTATGAAATCCAGCTCATTAGCGGATCGGCAAAGTGTCGGGCAGGCGTTGGGGCTGCTGGATGAGTTCGAGAGTGCAGTCATCTACAGCACGTCGGCGGATGCGAACACTGTTGTCAGTACATTGGGACTGATTCTCAAGTAAGCAGGATTAACCTCCCCCCAACCCCCTCTCCGTTTACAGAGAAGGGGAGTCAGAGTGTGGTCATCTGGTTTGAAAGTCCCTCTCCTTCGGGAGAGGGATTTAGGGTGAGGGCGCATTTGTTAAGTTAAATATCATCGCCTGCAAGGATTTGCCCCTATGCGCTGTCTCGGTAGAAGTCTGGCAATCGTCCTGTTCATCCTGATCGCCCCGGCGACAGCCTGCGCGTTCTGGCTGTTCAATGCCAATCGGGTGGCGCTGGACGCCAATAATTACAAAAATGCTTTGCAAAATTCGTTTGCTTATACCAATTTGATGACGGCAGTCATTCAGAACTTTTCATCTGAGGAGACAACCCCTCGGCAAGCGGGCGAACTGTTCAAAAAGCTGCCGCCTGACGCCTGGGCTACCCTTTCGTCTAAGCTGATGCGCGCCGCCGAAATCGATCAGCGCATCAATGAGGATATAGACGCCCTGTTCAACTGGATCAATGGCAAGACGGTTACGCCCGAAATTCTTTTGGACTTTACTGCGCTCAAACAACGCTTGACAGAAGCCGGTATGAGCGACGCCATGACCTCACTTGTGACACGTCTGCCGCGCTGCCAAACCGATCAAATTACGGCTATCACAGATTTCAAAGAGACGGATAGCTTCGCCAGGCTGACGCCCTGTAACCCGCCCGGCGATACCGAAAAGAACACAATGAAAGCGGCCTTCACCTCAGCCCTTTTGATCGTCTCCAAACAGCTACCCGATCAATGGAACTTGCTGGATGATATTATCAACGGTCAACCAACTACACCTATAAATTCACCCGATAACAACCACGTTGATCTATTTAAGCTCAACCAGTTTCGTTCGGCGGTGGTGCTGCAAGGGCGCTTATTGACATTGCTGTTTTTGATTCCGGTGGCGCTCATGTGCCTGATCGTGATCGTGACGATCCGCTCCTTCAAGGCACTGTTCCGCTGGCTTGGCGTGTCGCTGGTGGTGAGCGGCTTCTTTTCGCTGATCCCGGTGTTCATCCTGCCGTTGGGAAATAGCATCGGCAACAGGGGAATCAACGAAAACGGTGCAGCCAATCTGGATTTTGGCGAAGCGACCCAGGCGATCACAGTGCTGGTCGAAAGTATGGTTCAATCGATCATCAACGCGCTGACACTGTCGGTGCTGTTGCAAGTTGCGGCGCTGATTATCGTTGGATTAATTGCGATCTTCATTTCGGTGCTGATCTTGCCGCCGGAAGATGAACTGGGTGAACCGGAAGCGGTAAATTCTGTACCCGCCGTCGCTTGAGTTTAGCAAACTGTGTTTACTACATGAAAATGCAAAAAATTTCGAGGCGCTTCGCGTCGGACTCAGAGTCAGAAGATCAGAGATTCAGAGCGCAGAGCAACAGAGATCAGAGCTAGGTAATAGGGACGGACAGAGCGAAACGCAAGCCAACGTACCTGTTACGAATGTTCAGGTCGTCGTTACGACAGGCCGCGCGCGCGTTCTGTGAATTGAAGTTCCAAGAGCCGCCGCGCACCACACGAGTATTATTATTACTTATATTTCTGTTGTTATTTGAGTTGTATTCGGTCAATGTCCATTCCCAGACGTTTCCGCTCATGTCCAGCGCCCCGCACCAGGGTATGCCTTGCGGGTACATGCCCACTGCCGTTGTCTGGCGCAGATAATACGGCCCAGTGCCATCTTCTGTTTCGTCAACATTGGCGTAACCGGGGATGTAGTCATCCCCCCACGGATAGCTGAGACCTCGCGGACCGCGTGCGGCGGCTTCCCATTCCTGTTCGGTGGGCAGCCGGATTTGCGACTTTACCCCGTTTCCCAATGGAGAGGGAAGTAACCCACGATCTACTTTATCGGTTAACCAGTGGCAAAAGGCCATCGCTTCGTACCAGGAGACATTTTCGCGCGGGTGATTCCAGAACTTGAAATACTGCTCAGCGGGGCCATTTTGCTGCTCTTGCTGGCCGTCTTTGTGCAGGGTTGCCCACCATTGCGGGTTGCGATAGCCGTCTTCCGCGTCGATAAACGATTGGAACTGGCGGTAAGTGACCGGGTATTTGGCGATTTTGAAGGCGGCCAGCGACACCGTTCCGGCAGGAAGTGATCCGTATGCCTGTGAGTCACCGCCAATCGGGTATTCACCAGCGGGCACATCGCACCATTCCAGATCGGGCAAGCCATCCGCGCGCAGCCCGACTCCGGGGCGGGTATCACCCCGTTCGCTGAGGATGCGTCCCCATTCGGCACGTGCCAGCGGCGTGATCCGCGCGCCGGGAGTGGGTTCATAGAGGGCTTGCAATGCGCTTGCCGAGCAGGGTGAGCCGCTCTCCGTCGCACAGCGATAGGCCAATGTTGGTTGCACGGGCGTCAGCCAGCGCACGACCTCGGTGGCGTCGCCGCGCATCCCGGCCAGTAGGATCGCGGTTTCTTCCCAACCCGCCGCTTCCCACCAGCGTTCGCCGGGGAAATATTTATCTGCCGGGACGCCGCGCCGCATATCCTCGGCCATCTCATAGGCGGCGAAATATTCCTGAATCAGCTGGTGGGCAAAGCGTACCGTCTTACCACGTTCGATCAAGCTGGCACTGGCCGCCAGATACAGCAACTGATCAGCATCCGCTTCTTTGCCAACCGCCTCACCCACAATTTGCAACGCCTTTATCGCGTCGATGATCGTGCCCAGTTTTTCGGCCTGCATTCGATAGGCCAATGCCGCTAATGCTCGGCGCTGGATCGTTTCGGCGATCCAGGGCGGGCGCGTGATGGCGGCGGGTTTACCGCGTTTTTCCATCAGGAGCGCGACGAATTGATCGAATAGCTGACCTCGATTGGCGGGTGGTCGTCCGCTGCGGGTGAACAGGCTAACCGTGATGTACAACAGAAATGGGTTGCGGACGACGCCCAGCATCCCCGGCAAGTCGCCCCTTTCCAGAAGCCCCGCACGCACGGCTAGCAAATGGCGATGTTCGGGTTCAAAATCGTAACCGGGTTCGTCCGCCCCAAACCAGAAATCATCAAATTCAATGTTCTCCGCTTCACGTTGATACCATGCCCAGGCTTCGGCGGTTTGCGCGCCGCCTAATGCCCAGAACAACTGCTCCCGTTCGGCATCTTCCAAATAGTTGCCGATGAACAGGCGAATGCGCCGCACATCCAGCGGCAGCACATCGATCCGCTGTAAGGACAGCTTCAGGCCGACATAATCCAATTTTCGGCATGAGACGATCACGGGCGTTTGCGGATGTGCCTTCAACCATGCCTCAACAACTGCGCTTCCGGCGGGTTGCATCTCGTTCAACCCATCCAGCAGCACAAAGACGCGCGTCGGGAAATAGTCGTGCAGCGTGAGCGACTCGCCGAACTGCGCCGCCAGGTAACTTTCAAATGCACCGACGGTTATCCCGTCGAAGCCGCCCAACCGGACGAACAAAGGCAGCGGTGCGCCCTCATCTTCGGCGGCAGTCGTCGCCAGTTCGTAGGCCAGCCGTTCCAGTGTGGTCGTCTTGCCCGCGCCGGGGTCGCCGATCAGTGCCACCCGCTGATGCTGTCGAATGCCCTCACGCAGTTCATCGAAGCTGGCAATGGTCAGGGTCTTAGCCTGTGAGTCGTCGATGCTGTGGTCAATGTTTTTGAACAGGTCGTGCGCCATATCCAGATGGCGGGCGGCAGCACCCGATTTGACCTTCACTTTGGGCGTCTCGATGTGCGCCTGTGCGGCCATATCGGTATACAAATCGCGCCAGAGGTCGTATCGCTGCCCGATCTCCTGTAAATAGGCCAGTTCATGTTCGCGCTGGGTTTGTGGCGAAATTTCCTCGATGCCCGCGCGGTTGAGCCGTTCCAGGAGCAGCGCCATGCCGCCCTCCCAATCGCTGAAATCGAGAAAGGTGTGATTGATGATCGTGATCGGGCGGCGGCCACCGGGGAAGACCAGCGGAATGATCGGCTTGCCTTCTTCGAGCGCAAAGGCGATTTCTCGGCGCACGAAACTATCCGCGCGGCGAATATCGGGTGTGACGATCACGCACACATGCGACGCCTCCGCAATCGCCGTCTCGATCTCTCCGCCAAAATCCTGATAGGGATCGAGATTTTGGGTATCGCGCCAGGCACCGATCCTGCGCCGAGTCAGGTCATTGTAAAGCTGTTCGGCCTCATCCGCGCCATCTTTGCGGGCATAGGAGATGAAAATTTGGAGTTTCGCAGGCATCGCGGCTCACCATCGGCTGTTTGGCGATCAATAAGTGTGACTAAGTGTAGCGAATAATCTATCATTTTGGAAAACATCGTTAGCCTTCCACGACGATCCGTATGCCCACCGCCTGGCGGCGATCATCCGGCGCTAAATATTGCCGGAACATCGCCGTCGTGCGTTTACCTTCACTGGCAAAACTGCCACCCCGCGCGACTCGCATTTCAACGACGTTGGGATCGTGGCGTCCCCCGGCGCTGCTGTACGGATAGGGCATTTTGCGCGCCAATGTCCACTCGGCGGCATTGCCGATCAGATCGCTTACGCCGTAAAAACTATCACCGGCAGGTCGGAACGTTTCGACAGGGGTCAGCATTTCGAGTTTGCATTCTTCGGTATTGCAGTAAGCCGGGTCAAAATCGTTTCCCCAGGGATACAGCGTTTTGATCCCACGTTCTGGATTCCACGAGGCGGCTTTTTCCCATTCGGCTTCGCTGGGCAGCCGCACGCGCGCCCTGGTTTCTTTGCCTAGCCACGCACAATAGGCCATCGCTTCCGGCCATGTGACACAAACCGGCAGCGCGGCGTCTTCCAACCAGCGTGCCGGGCGCGGCCAGCGCATCGGCAGTGAGCGCCGCGTTGCCAGTGCAAAAGTGACATACTCCAGATTTGTAACCGGATAGCGCGCGATCTGGTAAGATTCCAGGTGTAAGTAGTGCGCGGGTTGTGCCTCACCGGAACCATAATCATCGCCCATCACAAATTGCCCCGCCGCGACGATTTTCAACTCTGGCAGGCAGGCACGCAGCCGCATCCAATTTGGTGGAAGGCTGATGGGTTGTGCGGGAACTGCCAATGCTTTGGACAAATTTACGTCTCACGGATCAGGGAACGGAAGGGAGAATGATGGCAACTATCTATACATGGTTCAACACAGTCGATAAGAGCGTCACAAATTGGATGGCACGCTACGGCGTGACGCTGCTGCGTATCTCACTTGGGATCGTCTTTTTCTGGTTCGGCTTCCTCAAGTTTTTTCCGGGGCTAAGCCCGGCGCAGGATTTGGCGGCGCGCACGATCAGCACCCTGACTTTTGGCGTCATGCAGCCGAACCTGAGTATACCTTTTCTGGCGGCCTGGGAGACGATCATTGGCCTGGGATTGATCAGCGGGCGCTTCATGCGGGCGACGCTGCTGCTCTTGTTCGTGCAGATGATCGGTACGATTCTGCCGATCTTCTTTTTTCCGGCAGAAGTATTCGTGAAGTTCCCCTATGCACCGACACTCGAAGGACAGTACATCATCAAGAATCTGGTGTTGATCAGTGCGGCAATTGTGATTGGCGCAACCGTGCGTGGAGGCCGCGTGATTGCTGACCCGGCAGCGGCACGAATGGCCGAGCAAGTGGTCAGTCATTCGTGACAGCATGTTATAATTACCCGTCAGAAAAATGCCGAGAAGGAGGCGAATATGCCCTCATATGATTTCCGTTGTGATAACTGCCAGCGTCGCGTGATGCTGACTTATAAGACCTATGCCGACTACGATCAAGCCGTGCCGACTTGTACCTATTGCGGTAGTACCCATATGACACGCTGGATCACGCGCGTAGGGGTTGCCAAATCGTTTGGCAGCCGCTTTGGTAGTGCCGAAAGCGACGACTCGGCACTAGCTGATCTGGCGGATGCTGACCCGGCTACTTTGGGGCGTTACATGCGCCAGATGAGCGACGAAACGGGCGAAGACCTGGGCGACGAATTCAATCATGTCGTGGATCGGCTCGAAAAAGGTGAAGACCCAGCTTCGATTGAAGCAAGCATGGCCGCTCCCGATGATATACCGTTGGGTGGTGATGCCGAGTAGTCACCGAAGGTGTGATCACATTTTTTTACCAGACATTGGCACAGTCAGGCCGTTAGCATGGTGCGTCCACGCCAACGGCTCAGTGTGACCACAATTTTGTAGCACATCGACGTTCTGATGGCATTAATCGACAGAATCGCCGTTGTAAAGTTGCAAGCCATTCTCGATCATGATTGCGGCTGCTTCCTGTGGCCTGACAGGTTCACTCGTTGTACATAAAATTCCGAGGAAAAGTGGCGTGCAATAGATGACGCTAATCGCATCTTCGCGCGAGTCGCCATCCCGTACCATTTCTTCCACTAATTTTCGGTTGCGAGCCGCCCGAAAACGACGATAGCGTGTCCTCAATTTACGAACGTCATGCGATTCCGGGAATACATCGACCACAATCAGCGCGCAGAAGCATTCGTGTTGAGCAGACCACCATTCAAAGACGCGCATACCATCAAGCGCATGAGTTTCGATTCCCCATACATCGTCATCTGGGTTTTTATCGGCCTGATTTAGAAAATCGTGGACACGGCGTTCAGCAGTCTTCATGATCTTTCCTTTTCAAGGTAAAGTTGTTCTATATACGGCCAGACTTATCCAGGTAAGTTTGGCACTGCTGCCGGATTGACAGTTGCATTGTGCCTCAATGACCCACTGTCCGCTTGACGCTGATAGCATTTGCGGCGTGATGACGCCCTGCCATGCAATTTGCCCATTAAGTCGAAGCGTACCGCTCAAATTGCTATCTACATCAAGGCTTATCTGATTCATTTCACCTACCGGGCGCAGCCAAACCGACCCTGTAAACGCTTTACCCGTAATCGAATAACGTCCATAGCCGAAAACATAAAGCGTCAAATAACGAGTTCGCACCAGCCAATATGCTTTGGCGTCTGAGTCACCCGAAAAGCGCGTAATGATTTCGAGTCGAAAAGGCGGTATAGGCAAACTATACGGAGCAATTCGCAGTTCGCCAATACCTGGCGCAAGTGACCAGCGATCCTGCGCGCGCTCTGCCCATACCAATTCCCACGGATTGGGTCGAAGACGACCATAAAAAGTTACACTCACTATCGCCAACAGGACAGCCGCGAAAAGCGACACGATGAATCGCCACAGGTTTGGCATCACGGCGAAGCGTAGAGAGCCATCTGTTCCCAGGTGAGTGCTGCCACGCCATTGTTTCCAGCAGATGCACTTATCAACCAGCCAATGGATTGCTGAGTCACCATATTTAGCATACCCTGCCAGGCGATTTCATCATTTAATCGCAGCGTGGCGGACTGATCGGCAAGCACATTCAGAGTCAGGCGATTGGACAAGCCACCCGGTTGCAGATGAATAAATGGTGTGCGCCCTTTTCCCCAAAGTGCAAACGTGCAATTGTTGTAAATCGTCATTTTATGAAGTGGCTGGTCTTCATCGGTCTGAAGTTGAACTGACCAGCCTGCGTTGTGCGGACTGTTAATCGAAAAATGCGCCACCACTTCAAGCGTGAACGGTGGTGTGGGTAACTGAACACTGATAGCAGTTGATTGCGTATCGCCTGAGTTTAACGTCCAGAGCATATTTGCGGGCGCGTGCCAGATAAGCGATCCGGCACGCGGCGGATCGGCAGCGCCCATACTGAGTACAATTGATCCGCCCACGCTTATCACAAACGTAACTGCAAGTGCCAGCCACACGGCACGCCATAACCAGCGCGGCGGCCTATCGGTCTGTGTCAGTCGTTGACGATCCGCGTTTTCAGGAAATAGTCGAACCAGATCATAAAGAACAGCGTGAGCGGAAACGCGGCCAGCGGCAGCAGCGGAATTTCGACAAAGCTGATCGGTACGGTTGCTGTCAATTCCGTTTTCAGAAAAAACTTGATGACCAAAGCACAGGTTGTGCCTGCGGCCAATGCCGAAAGTACCCAGACCATCGCCCGCCGTGCGAATAAGGCTGGATCGGTTTTTGGCTTATCGTCGCTGTTTGCAGCGGTAGTTGGTTGATCAGTCATATGGAAAAACTCCACCAGGAACAAATTGCAGAGAATAGCCTAATTCTAACGGGCTGGCACAATCCGTGCAAGCCTTCACAAAGCAAAATATTACTTGCTGAACCGCTTGTCTTGCTCAATGGTGCGTCGCAGACCTTCATCGAGCATCACTTGCGGCTGATAGCCCAATTTTTCGTGCGCCAGGGTGAGGCTGGCACACATATGCGATGCGCCGCCTCCCTGAGTGGGAACATATAAGGGCGATAACTCTTTGCCCAACGCAAGGCTGATTTTTTCGATCAATTGATTAACACTGGTATCGACTCCGCTCCCTACATTGATCACCAGTCGATTGATGTCCGTCACGGTAGAGGCAGCCACGAGTGCGTTCACGACATCATCAATGTAAACGTAATCGCGCGTCTGTTTGCCATCACCATGCACCACCAATGAGCCGCCTTTAAGTGCCTGACGTAAAAACGCGGGAATGATCGGCGGGTGGGCGGTGGGCAGTTGTTGACCGGGACCGTAGACGTTGAACAGACGTAAACTGACCGTTTCGATGCCCCACAGAATGCCCGTCGTGCGGACATAGTATTCAGCGGCCAATTTGCTGACTGCATACGGGGAACGCGGATCGGGCGGCATGTCCTCACGGAGCGGCTGTTCCGGTTGTTCGCCATACACCGCACCCGATGATGCCAGCACAATTCGCTTGACGCCCGCATCACGCACGGCTTCGAGGACGCTCACCGTACCGCCAACGTTGACAGAGTTGTAGTTGTGTGGATATAGCACACTTTCGGTGACGCTCACGCGCGCGGCCACATGATACACACATTCGATTCCTTGCAGCAGCGTCCACAGCTTCGGAATGTCGTTCACATCGCCCCGTGTAAACGAGATCGACTCATTGAGCCGTCCCGGATCGCCTGCACTCAGATCATCCAAAACGCGGACTTCATGGCCTTCCACAACCAATTGATTTGCCAGGGCACTGCCCACAAAACCCGCTCCGCCCGTGATTAAATAACGCATAGACCGCCTTTATGCCGGAACATCAAATAAGACACAGTATAACATTACGGGCAGAAACGTTTGAAAACGCTAACCCAACGCTGCCCCTACAAAATCGTTATGACCACGCACAAATGCGCCGGCCTCGACTGCACCCCGCCCAGCCACCTGTACCCGATCCAGTTGGAAAACACCATCACCCGTGCCGACGCCCACCGTCGAGTCGTTCAGCATCAGTACATGGCCGGGGACTCCATTTCCCGCTTGTGACCAGCCACCCAGAATTTTGAGTGGTTCATTGTGCCAAAGTGTGTACGTGCCCGGCCAGGGATCGTAGGCGCGCACCTGGCGCTCAATCGCGGCGGCTGGTTGTGACCAGTCGATCCGCCCGTCCTCTTTCTTGAGCATCGGCGCGTAAGTTTGCTGGGACTCGTCTTGCGCTTCGGGCGTGATCTTTCCGGCAAGATAATCATTCAGCGTTTGAATGAGCAGCGGCCCGCCGATTGCCGCCAATTTATCGTGCAGCGATCCGCCTGTATCCTCACGGCTGATTTCGACAGCTTGTTTGGCGAGCATCGCGCCAGTGTCCAGGCCAATATCCATTTGCATAATCGTGATCCCGGTTTTGGTATCACCTGCCCGGATCGCAGCCTGAATCGGCGCAGCGCCGCGCCAGCGTGGCAGCAGTGAGGCATGAACATTGATGCAGCCATGACGCGGCAGATCGAGGACATTTTGCCGCAAAATTTGCCCGAACGCGGCCACAACAATCAGTTCGGGCTGCCATGCTTGCAACTGCTCGAAAATGCCCGGCGCGCGTAGTTTTTCCGGCTGGAGCAGTGGGACTCCGGCGGCCAGCGCGTTTTCCTTTACCGGTGAGGCTTGCAGCGTTCGGCCACGACCCGCCGGGCGATCTGGCTGTGTGACCACACCGACGACATCATAAGCGAGTGACTCGATCAAGGCGCGCAGCGGCGGCACAGCGAAATCGGGTGTCCCCATAAATACAACACGAGTCATGCAGCATCCTTTTAAGGTTCGTTAAGCGGATTTTGTGCGCTTTCAATCTATCATCTACAATAAGAGATGAATCGGCAAACTGCAAGAGAGTTCGCGCCGGGCGCGAAGGCAGGGGTGATGATGCAAGACCCATTTAAAAACTTAAATCAGGTAGAAAGCAATCTTAATCGTGCGGCTAACCAGGTAAGTAACCCACAGGCGCAGCTTCAGGCGAAGCGGAACATGCTTCAGCGCACGATCAACCAGGGTACAGCCAATATGATCAGCGCCCTGTCTTACGTCACCGGAGTCGTGGCATTGGTTGCCAACATGAAAAAAGAGTGGCGCGAAGACCCAACCATTCATTACCATTCAGCGCACGCGCGCGTCATCTGGACGATCATTCTGCTGTCGTTTTGCAGCGTTATTGGTATTCCATTGGCTGCCTTTCTATGGCTCGCAGGCTTCTATCTGGCCTCCGAAGCGATAGCTGGACGGCGGCGGGCAGTACCGCTGCTGACCCAACTGATGTATCGGCGCAAGTGGATTTAGCTAGCGTCAAGCATTAAGCCGTGAACCTGACACCCAAGCGTTGGCAAGTCTCGCCCGCGCTGACGAACCCGCAATACACCCCTTTTCTGGGCATGAATCGTGCGCTGGCGACGATCCTGTATCATCGTGGCCTGGAAGATCACGCGACGGCGACGCGCTTTTTGCTGGGTGAGTACGCACTGGCGGCACCTTTCCGAATGCGTGGTATCAATGAAGCAGTGTCGCGTATTCGGTGGGCGGTCAAGCGCGGCGAACGGATCGTCGTCTACGGCGATTTTGATGCCGATGGCGTGACCAGCACGGCACTGCTGGTCACGGCATTAAAGGCCATTGGCGCGAATGCACGCCCCTATATCCCGCATCGCGTCGATGAGGGCTATGGGTTGAACAGTGCCGCCCTGTGCAAACTGCGCGAACAGGGTACAGACGTGGTGATCACGGTGGACTGTGGCATTCGCTCGCTGGCCGAAGTTGAGGATGGCAACGCCTATGGCCTGGACATGATCGTGACGGATCACCATTCGGTGGGGCCGCAGGTGCCCGGTGCGCTAGCCGTGATCAACCCCAAGCAGATCAATTGCAAGTATGGCGAAGATATGTTGGCCGGAGTTGGGATAGCCTATCGGCTTGCGGATGCGCTGTTTCGCGCCGCGAAAAATGATCGCAAAGCGCCGCCTTTCCCGGTTGAAGATTTGCTTGATCTGGTAGCGATTGGCACAGTAGCCGATCTTGCACCGTTGGATCGTGGCGAAAACCGGGCAATGGTCATCCAGGGCTTGAAAAAGATTCGGGAAAACCCGCGCCCTGGCATTAAGGCACTGTTAGCGGTTTCGGGCACAGAGCCGGAGACAGCCAATGCCGAAACGATTGGTTTTCGGCTGGGGCCACGTATCAACGCTGCCGGACGACTGGACAGTGCGCGAGTGGCTTATAATTTGCTGATGGCCGCCAATGACAACGATGCGTTACCATTGGCTGAACAACTGCAAACGCTTAATGTGAAACGCCAGCAGTTGACCAAAGACACGCAGGAGTATGCCGCGCAGCTGGTAGGCGATCCGCGCAGTGTACCGCTTATCTTCGCCGTCAGTGGTGAGTTTCAACAGGGAATCGTCGGATTAGTGGCGGGGCGGCTGGTCGAAGAATATTATCGCCCGGCGGTGATCGTTCATCGTGGCGAAACTGAAAGTCACGGATCGTGCCGCAGCATCGAAGGTTTTAACATCACCGAAGCCCTTGACCAGTGCGCCGAACTGCTGATCCGGCACGGCGGCCATGCTCAGGCGGCGGGTTTTGCACTGCACAATGAAAATATTGACGCCTTCCGAGATCGATTGCTCACTATTGCCGAACGTCAGCTTGCCGGGCAGGAACTTGCACCCACGCTCAAAATCGACGCCGAAGTGAAGCTGCACGAACTGACGACTGATCTGGCGATGGAACTCAAGCGGCTTGAGCCAACAGGACACGGTAATCCATCGCCTGTGTTATGTACGCGGCGTTTACGCATTCGGCAGCGGCGCACAGTTGGGCAAAGCGCCGATCATTTGCGACTGCGCGTGGCAGATCACGAATGCGAGTTTGAGGTGATTGCTTTTCGGATGGGCGGCTTGCTCAATGTGCTGCCCGAATATGTGAACATCGCCTATGCACTGGAACTCAACGAATGGCAGGGGCAAACCCGTTTGCAACTGGTCGCACAGGATATTCAACCAGCTTAATACAGCATCTTTCCAGAGGGATATGACGACACTGATCACGGGCGGAGCCGGGTTCATCGGCAGCCGTTTAGCAATGGCGCTGCGTGCGCGTAGCGAACAGGTTATTCTACTTGATAACTTTGACCCCTATTACCACCCCAGTATTAAACGCGCCAATATCGCCAGCCTGCTCAGTGATCCATGTGTAACACTGATTGAAGGCGATATTCGGGATAAGGCGCTGATTGATCGTGTTATGACCGAACATGAGGTCAATCGAATCGCACATCTGGCCGCGTTGGCTGGTGTGCGTGCCTCGATGGAAGAAGCGCCGCGTTATGTCGATGTGAACATCAATGGCAGCGTAAACATGCTGGATGCAGCGCGCCGCCACAACGTCGGGATATTTATACAGGCTTCCACCTCATCGGTCTATGGTGAGACCGGGCAAGTCCCTTTTTCGGAAGATGCGCCCGCAGATCGCCCGCTTTCGCCATACCCGGCCACCAAACGTGCCGCCGAAATCATGGGGCATTCGTATCACCATCTGTTCAACATGAACGTGACCTGTCTGCGCTTCTTCAATGTGTATGGCCCGCATGGCCGCCCCGATATGATGCCAATTCGGGTGATGCGTTCGGTGATCGATCAAACGCCGATTACGTTATATAACGCGGGCACGCTGCGCCGCGACTGGACGTACATTGATGATATTGTGAGTGGTGTCGTGGCCGCGCTGGATCGCCCCCTGGGGTATCAGATTATCAACCTGGGTTGTGGCGCACCGCTGCCCATGACCGACTTTGTAGACATTGTCGAAGAACTGAGCGGCAAAACGGCGATTCGCGTCGATGTGCCCGCTCCGGCCAGCGAACCGTCCATCACTTACTGCGATAACACACGCGCCCGGCAGCTACTTGGCTTTGCTCCAAAAACGAATGTGCAGGATGGATTAGCCGAAACCTGGAAATGGTTGCAGAGTAACTTGAAGGGGTGAGTGTTGGTCGTCCGCTCTCGATTCAATCTGTATGGGGAGCCGGGCTATCCGGCGATTAATGCCCACCTGCACAGCATCCTTCAACACGAGCCGGGCGGCTGGAGTGGGTTTCATGGATCGCTGATTCAAGAACTGGGCAAAGGCATACAGGCGCAGCTTGATCGAGACTATCCGGGTCGCTACGTGGTTGATCCGACAAAAGCCATGCAGATTCGGGATAGTACCACTGATGAGAGTGACACCCGAAATTTTGTCCCCGATGCAGTTGTCTTTGAAATTGCCCCAGGCCGCCCCGCTGCAAAAACAGAAGGCGCTATCCCCGCGCCAACATTGACTCTGCGCGCATTGGATACCGTGCGTGAAAATGAGTATTTGACCGCACTTGATATTCGAGAAATCGTTCACGGGCAATTGGGGGAGAGCATCACTTGGATTGAAGTGCTGTCCGAAGCGAATAAAGTGGGCGGCTCCGGTTACAAACAATATCGAGAAAAGCGGGCGGCGGCCATCGCACAGGGCAAGTCACTGGTTGAGTTCGATTTTTTGCACGAGTCGTCATCGCCTATTGGCGGTGTGCCGAGCTATCGTCGCGGGCAGCCCGGCGCAACCGCCTACTCCATTGCAGTAACCGATATGCGTCCATTAGATGATCCGGCGCGGCGCAACAAGACCCATATCTACGGGTTTGGCGTGGATGAGCCTATCCCACCCATTTATATCCCTTTGAGCGGCAACGAGGCAGTACACTTTGAGCCGGGTTTGGCTTATAACCAATCGTTTATGAGTTTTCCAGCCTTTAGTCTTCGCGTCGATTATGATCAGTGGCCGCCCCATTTCGAGAGCTATCAACGTTATGATCGGCAGCGTTTAGCGTTACGGCGCTGGCTGATTCTCAATGTCGAGAAAACGTTACTCGATGAGCCAGTTCCCTTGTTAGAAATGTCTCAAATATTGGCAAGCAGTGGGCGGCTGGCGCAACAGTTTAGGCTCACTTCAAAGCTGTTCTTTGACCGATCAACCGGGGTTTTGTCCTGGATCGGCTATTACCCTGATAACTTTGATCCAGCGGAATACATCGCGGCCATTGTACGCTGTTGGGTAGCGTTTGAAGGAGAAGAACCGGATAATCTGCAAGTGGCGCTTAGACATGTGGCGGCAGGCAATCTTTCAAAAGTTCAACAACTGTGCGCGCGGTTAGGTGATCTGCTCGAAAAAGCGGCCAGTGAACTTGAATTTCTGGCTCAGCTTGATAATCTTATGGCACGTCAATCCCCGCCTGACGAATGACTCAACAGTACAGGTTAATAGCCGATGCAACGCCGCTGGTTTATCCTGATTGCACTTTGTTTGCTGATCGCTCCACGCGCCACCGATTCCGCGCCTGCCAAACCGAGTCGTTTTGGGATCGTCGAGTCGTATTATCGCCCTGACGAAGCCGCCGATCTGGGGGTTGGCTGGGATCGGATCATTTTCGAGTGGCGCTATTTGCAACCGAACAGCCCCGCTGATTGGGATACCTCACATATCCCTGATGAATGGCTGCAAACCGCTAAAGCTGCCAATCGGGAAGTTGTCGGCCTGATCAAGAACGCGCC
>JBBSEU010000033.1:0-28487 GCA_038239365.1 Aggregatilineales bacterium
ACACCGGTAATCCGGCTGCCGTCCATCGTTACGTCGGTGCAAAAACTGTGGTACAGCAGCTTTACCCCGGCTTCGAGCGCCAATGTCTCCCACACGACACGCAGCAGCATTGGATCGTAAGTGACGCCGGTTCCTGACCCGTAGGTATTCGGGCGTTCAAAAGCCGCGCCGAACGTTTTCAGGCGGCTCACCACATCATCGGGAATACCACCCACGACTTTGTAGGCGACGCTGCCCGGCGTATAAAAACCATAAAACGTATCGAGGACTTGGGTGCTTGTGCCGCCCATAAACCCAAAACGCTCGATGAGGACTGTTTTTGCACCGTTGCGCGCAGAGGCGATAGCTGCTGTTGCGCCCGCCGAACCAGAGCCGACCACAATTACATCCGCTTCCCAGAGCAGCGGCAGCGTCTTTGTAAAGATTTCCACTTGAACCCCCTATTACGACTTCTGGTCAACAGCCAACGGTTGTTTTGTCTGAGACACCGCGATCATTTTCTGATATAGATCCGTGTCGAAATCTTCCAGCTCCAAAATGCCCTGAATATTGCTGCATGTTACCCAGGCTAACCAGCCCCGGTGCATCCCCAGGCCGCGCGACGGCCCAATGCTCCAATGTTCCTGCTGCCATCCGTATTGGGGCAAGTCGTAGGGATGATCGGGTAAACACGTCATGATCTTGGTATTGTGCAGCAAAATCATCGCTACATCGTAGTAGTGTTCATCGTGGGTATAGGCAAACAACTTCGCATAGGACGCCACATCAAACGCCATGTAATCGTCAACCAGCGAGTGCCCGGTGGCGATCAGTTGTAAGCCTACTGTCGAAACCCCTTTTTTCCAGTGTAGTTGAACGTCGTCGGCGTCTACTGGCATGGGCACATCCCAACAGTAAATCCAGGTTTCAGAATAGTCAGCCGCCTGTTTAGCCCGGTGCAGCCATTTGTCGTCGTGTGTCAGTTCATAGAGTGACAAGTAGGCTTCAAGAGACAGCGTCCCAGCTTCTTTGTCAATCACATCCGGGTTATCAATGGTGCCACCGACAAAGGCGAAGTTTTGATGACCATCGATCCAGCAAAATTCACCAGCACGGAGCGCCGCATCCAGATAGCGTTGTTCACCCGTCACCTGATAGGCCAATGTCCAAAGTGAGATGACATTGTAGGTGGAGCGCGGCGATTCTTTATAGACTTCGCCCGTGCCTACAACGTAAATACGCGGTACGCCACCGTCTGACTGTTGTTTTGAGAGCAGAAAATCCGCGATCTGCCGTCCCCACTCCAACCAGCGCGGGTGATCATTTCCGACTTTTTGCTCGGCTTGCCAGGCTTTAAGCACGTACTTTGCCCCCTCACCAAGCGAACGCAGATAAAGGGTTTCGGCGGCTGCTCCCTCAACGAATTTATGCGTGTACAGCGCCCCGGTGTACAGGTTGAATCCTTCGGCTTGCGGCGGGTTCATCGGAATAGTGGTGTACGAATCCAGTGTCGCGCAGCCGCGATCACGATACTCCTGGCGTTTTTCATCTGGTGTGTTGTCGCGTGCCGCTTCACGCAGCAGGTAATAACCTGCGTCAGTACCACGTCCGACAAAACCCATCGAACTCACATACTCAAAGCGGTATGGGTTCACCCCTTTAGTGTTCGGGCTTGCGTCTGCCCAACGGAATACACCCGTCATCCCGTTTTGTGCGCGGTGCGTCATATCATACAGCAGTTGAGAGGACTCCCGACGCGCGATTTCAATGTCCTGCTGGTGGACTTTCGGCTTATAAGTTTGCCATGCCCAACGCCAGGTATCGCGGCAGTAGCTTGAAAATGTCGGTGCAGCGCCGAACCGAACGACGAGTTGATAATCCTGTACCAGACTGTCTTCAATCGGATGATAGACACGCCGCCAGGTACGCAGTTGCCCAAATGGGAATTCGCGCCCGCGATAAGTGATTTCGCCCTCTGTGCCGGGGAACCAGTAGCCAATGTTCAAGGCGTCTTCATGCTCAAAGCTGCCGATTGATCCAAAGCGAAGGCGGCTGTCGATGCGCGTTACAGGTTGAAGGACTTCGCCTTCCTCGACAATCGTTTGAGCATCGGGCGACGGGTTTAACAGGGTGATACTGGATTGATCGGAGAAATATAGGCCAAACAAGGGCGCAGGCAGCCGATCTTCCCGAATGATGAAGGAACGTACCCCGTCGGCGTAATTTTCCTGACTGCCAATCGCTCGTGGATTCAAGCGCCCTTCGCGGCCATAAATCATCCCCGGCGCAAAAGCATCCACGTCTAACCATTTGAGCGTATCACTAACCTTGAAGTGGATGGCTGTCAGAAAACCGCCCGCACCCTGCCCTTCAACCGTCACATGGCGCGTCAATCGCAGTTCATTGGTTACGATAGACCACTGATCAGAAACTACACATCGCGCTTCCGGTGTCAGTGATACACGCGCAGTTGCCAGACACGTATCGCCGTTCCTGTCTACTGAGTCATAAGCAACTGATTGTTGGGTGATTGTATTTTCGTCGGAATAGAATTCGATAAATACAGGCTCAGGCTGTCGGAGCGAAACGCCCTGTTCCCGTTCGATAGAGATACCCCCGCCGAAAAACCGTACCTTTGCGCCCGAATCAAGAGTCCCCAAAACAAAATCCGACATTATAAATTTTCCGCTTCCTCAAGAATAGCGATTGATCCTGTGTCAAGGATAAAGGGCGGAAATGGGCAAAACAATCGCACGGCTGCACAAATGCCGTGCTAAAATTAGTAACATAAGAATCCAAAAATATTTTGGGAGCGTTAACTCATGTTAAATACACCCTCGCTCGTGCGCCAGGAAAAAATTGTACATATCCTGATGGAATTAGAACGCGCCTCCAATCAGGAACTGGCCGCGCAATTGGGCGTCTCGAACTGGACAGTGCGGCGCGATTTGGCACAGTTGGAAGAACGGCAAATCGTTGGCCGTTATCATGGCGGTGTGGCGCTGGTTGATGCCTCACTGGTACAAAAGCATAACTTTGATCATAGTCGATTGAAGGCGCTCGAAGCCAAAGAGCGCATCGGGCAAGCAGCGGCGCGGCTGCTGACGGCTGATCAGAGTGTCGTTTTGGGCGGTGGCACGACGACTACCCAGGTCGCACGCCAGTTGAAGCTGCGTAAACATCTTCGCATCATGACGAACTCACTGAACATCGCGCTCGATCTCTCGCAGAATCCGAATATTCATGTGACCTGCACCGGGGGTAGCGCCGATGGTGATTTCTACTCGCTGACGGGCAGTGTGGCCGAACGTGCCTTGAGCGCGCACTATTTCGATGTGGCGGTGATTGGCGTCAGCGGGATCAGTCCAGGTGTAGGCTTAACAGTCAGTAGCCAGGCGAATGCTGCCGTGTTGAGCATTATGATCGAGCATTCGCGCAAATGTATCGTGGTGGCCGATCACTCGAAGTTTGGTCAGGTCTGTTTCGCACATCTTGCGCCGCTGAGCCGCCTCACGACGCTGGTCACGGATATGCGTCCCAACGCGGCCTTATATGACGAACTGCGACGCTTGCAAGTGGGGATTATCATCGCGGACGAGCTGCGCTCTGTCCAATAGAGTGCCGTAAAAACGGGCAGCCGAGTCGTTGAAATGCTCAAATGGGAACAGTAGAGTTAGGCTTGGAAGTCTTCAAAATATGTGAGAGTGTGCATGAATAACGCGACAGCCTGGACGTACTTCACAAAAGTTCAAGAAGTCCTGGATAAAATTTCGACGACTCAGCGCGACGCTATCGAGCAGGCCGCCCAAATTTGCGCCGACTCGATCTGTAACGATGGGATGGTTTTTTGCTGGGGCGGCGGCCACAGCCGAATGTCGGTTGAGGAGATGTTCCCGCGCATCGGATCGTATCCGGGTTTTTATCCAATGGTTGAACTGGCGCTAACCTATTACACCGATTTCGTTGGCGCGAATGGGATGCCGCAATCCTTTTTCCTGGAACGTCAGGAAGGCTATGTCGCGCCAATCCTCGCTAACTACGAATTTGGGCCGCACGACAGCATGATTTGCTTCTCCAGCACGGGTATCAACGAACTGGTCGTGGAAATGGCTATTCAGGCCAAAGCACACGGCTTACCCGTGATCGCCGTAACGTCTGTCGCCCACGCCGATTCAACCGTTTCGCGTCACTCGTCTGGCAAAAAGCTCAAAGATGTAGCCGATATTACGCTCGATAACTGCACTCCAGCGGGTGATGCGGTAGTTCAGATACCCGGCCTGAAATACAAAGTGAGTCCAACCAGCAGCATTGGGGCATTTATCGTC
The DNA here is from genome assembly GCA_038239365.1 of Aggregatilineales bacterium. GTDB lineage: Bacteria > Chloroflexota > Anaerolineae > Aggregatilineales > UBA2796 > JBBRMW01. Next base: position 4,305 of record JBBSEU010000033.1, read on the forward strand.
GTGAACACGCTCAAGGCACGTACCGCAGAGATCATGGTTTCTCGCGGAGTTGAGCCTGTCGTGCTGACAAGTCCGCACTTTGCAGATCGCCCGGAAGAAGCGCAGGAACAATTGGCGCGCGTCTACAAAGAGTTCAAACGGCGCAAGCGCAAGATTTATGGCCGCGACTGAGCCGCTCCTGCTGGGGATTGATATTGGCACCACCAACATCAAAGCCGCGTTAGTGACTCCCGATGGGCGCGTGATCGAGCAAGCGCATGTGCCCTACCCAACACAGTATTCCAGACCCGGCTGGGTCGAGCAAAACCCGGCGGATTGGTGGCGCGGAACGATTACCGTTGTCAGGCAGGTAATGGCTAACATCCCACCAGAGCGAGTCGTTGGCATAGGTGTTAGTGGGCAGGGTTGCGCGGTCACGCTCATTGATCAGCATGACCGCGTGATCCGTCCCGCGCTCATCTGGATGGACACACGCTCCGAGGCACAATGCGAGACACTGCGACAGGTCTGTGCGGATGACATTCTGCGGTTGAATGGTAAGCAGCCCGCACCCTATAATGCTGATCCCAAGTTCATGTGGCTGGTTAAGAATGAGCCGGACTCGATTGCCAACGCACGGTGTAGCCTGACCTCGACAGCCTACATCAATTATCGGCTGACAGGCGAATGCGTGATGAACAAGTCGGATGCCAGCATTCTTTTCGCATTTGATCTCAAGCAGGAAACGTGGTCGCCTGAATTGATCGCGGCCTTCGGTGTGCCGGAACGCCTTTACCCACCTATCGCTAACTGTCAGGCTGTGATTGGCGGGATCACTGCTGAAGCCGCCCATGAACTGGGCTTAAGACCGGGTACGCTGGTCATCGCGGGTGGTGAAGATACCTCGTCTGCCGGGTTGGCCTTGGGTATCGCCGCTGCCGGGCAAACCTTTCTCTCATTGGGAACGGCGGGGACGGTTTACGTCGCCACTGATAGCGCATTTATCCATCCCGATCTGCTCACCTTTTTGCACGTACTTGAGGGTAAATCGCTGATTGGCGGCTCGATGATCGCGGCGGGCGCGGCGCTCCAATGGTGTCGTGGGCTACTGCCCGGCGATTTATCCTTTGAGCAGATCACGGAGATCGCCAAAACGAGTGAAGTGGGTTCGGGCGGCGTCATCTTTTTACCGTATCTGAACGGTGAGCTGCAACCGATCAATGACGGCTATGCACGAGGCGTATTCTTCGGGCTAAATTTTGGGACTGAGAGCGGTCAACTTGTGCGCGCCGTGATGGAAGGGGTCGCCTTTGCGATTGAGCATAACCTGTCCATCGCTCGTCAAATGGGCATTCCGATTGACCGCATTCGAGCAGTGGGCAGCCCGGCACGCAACCCGTTCTGGTGCCAGTTGATTGCCGATGTTACCGGGCAGTGTGTCGAGGTCATTCCCGAAAATACAGGCGCACCGTTGGGGAATGCGTTGTTATGTGCCGCCGCCCTGGCTCTGATCGCTGATCCGGTGGTAGTCGCGCGAGCATTGAACAAAGATGTGCGTGTTTTCGAGCCTAATCCATATGCCCACGATCAGTACCGCCCATTGTTCGAGATTTACCAGGCACTCTATCCAGCACTCAAACCACAGTTTGCACAATTGCAGAAAGCTCTGCATCCACGCTGAGAGGCACAAAAAAATCATGGTTAGTCTCTACGAAAAAGCCTATTCACGTCCAGACTTGTTAAAAAAAGTGGGGCATTTAGGGCAAGTCGCGGGCATTCGCTCCATTACGCTTGAAGATGGGATCGAGCGTGGCGTTCGGGTGCTGGAGTTTCGGACGGGCAGCGGCTTCTGTTTTGATGTGCTGGTGGATCGCGCGTTCGATATTGGGCACTGCGATTATCGCGGCTATGCGGTTGGTTGGGAATCACCCGTCGGATTTGCGGGTCCCTGGTATTACGAAGCAGAGGGATTCGGCTTCCTGCGGACGTTCGGCGGCGGCCTGCTAACTACAGGTGGTCTTGACCATACCTTATTCCAGGTAGAAGACAGCGCCGAACAATATCATTACCCGCCCAAAACGACTGAATCGTATGGACTGCATGGCCGCATCTCGAATCGTCCGGCGCGGCGCGTCGGCTATGGCGAACGCTGGGATGGCGACGAGTGCGTTTTGTGGGCAGAGGCCGAAGTCTTACAAGCATCGGCGCTCGGCGAAACGCTCCTGTTGCAGCGCCGCATCGAGAGCCGCGTCGGGTCTGTCTCGCTTACGATTGAGGATACGGTCACAAACATTGGCCCGCATCGCACGCCGCACATGTATTTATATCATGTCAATTTCGGCTTCCCGGTGGTCGATGAAGGCGCGGAGATCCTCATCCCGGCCACAAATTTCTCTCCGTGTGGGAATTATCCAGTGGACGGATTCAGACGTATTGACCCACCAGATGAGGCGTATACCGAACGAGTGTACGAATATGAACCGCTGCCAGATGACGTTCCCGTAGCGATTGTGAACCGCGCTTTGAACTTCGGTGCCTACCAGATTTTTAAGAAGCAGCAGCTTCCACACCCGTTTATCTGGCGCATGTTAGGCGAGCAGCATTATGTCGTGGCACTGGAACCCAGCACGAATCGAGTGGCGGGGCGCTTGGATGCCCGGCAACGGGATGAACTCATCATGCTTAATGCAGGTGAAAGTCGTCACTACCATTTGGAACTCGGTGTTTTGCCGGATGCGGCTGCCATCTCCGAAATGGAGCAGCGCATTGGTGAAAGTGTTGCAAAAGGCTAGCTCCGTCTTCGCAAATGAGCAGCATTGCTCTGTTGATGCCCATTTTTGCTCTCTAAAATCAGAAAATAGCAGTAAAAACACTGCAAAAGGCGGGATACAGAGCAGATTAGACTCTGACAAATAGATCGTAGTCCCGTCAACGTTATTTGGCACGGAGAGAATTTTATGAGACACGTTGTTCGCTTTGTGTTCACTGGTTTGATCGTGGTTACGCTGATGGTGGGGCGCTCCACCGCGTCATCGGGCATGGCGCAAGTCGCTCAGGCGCAAGACGCCAAGAAGCCGCTTTGGGGATGGACGACGGTTGCTGAGTATGAAAAGGCGACAGGCAAGAAACTCCCCGCCTTCAACGAGTCGCCCATGTTGGCCGATCAGGTGAAGGCTGGCAAGCTGCCTGCCGTCGATAAGCGGCTGCCGGACGAACCGCTCGTTGATAATCCGTTTGAGGCGGTTGGCAAGTACGGTGGCAGTCTCACGTTGGGGCAGGTTTCGGCGGCCATTGGCTACCCCGCCTCAAACTTCACAACCTTCGAGTCGCTCTTTAGCCTGGGACGTGACGGGAACACCGTCGTCCCGAATATCGCCAAAGGTTGGGAATTTGGCGACGGCGGTAAGACGTTTACGATCTTCCTCCGCAAGGGATTGAAGTGGAGCAACGGCGATGACTTTACCGCCGATGATATTCTCTTTTTCTGGGAAGATATTCTAAACAACAAAGAACTGCAGCCGAACGTTCCCACGCGCTTTGCGCCCGGCGGTAAGCCGATGAACATGGTCAAAGTCGATCCGTACACCGTTCGTCTGGAATTTTCCGTCCCGTATTACGCGATTCTGCCAAATCTTTCGAGCGTCGTTTTTACGGGTTGCCAGGGCGACTTCTTTGAAGCCTCGAAGTATCTCAAGCAGTTCCATAAAAAATATAATCCGAACGTTGAAGCAGATGCGAAGAAGGCCGGCTTCGAGACATGGGTACAGTATTTAGGTGCGAAGCGGTACTACTGGTACAACGCGCGTCCTGATATTCCAACGATGGGACCCTGGCATATCGTGAAGAGCGTCCCGGAAGGCTCTGTGCTGGAGCGCAACGCCTATTACTATAAAGTCGATACCGCCGGGAATCAACTGCCCTACATCGATAAGGTGAATGCGACGATCTTCAATGATGCCGGGACACTGGCGCTCAAGATGGTCGCGGGCGAGTATGATTATCAGGATTGGTCTACTACCGTATCCGATTATCCGGCGTTCGTCGAAGGCGCGGACAAGGGTAACTACAAGGTCTTCATGGCTCCCAGCCTGTGGACTTCGATTGCTGCTTACTCTGTCAATCAGCAGTACACAGGCGACAAAGCCGATGCCGAAGTCTTGCAGGATATTCGCTTCCGCAAGGCACTCTCCTATGCCATCAACCGCGACGAAGTCAATCAGGTTATTGCACTCGGAAAAGGTCAACCTTTCCAGGCGACGGTTGCACCCTCGGCCAGCTACTACAAAGCCGAATGGGGCACGGCGTACATTGAGTACGATGTGGCACAGGCCAACAAACTTCTCGATGAAATGGGCATGGATAAGCGCGATAGCGACAACTTCCGTTTACGCAAGGACGGCAAACCATTCTCCCTGATCGTCTCCGACGTGAAGGACGCGGTTCCGGTCAAGATGGGCGAGCTGATGAAAGAATACTGGGAGGCCGTCGGTGTCCGCACTGTCCTGCGCGCGACAGATCGCACGCTGATGGGTCAACAGTTCACCTCCGGCGAGTTTATGATTGCAGGCTGGGCAATGGATGGCGCAGGCGAGTTGCCCGTCGGGATCGGGACAAACAGCTATCTCCAGGGAAACCAGTGGGGGCCGCAGTGGTACGCATGGTATAACAGCAACGGCGCGGCAGGTCAAAAGCCGCCCGCCAACGTGGAGCGCATGTTGACGCTGTACAAGCAAGTCCCACTGCTCGGACCGGATGAACAAAAGAAGGCACTCACCGAAATCTTTGACATCTGGAAAGAAGGGCTGTGGCGCATCGGTACGATTGGGCAAGTTCCGAAGCCCGGCATCGTGCGGAACGGTCTGCACAATGTCGATACCAACACCTTTACCGATAACGCGGACGTGGGTATCGGAACTTTCAACCGCCACTATCAATTCTTCTGGGACAATCCCAAATAAGCAGTTTGGCTGCACAGGGCTACCGCTTGCCAACGTGGCGGGCGGCAGCCCCGAAAATATATAGGGTGGATGGCAATTTATGGCTCAATTTGTTCTGCGTCGGTTTGGCTTCATCGCGGTCTTGCTCGTTTTAGTATCGATCATTTCCTTCATCATCATTCAACTGCCGCCAGGTGATTGGCTCTCCGCCTACGTGAGTGCGCTGCGAACCCAGGGCGCACAGGTCAATGAGGCCGTGATTGAGGGTCTAAAACAGCAGTACGGCCTTGACCAGCCGCCCGTCCTACAATATTTCAAGTGGGTGACCAATATTGTTTTGCACGGTGATTTTGGTTTCTCGTTTTCTTATGGGCGTCCGGTCTCAGACCTGCTCGCGGAACGTCTGCCCGCGACATTGTTCATCTCTATCCTGACCATTGTCATCACGTATGCCATTGCAATCCCGGTTGGCATCTATTCAGCGACACATCAATATTCACCGCTCGATTTTTTATTCACCTTTTTGGGCTTCATCGGACTTTCTGTACCGGGCTTCCTGCTGGCACTCATCCTCATGTTCTTCGCCTATAAATATTTTGGGCTGAGTGTGGGTGGGCTGTACTCATCGAAATATATGGGCGAGGCGATGAGTTGGGACAAATTTGTGGATATGCTCGGCCATCTGCCCATTCCCGTTCTGATTATCAGTCTATCGGGAACAGCAGGTTTGATACGAGTGCTGCGCGGAACGCTGCTCGATGAAATCCGCAGACCGTATGTCGATACTGCCCGCGCCAAAGGCCTGAAAGAGCGAACTTTGTTATGGCGCTACCCGGTGCGGATCGCGCTGAACCCGCTGATCAGCACGATTGGCTGGCTGCTTCCCGCCGTTTTTTCCGGCCAGACGATCATCTCAATTGTATTGAACTTGCCGACGGTTGGGCCACTGCTATACGAAGCATTGCGGGGACAAGATACTTACCTGGCCGGAAGCATCGTCATGATCCTGGCGTTCCTGACCTTGATTGGGACGCTCCTATCCGATATTTTGCTGGCGGTTCTCGACCCGCGCATCAGGATCGAGGAATAAGTTATGAACCTGTCCAAACTGCTGAGACGCCAGCCTGCACAAATGGATAGCGTCCTTGCACTGCCCACAGATGCTGCCGAACGGTACTACATTGCCTCACAGCGGGAACTGATCTGGCGAAAGTTCCGCAAGCACAAGATCGCAATGCTGAGCAGCGTTCTGCTTGGCATACTGTACCTTTCGGCGACTTTCGCGGACTTCATCGCGCCTTATGATGTGACGGCGCGCACGTCGTTTCGTTATGCACCTGGGCAGCCCATCGCGCTTGTTGGATCGAACTATACAGGCTTGCAAGTGTATGGTTACAAACAGACAAACGACCCGAAAACCCTGCGTACCATTTTCGATGTCGATAGCACAAAGAGCTATCCCATCAAATTCTTTGTCAAAGGCTACGAGTATCGCCTGCTTGGGTTGTTCCCAACCAACATTCACCTGTTCGGCGTGGAAGGCAGCAAAGCGACCATCTTCCTTTTCGGGACGGATGAACTGGGTCGGGATTTGTTTTCTCGTATATTCGCTGCACTGCGCGTCTCACTATTCATTGGGTTAGTCGGAGTCGCACTGAGTTTCGTCATTGGTGTCGTGTTAGGCGGGATTTCGGGCTATTTTGGCGGCATCCCGGACATCATCATCCAACGCCTGATCGATCTGATCCTCTCTATTCCGACGATCCCACTCTGGTTGGCTTTGAGCGCGTCCCTTCCTGCCTATTGGCCGTCAACCACTGTATTTTTCGGTATCACGCTGATCCTCTCGCTGATTGGCTGGTGCGGTGTGGCGCGTATCGTGCGCGGCAAGTTCCTTGAACTGCGCGAGGAAGATTATGTGACGGCGGCTATCGTCGCAGGTGCAACGAATCGCCGGATTATCTTCCGCCACCTTGTCCCGGCCTTTGCCAGCTATCTGATAGTGCAGCTTACCCTGTCGATCCCACAAATCATCCTGGGCGAAACATCGCTTAGCTTTTTGGGGCTTGGTATCCGTTCGCCTGCGGTGAGCCTCGGCACGCTGCTTGAAGATGCACAAAATATTCGGGTGGTCGTACTTTATCCCTGGCTGCTCATTCCGGCGCTGTTCCTGATCTTAATCGTGCTAGCATTCAACTTTCTGGGGGATGGCCTGCGCGACTCGGTTGATCCGTATAAACAATGAAGGCAAGATGATTTCTAAACCATTGCTTTCGATTCGGAATTTACGCACCTATTTTCATCTGGATGATGGCATTCTCAAGGCTGTGGATGGCGTTGATCTCGATCTGATGCCAGGGCAGACATTGGGGATCATTGGCGAAAGTGGGAGCGGAAAGAGTGTCACGGCGCGCTCTGTGATGCGCCTCATCGCGCCGCCCGGCAAGATTGAGCCAGACTCCTCGATTCTCTTTCAGGCTGACGGTAGTCCCGCTGTAGAGATAACCGATCTGCCGGTAGATAGTGATGCACTGCGAGCAATACGCGGCAAATCTATCTCGATGATTTTCCAGGAGCCGATGACCAGCCTTTCCCCGGTTCACAAAGTCGGACGCCAAATCGAGGAGACAGTACGCCTCCACATCACCAATCATCGCAAGGAGGCTTATGAGATCACCCTTGACAGCTTGCACCGCGTAGGGCTGCCAACGCCGGAGCGAGTCTACAACTCGTATCCGCACGAGCTTTCGGGTGGGCTGCGACAGCGGGTAATGATCGCAATGGCACTCGCCTGCCGTCCGGCCATTCTCATCGCTGACGAGCCAACCACTGCGCTGGATGTGACGGTACAATGGCAAATCTTGCGGCTGATGGCGAGTCTGCGTGCTGAGTTCGGAATGTCTGTGCTGTATATCACTCATGATCTGGGCGTCGTTGCCCAGATTGCAGATGCAATGGCAGTAATGTATCTTGGTCAGGTGGTTGAGTCAGGGAGTGTTTTCACCGTTTTTGAGAAGCCACTGCACCCCTATACGCAGAGCCTGTTGGGTTCCATCCCTCATATCGGCACACGGGCGCGTGGTCACCTGGAAGCCATCGCAGGTAATGTGCCCGTCCCAATCAATTTGCCGCAACGCTGCCATTTTGCAGATCGCTGCAAACATGTCTTCAAAGATTGTCTTGAGGCACAGCCAGCATTGGTAGAAGTCGAGCCAGGACATGCGGTTCGCTGCTTCTTGCATCACAAGGAGATCGAACATGACCGATGAATTTCTGCTGCAAACGCGCGGCCTCAAAAAATATTTCCCGATCAAAAAAGGATTGCTGCGGCGCACAGTCGCACAACTGCGGGCGGTAGATGACGTTGCGATTACGGTGCGGAAGGGCGAAACGGTTGGGTTAGTAGGCGAGTCGGGGTGTGGGAAGACCACGCTTGGTCGTAATATTTTGCGAGTGCAGAAGCCAACGGACGGCGATATTTTGTTCCGCACAACTGATGGCAAGCAGATCGACCTGGCAAAGCTGGAAGGGAATGCCCTACGCGCTATCCGTCCGCAAATCCAGATGATCTTTCAGGACCCGCAGTCCTCTCTCAACCCGCGCATGACGGTCATGGATATTATCAGCGAACCGCTGATCGCCAATCGCCTCGCGCACGGTGAGGAACTCGTGGAGCGCGTGAAACAACTCATTGACCGCGTGGGTTTGCGGGTCAACCACCTGAATCGCTATCCACACGCTTTTTCCGGCGGCCAGCGCCAGCGCATCGGGATCGCGCGGGCATTGATCACCAACCCATCACTGGTTGTCGCTGATGAGCCGGTCAGTGCATTAGACGTTTCGGTGAGAGCGCAAGTTTTGAATCTGTTGAATGATCTGCAACAGGATTTTGACCTGACATACCTGTTCATCAGTCACGATCTCAGTGTAATCCAGCACATTTCAGATCGCGTGGTCGTCATGTACCTGGGCAAAGTAGTTGAAGACGCGGCAACTGACGATCTCTTTGCGCGGCCACGCCATCCTTATACTGAAGCACTCCTGCTTTCCATCCCCAAGCCTGACCCTCGCAAACGGACGGATGAGGTGGTGCTGACGGGTGAAATGCCAAGCCCTGTCAATCCGCCAACGGGCTGCTACTTCCACCCACGCTGTAAATATGCAACAGAGCGGTGCAAAGCGGAAACACCATTGCTGCGCTCTGTTGGGCTAAATCGTCAGGCTGCCTGCCATTATGCCGAGACGCTCGATCTTCAGGGTGTCGTGAATGGCTAGTGACCGCAAATGCGTGTTGCTTTAATTTGAACCTGGCCTCGAATTTGTGGACAGATCAGTGTGGTCAAATCTATGCCGATGTTCATCGGTTTAATCCTCGATCACGATTTTTACGTCCCAGGCCGCCAGCGGCAATGTGCCGTCAACCGGTACGGCACCATTTGTAAACAGATCGTGCCCGGCGGCACCCGCATGAGGTATCATGTGCGTATCCCATGACCAATTACTGTAAAAGGCCAGCCGCTGACCGCCGCGCGTGCGTGCCGTGTGCAGCCGGACGCTGTCGGGCAGTGACGTGCCCGCCGGTACGATGTTCGCTTGCTTCATCACCCACGCCGCCAGTGCTTTGCCCAGCGCGACATTCGGCAGTGTCCCGCAGTATGTCACGCGCCCTTTGCCAAACGGCTGTGAAACAATGGTAGGGAACTGCCCAAAGTGCGGATGTTCGTAATAGGCCAGCGCGGCAGCGCCCTCCAACTGCAAGCCATCGACCCAGCGTTTGGCCGCTGCATCGTCGGGCAGCACGAAATCCGGGCGCGCCGACTTGACTGGAAGCGGATCGAGCAGATTAGAAAATTCCTGATAGCTAGCGCCCACCGCATCGCGCAGCAGGCCAGGTGCCCGCATCGGACGCACTCGGTTGAATTCGTCGGCATAACCGCTGCGAAAGGTCAGCAGCAAGTGGCCGCCACCTTCCGCGTAGCGCGTCAGCCGGGTTAGCAGCGCCTCGTCCGCAATATACAAGGCCGGAACGACAACCACCGCATATTGCTCGAATGGCTGCACCGGGTGAATGATCGTCGTTTGCGCGCGCGCATCGAAAAACGCCCGAAAGAATGTATCAAAAATGGTCTGGTACGAGCGGTGATTCGACTCGTCCGAGCCGGGCAGCGGCAAGGGCGGCTGGAACTCCAGCGCATACTTGCTGTCCTGCGAGTACAACACGGCCACATCCGCCTCGCTCGACAGATCGGTGAGCGTATCGCCGTGCTGCTGCAACTCATGTGCAATGGCGCTGATCTCACGATAGGCGCGCCCCGGCTGCAAATCGTGACCGAGGACGCCGCCCCAGTACGTTTCCTGGCCGTAATGCAAGCTGTGCCAATGCCAGTACGCCACCATGTTCGCGCCTTGCGAGATGAACGCATACACTGCCAGCCGCCACTGTCCATCATAAGCCGGGTAGTTCGTGTGCGAATCACCGATACTGGCCGCATTCAGTTCGGTAATCAGAAAATTCGATTGTCTGCCGCTGCGCCCCATCTGTCCCGCCTCGTAGACGTTCCAGGCACCTGCCTCGACTTCGCTTTTGGATTGCTCCATCCACTGCGGCAAGCCCGCGCGCGGCGCTGATCGGGCGCCGAGCAGCCCGTCTTGGGTCGGGTGATAAGGATTGACGGCCAGTATATCGACTGCCTGCGCGATCTGGTGCAAATCCGACTCGGGACGGCCATGCCCACCGACGAGATTTTGCGTGATGAACTGATCAGGACGCGCATACTCCCGGACGATTCCGGTCTGCCAGCCGATGAACTGCGTAATCAACGATGCCTGAAAGCGCCGCCATTCCAGCGCATAGCCGGTGTTGGTATTGCCGTCCGGCGTCCATAACTCCGACCAATCCGCCAGTCGTTGTGACCAGTAGGTCAACCCCCATGTCTCGTTCAGGCATTCGACCGAGCCGAATTTTTGTTTCAGGTGATGGGTGAACTGGACGAACACGTCCGGGTTGTGCAGCGCGCCGCTGCTGGTCTCGTTATCGACCTGATAGCCGACCACCGCCGTATGCGCTGCGAAGTGACCGACCAACTTGCGGATCACACGTTCTGCATAAAACAAATAGGTTGGGTGTGCCAGGTTCATGTTTTGTCGTGCGCCGTACCAGGCTCTTATGCCCTGTGCGTGCTGCGCCATGATTTCCGGGTGCTTGCGGTGCAGCCAGGGCGGGATCGCATACGTCGGCGTGCCAAAAACGACCTTGATTCCAGCGGCGTGCATCGTGTCGATGATGCGTTCCATCCAGGCCAGTTCAAAGCGCCCGTCTTCCGGCTCCCAGCTTGACCAGGTCGACTCGCCTAAACGGACGACGCTCAGCCCGGCCTCTTGCATCAACCGCACGTCTTCGGTAAGGCGCTCATAAGGTTGATATTCGTGATAATACGCAACGCCATATAGCATTATATATCCCTAGATTGACATGACTCGATATGCCCCTCATAACACCCTCCGTCATGGCGCGGGGCGTGATGAGAGTGCGTAATTCACCGCCGAAGCACTGAGCATGAAGCCGCATAACACTTTTTTGGACATGAAAAGACCCCTCAACTCACATAAGGAAATTCATGTAAAAACTTAGCAAATAGCGGATAGTTAGCCTTTGACCGCGCCCGCCGTCAGGCCCTGCACAAGGTAGCGCTGAATGAGCATCGCAAACAGTAAAATTGGCAAAATTGCGACAGTGCCTGTCGCCGCCGCCGCCCCGAACGCCGTCCCACGGTCTGACGTGAAGCCCGCAATCGCAATCGGTAACGTCTGCGATTGCCCAGTGTACGTCAGGATAATGGCGAAGCTGAACTCGTTCCAGGCCAGCAGCAAACAAAAAATGGCCGAAGCCACCAGGCCCGGTGCGGCGAGCGGTACCAGGACGCGCAAGAAAACGCCCATCGGCGTGCAGCCATCGACAATCGCGGCTTCTTCGATTTCGCGCGAAATGCCCGCAAAAAAGCCGTTGAGCAGCCAAATATTGAACGGCAGATTGAAAGCGGTATAAGCGACAATCAAGCCGACCACGTTGTCCACCAACCCAATGGTGCGAAACACCAGAAACAACGGCAGCGCGATCACGGTCACGGGCAGTGCGCGCATCGCCAATATGCCGAACAACAGCGCGGCCTGACCGCGAAACGTGTAACGGGCTAAGCCGAACGCGGCCAGCGCCGCGATGCCCACCGACAGCGGCGTCGAAATGGCGGCCACAACGATGCTGTTCCGAAAGTAGACGGGGATCGGGCGCACCAGGAACGCATCGATGTAATTGGCAAGTACCGGCGGGTTCGGGATGTATGTCGGCGGCCAGGTGGTAAGCTGCCCATTGCTTTTGAATGACGTCGCAATCATCCAGTAAACAGGTCCCAGCGTCCACACCAGGAACAGCGCAAGTGCGCCATACATTGCCAACTGAATCAACTTCGGCCTGAGGGTTTGAGCGGTCACCGTAGCACTCCTACACTACATGTACAGTATGCGTACTGGGACGTTACAGTCCCTTGTCCGTGTGCAGGACGCGCATGTAGACCAGGCTGATGCAGCCGATCACGATCAGGAATACGAACGAAATAGCCGAAGCGCGTCCCATCTGGAAATACGTCATGGCATAGCGGTACGTATACAGCATCGCGGTCGTTGTGCCGTTGCCGGGTCCGCCATTCGTCAAACTGAAGATCAGATCGAACACACGCAGCGCGTCCATTGACCGGATGATCAGCGCAATCATGATCGGATAGCGCAGCAGTGGGATCGTGATCCAGGTGAGCAACTGCACGTTGGACGCGCCATCAATCCGCGCCGCTTCGTACAGTTCTGGCGCAATGCCCTGCATTCCGGCCAGCAAGATCAGCATGATGAATGGCATTGCGATCCAAATATCTACGATAATGACGGCCAGCCGAGTCGCGCCCGTATCGGTAAACCAGTGGATCGGCGGCCTACCCAACAGCGTCACAAGATGGTTGATCGGCCCATACTCTGGGTCGAACAGCATCCGCCACATGAAGCCTGCCACCGCGCCGGACATCATCATCGGGATCAAAAAGATGCCACGCAGCAGCAAGCGCAAGCGTCCAACCGCCTTCGCATTGAGCAGCAAGGCCAGGGCAAAACCCAGGACAAATTCGACGCTGACGCTGACAAAGGCAAACATCAGTGTCCACACCACGGACGCCACCAGTTCACCGTTGCTCGGAATCTCAAGGTAATTATCCAGCCCACGAAAGGCAAAGGGTAAATTGGGCATGTTCCATTGGTAGCGGTGCAGGCTGACCCAGAACGCATATAAGATTGGAATCACGATGAAAATGCCCAGCACCAGCAGCGCGGGCAGCATGAACGCATAGGGTGTCCACTGCCGCTGCCGCTTTTGGGCGATCACGGCAGGGCGCGACACGGGACGCTCGGTGGGCACTACGTTGGTTTTAATCATCGGCAACAAAACTCTCGTAAAACGGTATATCGGCGCAGGACAACGGTGGACTAATTATAGTTCTCATCGAGGCACGTCACACGCCTCATGCGGGCAAACGACCAGGGACGGCGAGGACCGTCCCCTACCGACCGCAACCAGCGCGTTACTTCGAGAGACCCGCATCCTTAAGGATTGCGATCCACTTCGCTTCGGTTTGCGCCAGCGCATCCTTCGGTGCCAGATCACCGATCCAGACGCGGTTGAGCGCGGTACGCAGCTCTTCCTGAAGCTGGCTGCTGACTGGTGCCGCGTCCACATCGGCAGTGATTGTTGCCACGGCCAACGCGTCGTTCATTGCCGTGAAGTACGGGTTGGCGGCCAACAACTGCGGGTTGGTGAGAGTCGAGGTGCGCGCGGGCGCGTTGCCCATCGGAATCTTGAGCGGGTCCGAGGCTTTGCCCGTCAAGTAGGCGATGGCCGCGTAGGCCAAATCCTGATCTTTGGTGAACTTGGACATGGCCGTTCCCCAGCCGCCCAACAGTGAACTGCGAACGAGCTTGCCATTGACCAGATCGCCCGGCGGAACCGCATAGCCGACCTTGCCGACCACTTGCGAATCGCCCCAGGCCGTTTTTGCGTTGACGCCCGCCACGTCCGCCGTCGGCCACTGCTCGATCAGCGCCACCTGGCCGCGCACCCAGGGCGTGTTCATCTTGTCCCAGTCGTATTGTCCCACGTCTTTGGGCGCGGCGGCCAACAACTGCTGGCACACATCAATCGCCTTGAGACCGGCCTCGTTGTTGAAATTCGGGCGCATGTTCGCGTCCAGATAGCTGCCGCCATACGTTGCCAGCCGGATCGCCCACCACCAGAACGAACCGGTCTTTTCGCCCCAGGTGACCCACCCGTAATCAGTTGGCGAGTCGGGGTTGAGCGATTTGGTGAAGTAGCGCGCCACCTCGATCAAATCGGCGTTCGTTTCGGGGACTTTCAAGTCCTTGCCCGTCTTGGCTTTGAACGCGGCTTGAATCTTCGGATCCGCGAACAAATCCTTGCGATAGTACAACATCTGGACATCGACTTTGTACGGCACGGAGTAGAGGGTGCTGCCTCCGAAGTTGTAGGCTTTGAGTACCGCCGGGATGAAATCCGGCAAGTCGATGGTCTTATCCGCCGCGATCAGCTTGTCGAGCGGTTGCAGCAGCCCCGCCGCGACATGATCGTGCAGGAACAGGAACGGCTCGACCAGCACATCATACAGCCCGGTGCCGGACGCCAGATCGGCTGTGATCTTGGCGCGGAACTGGTCTTGCGGGAACTTCGACAGTTCTATGGTGGCACCGGTCAGGGCGGTGAAACCCGCCATTTGCGCCTCGATACCCTGGCTGATCGGGCTGTCCTCGGTGACCACGCGCACTTTTTTGCCCGCGAATTGGCCTTGTGCAAAGGCGCTCAGGTTGGGCAGACCGGCAGTAGCGGCTAGCGCGGCGGCGGCACCGCCCGACACTTGCAAAAATCGACGACGGCTGATGGGATTGTTTTTCATTTTATGCCTTGCCTTGTAGATTTTTCAAAAACGATTGAATTTTTATCTAGCTTGACCGAGCGACCCACTTTTTTGTGACAGTAACCCTCCTTGCTAACGCAGCAAATGGAACTGTTATCAATACCGGGAACGATAACAGTATAACATTGGATCAACGCCTGTCAAGCTTTTTTCGATCCGTTTTCGTATTTTTCGGTTGGCTACTAGCCGAGGTCAACATGAATGTGTTATCGTTAACAGCTATCGCCATTTGTCACGATATGAGAACGATAGAGCGCAAGACCATGAACCGCGTTTCTCCCAAACCCATGACCATCAAGGAAATTGCGCGCGAAGCCGGCGTTTCCACTCAAACGGTTTCGCGCGTCCTGAACGATCGGCCCGATGTGGCGAAAGAAACCCGCCTGAAAGTTCAGCATGTCATCGCCCTGTACAACTATGAGCCAAGCGCGGTCGCACGGAGCCTGATTCGGCAGCGGAGCTTCACGCTCGGCCTGGTGGTATCGCACTTGAACTTCTACGGGCCAAGCGCCATGCTGGTCGAGTTGGATCAGCAGGCGGTCAAACAAGGCTATACGCTGCTCCCACAGTTCATTCATGACGCGCAGGCCGCTGACGCGCAATCCCTAAAACGTCTGATCGCTCAGCAAGTCGATGGCGTTTTGTGGGGAATGCCGAGCATTTCGGATGAGTCGAAATCCGCCGTTTCGTTTAGCAGTTTTTCAGTCCCGCTCGTTTCCGTCGGCGATCCGGTGCATGGCGCGCGCCAGCCTGTCGTCATTGACGAGCAGGCCGGGGCACGGCTGGCGACTCAGCATCTGATCGAGCAGGGCTATCGCAAAATTGGACTGATCAGCGGGCCGCCGGACTGGTCCGCTACGATTAAACGGCAGAATGGTTGGCTGGAAGTGATGCGCGCCGCCGAAATGGAAGTGGATATGCGGCACATTGTGCAAGGCGATTGGACAGCGGCCAGTGGCGAGCGTGGACTTTACCAGTTGGTCGAGCAGTGCCCAGACCTGGATGCGGTATTCGTTTGTAACGACCAAATGGCATTGGGAGCATTGCTGGCCGCGCAGCGCCTGGGACGTGCCGTTCCGGAGGCACTTGGACTAGTGGGCTTCGATGATTTCCCAGAGTCCGCGTACTTCTGGCCGCCCCTAACGACCATTCGGCAGCCCTGGGCGGAAAAATGTGCGCTCACTGTCAGGGAATTAATTCGCTTAATCGAGGAGAAGCTCGAGAATGGCGTTTCAACGACAACCGAAACGCTTTTGCTTCCCCCCGAACTTCTGGTTAGGGAAAGTTCAAGGCGGGTGTGATCAGGGATGGCGCACCAAAATGATCGAATATTGAGACGGCCAAAACTTTTCGCGCCCTCACAACTCACTAGGTCGCTTCACGGACCCCGGTGTACACCAGCGGAAACGTCTCGCCCTGCATCAATTCACCGTCGGTGACATGGACGAACGGCTTCATGATGTGCTCACCGCTGGCGACGAAGCGCGTGTCCTGCGTCATGAAGTGCAGCGCAATGGCACGGCGCGGACGTCCGCTGGTGTTGGCGTGCGAACCGTGCCAGGTCAGCGCGTGGTGATAATGCACTTCGCCTTTTTTGACCGGGCAGCGCACCACGTTAACCGTATGCCCCTCGAACTCGGTGGGCATCGCCTCATAATTCGGCAGGCTTTCAAGCCACGCTTCATGGTTACCCCACCGATGCGAACCGGGAACCATGCTCATGCAGCCGTTATCGACATCGACATCATCCAGGGCGACCCACGCCGAAACCTCGGTCATCGGTGCCAGGATCGGCCACAATGGAGCGTCCTGGTGCCACATATTGACGCCGCCGATCTGCGCGGGCTTATACTGAATTTGGTCGTGCCATATGCGTAGTGCGCTGGCCTCGGTCAGTTCGGCCAGTCCCTCGACGATCTGTGGCTGCGCGATCAACGTGTGAAACGGCGCACTGGCCTGCCAGATGTTGATGATTTGCCATACCGGTGTCGCGTCGTTACCCGTCAGATTAATGATCCGCACGGGCTGTGCAATATCTGTCCGCTCGCGCTCGTCGATAACGCGCGTGATCTCACCACGCAGCGCCTCAACCTCTGCATCGCTGAGTACGGGGCCGCCATTGACGAATCCGTTTTTGTGAAAAGTCGCAATCTGTTCAGGTGAAAGCATATTTTATTTCTCTTTCAAGTCGCTGCTTGGCGATTTCGCCGCATGGCGTACAACGCTTATGGCGATTAAACGCTATAGTATATGAGTTCAATCGCTAATTCCATAGCAAAATCGCCGCAAAAGATGGATATTTCGTCGTTGGCTCAACTGGTGCAAGAAATCGTACTGCCCGATGTGCCGCTTGCGCCGTGGCTGCGTTTGGCGCATGTACAAACCACTCGCTCGGAACACGTTGGGTAGCGCGCACGGCTGCGCACCCTGCGTGACTTCGAACTGATCTATCAAACTTCAGGCACAGCCTGGCTGTGGTGCGAATCATTACGACCCAGCCTGAGCGTGACGACAGGAACGTTAGCGTTTATTCCGCCTGGCTTTGTCCATGCGTGGGGCAGCAACATCGGGACGCATATCGCCGTGCATTTCGATTTGCACGCACAGCCCACACGGCAAGCGTTCGACAGCGTCGACCTGTTCTCCGAAACGGTGTTGGAAACGCCTTTACAACCGAGTCGTGAGTCCTTATCCCAGTTTGCGCTGCGCGTTCCCGGCCAACCGGCCTGGATGGTGCCGCTGCTCAGCCATCGAGCTGGCCGACACGCAGCACGAATGGCCGCGCATCGCTGCGCTTGCGGAACGGGTCGGGTTAGGGCAAACCGCGTTCCGTGCGGCGTTTCGCGCCACGACGGAGCGCAGCCCGCATCGCTATATCGAGGAGTACAAAATATAAACAGTTGCTATGTACGATCCTAACCGTATTTTGGCAATTGAATGAGCATGTTTAATGCCAGCAGATTGGCATTCGTCAGTGGCACTGCATTGGCTTTATTGACTCAGCAAAACTATCGATGAATGTCAGAAAGGAATGCGGTTTCTACTGTCCCTTGCGACAGCAATCCGCAGCAAGACGCTATGGGTAGCTTATTCATTGGAACATCAGGATTTAATTATAAGGATTGGAAAGAAATATTCTATCCTAAAGGATTGTCACAAAAAAAATGGCTGGCCTATTACGCACAGCACTATAGCACAGTGGAGATCAACGCCACGTTTTACCGATATTTTGCGCGAACAGTGTTTGCGCGATGGCGAGACGAAACGCCAGACACATTTCGTTTCACGCTCAAAGGGCCGAAGGAAATCACGCACGTTAAGCGGCTGCAAAATGTGGATACTGAGTTAGCACGTTTCATAGACAGCGTTCAGGATTTGCGGTCTAAGCTGTCTTTGCTTCTGTGGCAGTTCCCCTACAGCTTCAAGTACGATGATGAAACGAAAGAAACCTTCGCGCTATTTTTGCGAAGCCTGCCACACGATACAAAACAGGCCATCGAATTCCGTCATAAGTCATGGTTCAACGAAGACGTTTACGCTCTGTTGAATACGCATGGCGCAGGCTTTGTGATTAATGACTCAAGCCGATTTCCTGCGGCAGAAGTTGTTACGGGGAATTTCGTGTACGTTCGCTTTCACGGCCCGACGAAGCTCTATGCCTCATTATACAGCTCAGAGGCCTTAAACCTGTGGGCAAGCAAGATCGAAGCCTGGCTCAAGCAGTTTGATGTTTATGTCTACTTCAACAACGACTATGGCGGGCGTGCCATTCAAAATTCAGTGGAACTTAGAGAGCTGCTCAAAAATCGTTGATTCTTGGAGAGACATGGTAGAACCATGAGGTCACGTCGCTTTTTGGGCAAAACAATATTGATGCAGGAAGTATCATAAATGTTTTATGTTTTTCTGCTCATGCTGGCATACTGTTTGCATTCGAAAATTCAATTGAATACCCAGAAAAGCCCTGACAGTAGATAATTGCTTCGTGGTCTTATTATGTGGTGGCTCACCTTATGCTATAGTGTTTGCGCGAACACAAATCTATCCTGAAGGAGTACCGTCTCATGTATTTTCATGTTCAGAAGCTCATCAACGAGATCGTTCCTGATGAACCGGATCCCGATGCCGCAAACGCACTTCAAGAAGGTTTAGGCGGACAATTCGGCGAAATGCGAACGATGATGCAGTACCTGTTTCAGAGCTTCAACTTTCGAGGAGATGCAAAAGCTTACAAGGATTTGATTCAAGGCGTAGGCATTGAGGAAATCAGCCATTTTGAGCTGATTGCTACGACGATTTCGCAGCTACTTGATGGCTCACCGCGTTATCAAGGTAAAGCAGACGCTGTGGCTGCCGCAGGAGGGACAACGCCTCTTAATATCGCTCTCAAAGCAGGCAATATTCACCATTTCCTGGTCGGCGCTCAAGGTGCGCTACCGGTTGATGCGGCTGGTAACCCCTGGTCTGGCTCCTACGTTTACAACAGTGGAAATTTAGTCCTCGATTTGCTGTATAACGTCATGCTGGAAGCGACAGGGCGCTTACAGAAATGCCGCATCTATGAGATGACCTCCAACAAAACTGCGCGTGCGACGATTGCCTACCTTATTGCGCGTGATGAGGCACATATCAAGGTGTTTGCCAAGGCGTTGGAGACATTAGGCGTTAATTGGGGCAAGGTGCTACCTATCCCTAAATTTGATGCAACGCAATTTCCAGAGGTACGCAAATTAATGGAAAACGACGCACATTTGACCCAGCATCACTGGCGACTCGACGGCTCAGAAATGGGTAAGATTTTCCAGGGTACTTCACCTGCCAACGATGGTATGGTTCGAACGACTGATGAACCACCGGAAGGCTTTGCTATCCCCAACGCACCAGAACGACCTGAAGAATTCAGTCCAGGACTTACTCCGGAATTGATGGAGCTGGTTGAGCAAGCTGAAAAGATGGGATTGAATAAAAAATCGCGCCGTAAAGAATAGCGCAAACTAGGCGTTCCGAAGGAGAACCCAAACTCCTTCGGAATCGTCACCATCGTCAATAGATTGGCAAGTACGAACATTGCAAATCGTAGTGGTATTTGCTTGTCTTGCTTACCTTCGCCTCAATCGCCCGTTACACACGCCATGTCGTTTATGATGAGCAGCACCCGGAAACATGATTCAAAATGGGCGGGGCTCATGACGGCTCACATCCGCATCTGGCGCATGAATTCGTCCGAAGCATCTTTGAGGGACGCCAATCGACGCTCGATGCGATCCATACCGCCAATTGGAACGCGCCCGGCATCTGCGCGCACGAGTCGGCGATGAACGGCGGTGTGCGAGTGGACATTCCGCAGTTCGATAGTTGATTGCCTAATTTTGGAGCTATTATGATCGATAGATTGTTAGTCAACGGAAATATTTACACACTCGATTCGGCACAGCCGCGCGCCACAGCCATCGCCCTTTATCAGGATCGAATCGTGGCGGTTGGTGGTGAGGATTTACGCGCGCTGGCAATCCCCAAAACAATCATCAACGATCTGGGCGGCGCGATGGTGTTGCCCGGCTTTGTCGATGCCCATATCCATTGGGAAGGCGTCGCGCGCGCCCTCAAAAGCATTCAACTGGACGATCTGCCGGACAAACAGACCGCGCTGAATCGCGTTCGGCAGGCCGCCGAACACGCGCCCACCGGGTCATGGCTCACCGGACGCGGCTGGGCACAGGGCTTATGGCCCGGCGGTGACTTCCCAACGGCGGCAGACCTGGACAACATCGCGCCCGGACATCCGATCTACCTGGGCGCGCGGAGTGGTCATGCGGCCTGGGTGAACAGCGCCGCCCTGCGCCTTGCCGGGATCACGGACAACACGCCCGATCCATTTGGCGGCGCGATTCAGCGTGACGCTGCCGGACACGCAACGGGTATTCTGCTCGAAGACCCGGCAATGGAACTCGTCGCGCATCTGATCACGCCGCCTACAACGGAACAACTGGCCGAGATGATGATCGACGCGCAAACGCTGGCCTGGAAATCGGGCTTGACGGGCTTTCACGATTTCGACAATCAGAGCGCATTCGCCGCACTGGAACTGCTGCACGAAGAGGGGCGGCTTGGTCTGCGCGTCGTCAAGAACATCAATAAGGCGTTCATTCAGGCGGCGCTGACGATGCAGCTTCGGTGGGGTTTTGGAGACGATTGGCTGCGAATCGGCGCGATGAAACTGTTCGCGGACGGCGCATTAGGGCCGCTGACCGCTTCCATGATCGATCCGTATGAGGAACAGCCCGACAATCGCGGGATCATCGTGACCGACAAAGAGGAAATGGCCGAACTGGTGAGCGCGGCCAGTGCTGCCGGATTGCCGTCTACTATTCATGCCATTGGGGATCGGGCGGTGCATGATGTGCTGGATGTGTATGAAGCAGTACGCCGTGAGGAATCGGCGCGTGGTATTAGTACTATCCAGCGCCGCCACCGGATCGAACACGTCCAGTTGATCCACCCGACGGATGGGAATCGGTTGGCGGCGCTGGATGTGATCGCGTCGATGCAGCCGATTCACGCCACGTCCGACTACCCGGTGGCAGATCGCTATTGGGGCGCACGATCTGAATGGGCGTATAACCCACGCATTCAGATTGACTTCGGGGCCCGAGTCGCCTTTGGGTCAGATGCGCCGGTGGAACCGTTCGAGCCGCTCAAGGGCATTCATGCAGCGGTCACCCGTCGCCGCGCCGATGGTTTGCCGGGTGAGCAGGGTTGGTATCCCGATGCGCGCCTGACAATGGATGAAGCGATTCGCGGCTACACACAGGGAAACGCTTACGCGGCGGGCATGGAAAATCGGCTAGGCACCTTAGCTGAAGGTTATCTGGCCGATCTGGTCGTGCTGGATCAGGATTTGTACGCCATTGCCCCCGACGATATGTTGCAGGTTGGGATCGTCGGGACGATGACGGGCGGCGTCTGGCGGGTTGGGAAGTTTAGCGAGAAATAAATGATCAAGTGAGCGCACAAAATGTCAGTTCGTTTGCAGGCGCAACACCCTCAAGATGAGGACTAAGCTAGACTTTACGCATGGACAATAGTTTATTGATCACCTTAGCAGAGCGGATGCCCTCAAAAGCCATCGGGGTTTTCAAATATCAGGTCCATCTCAACATATTGAAAAACTCCGTTGTGATTTTGAGCAGCCGCCAAACGAAGCTCACAGCACAATGCGGAAAATGCGTAAAGTCTGACTTAGAATGCACAAAGTCAAACTTAATGTCACATGCCTCGTGTTACTTCGAAAGCTCCCACATCGCATTTTCCAGATTGTGGCCGGGGGATACCACGTTGGTCAGTGGCGAGCGGATCACCTTCAGCGTTCGTACATTGATCCGCAGGAACTGCATTATAGCCAGGACTAATCGGGAGTAGCGGACGTGTTTTTGTCCGTCCACCATAGTTGCCTAATGGTAGCAGTAACGGAAAGCCATGCGTGATATTGATGCCCTGCTCCGTGAATGTGCCTTGGATGTTGCCTTCTGTGGAAATGAATGAGAGATTGTCTAACATGCTTGAATTTCCCGTCACAATACTGTTCTTCAACGTGAGCAAACCGTGAAAGCCGGGATAATTGACAATCCCACCACCGTGTTCCGTAGTGTTGTTACTGATGGTACTACTAATAATCGTCATCACCCCACCTCGGCTGAAGATAGCACCACCCTGCTGTGCGGTATTTCCGTCAATGGTGCTATTAATAATTGTTAGTACGCCGCGGTTGTTGAAAATCGCACCGCCCTTTTCCGTTGTACTGTTGTGGCTGATGGTGCTGTTTGTCAGGATTACTGTACCGAAAACATTATCGATGGCATTTCCAAGTTGTTTTAGGTTATTGTCACTAGCGCGGTGAACGGGAAGATTGAGCTATTAATGGACATTAAGGAAACCAGCCTGTAAAAAGAACCTGAGCGCATCGGTGTTAGTGACGAGCGAACAGGCGGAGGCAATGGCGTCAATAAGCGCATCGCAGGAAGGCGGGCGGAGTCGACGGACTATCGCTTTGAGTTTGCTAAAAGCTTGTTCAATGGGCGAAAAATCAGGGGAATAGGCCAGCAAAAACAAAAGCTGGGCACCCACTGCTTCAACCGCCTGCTGCACCGCTTCAGCGTGGTGACAACCGAGATTGTCCAATAGCACAATATCCCCAGGACGTAGGGTAGGTACGAGCAGTTCGCACATATAAGTCGTGAAAATGGCGGTGTTAACCGCACCTTCAACGGCGAGGGCCGGACCGAGGCCGTCCAGTCGTAAGGCGGCCAGCAGACTGACGTTGTGACCGAAGTTACGGGTGGCCGGACAGACCGCCCGCTGACCGACAGGTGCACGCGCATACAGACGCTGCATAGCCCGATGGGTGCTACTTTCGTCAATCACCACTACCCGCTCGGCGGGCAAGGTTTGTATCAAGTCCGCGCATAACAAGCGCGCGACCGCATCCCGTTCGCGTGCTATTTCGGTCTTTTTTGGCGTGTCCAACCCAGCCGCACAATGCTGCGATGCACCATCATGTGGCTGATAACGTGTCCAGTCCTTTCACCAAAGCGTGTCGCATGTTCCATTAACGTCGCCTCTGGATAGGCTTCTAATTGCGCCTGCAACACCGCCAGCTCACTGTCTTGCAGGCTCGGCGGCTGACGTTTCTGCACCGTAGCTGCCACCTGCCCCGTCTGTCGATAGCCCTCACATACCGTTTCACCGTGCTCAGGCTGATCAGCAACTGTTGGCCGATCCCCTGTTGCGTCTGTCCCTCATCCGCCAGCCGAATAACCCGCTCTCACATATCCATCGAATAACCGCTCATTGCTTCACCTTTTTCGCCCCGTTCCCTTCCTCTATAATAGCTCAGTCTAGCTCAGTCTTCTTGTTCACCGGTCTAATAGTGCTGTTTGTTAGGATTAGCGTCCCACCATAGGTCGTTATGCCATAGACGTCCACATTGCTAGTTATGATACTATTTTTTATAGTCATCATACCTCTGTTTCCAATGGATCCATTCACGAAAGTTAAATTGTTGACAGTCACATTTCCCTTGTCAACAATAAGCTCCATACCCTGTATTGTTTGACCGCTACCAATAATGTTCACATCTGAGTCAATTTGTAACTGCTCAGGCAGGGGAAAGACAAGGTGGATAAAAAGGAGTTCCAGCAAAAGCGGATTCAAGGGCGTGTAAGGCAGTGAGGCCATTTTTGCGCGCG
>JBBSEU010000034.1:0-28473 GCA_038239365.1 Aggregatilineales bacterium
ATACTCCTCTATCGTCTTCGCGCCCTCCCAGTTGGTTTGAGACCGTGCCTTGCGGCTCGTTTGCTCATGTAGGGGAGAGTATACACCATCTTTTTACAGGTGCAAGGCCCAATTTTAACGAGTTTGCATCAGGATTGATTTTCGTTTCCCCTTACGGGAATTTTATTGATAATTGCTTCTCTGCTTATAATAGGTTGTGTCCCTTTTACGTTGGTCAATAAACTTGTGAGTCGATATGGCACGTATAAAACTTAGCCCGGAACAAGTGGAACAGATTCTAGCTTGCGTGCCTGAAGGATTCGTCCGGCAAGTCGTGTTTGAGAATTCCTATCGCCTTCGCAGTAGGGCTGGACTGGATAATGATATTTTATTCGACGCAACCCGACTGACCCTTGAACAGGCGCGTGAGTTGGCAAGGTGGTGTAACCCATCGGTTCCGCACGTATCAGCGCAGGGGCTTGTTGAAGGAACTCCGATCCGGGAACTTCGAGAAGCACGCATACAACAACTACAGGCCGATGTTACTGGTTTGGCACTTTTGGAGAGAATGCCTGAGATTGGCTACATCGCGCGTGAAGCATTGATCACAGCGCCGGATGAAGTCGATGTACTGGAACGCCTGATCAGTGCAAAATTTCTGGCTCTACAGGCACAGTTCATCTATGATCCGCTTAAACTGGGCACCAGTACGATGAATGGTGTTTGCCGCCGGGCTAACTTGCGCCTCGTTCATCAAATGTTGATCGAGTTCCTCTCCGAGCAACCCGCCTGGATTGCACCAATGGACGCGCTCGAAAAGAAATTTGGGAACGATCTGGATAACTTAATTTTGATTGGTGGTGTCGTCAAATTTTCCGTGCCCTACGCCAGCGGCCATGTGTCATCGTGGCTGCGAATTGCGGATAAAGACGCCGAAGCTGCCACCAAAAGAGCAAAGAAAGTCGTTCGCCAACAAAAACTTGAAGTTCGCCATTTGTATGATGAGCAGTGGGCGCGCATGTTTGCTTCTTGTGGCGATGTGCTGCGTCCTGATGCGCGCGATGGCAAAACCAATCGGATGCGTGTTTTGGCACGTTCTTATACAGTGGCAAAGGCGGCTAAACGGCTTGGCTGTAGTGAAAGTACGTTGGAAGACGCGATTCGCCACCAAAAGATCACACCGTTTTACGATCCTGATGGGCATAAACGGTTGTCTGCTCAAAAAATCGAAAGGGCAATTGCTGATCCTGAGTATGAAATTCAACTGACCGGCTTGGAAAAAGTCAAGGCGCGTCAGATCGCATTGGTGAGCGGCGTTCACTACTCGACGGCACGCAGCCGCTTACAACGTGAACATCTCAGCACCACCCAGCCAACCTGGGCACAAGTGCGCGGCAAATGGGGACTGCCAGATACGCTGCGGCCTTCAAAACGATCCTGAAAGTGCGGTTTGCTGAATGGCGCTTGCAACGGCAGCAAGAGTATGAACAGGCACAAAAACAACAGCAAGAACAGTTCCGCCTTCGACGCGAAGCCGAGCAGACACGCCGAGCCGCACTACACACCCAATTACTTGCCGTATTCCCAACCTGGCAGCACAAAAATCGCGCTCATCAGCGGATCGTGCTGCACATTGGCCCCACTAACAGCGGCAAGACGCATGATGCTTTGCAACGCTTGGCAGAGGCAGGCAGCGGGTGGTATCTTGCGCCGTTGCGACTTCTGGCCTTTGAAATTTTTGATCGACTGAATGCGCGCGGCGTCCTTTGTAATTTGCTGACAGGTGAGGAATACATTCCGATTGAAGGCGCGCAAATCACCGCCTCAACCATTGAAATGTTTGATCCGCAACAGAGCGGAGCTTGTGTGATCATTGACGAAGCGCATATGTTGGCTGATCCGGATCGTGGCTGGGCGTGGACACACGCCATTATGGAAGCACAGGCATCAGAAATTTACATCCTCGGCGCACCCATCATTCAACACCTTGTAGCACGTATAGCAAACGTAATCAACCTGCCTTTAACAGTGCTTCAACATGAGCGACTGACGCCGATTCGAGTGGCGGATAAGCCCTGGTCATTACGCGATCTTCCCCCACGAACCATACTCATCGGGTTCTCGCGCCAGATTGTCCTGGGTTTGAAAGTGGAATTGGAGAAAATGGGGCGTACTGTCTCAGTGATTTACGGCAATTTACCGCCGGAAGTGCGCCGCAGGCAGGCTGACCGTTTTGCCGCTGGCGAAACCGAAATCTGCGTAGCAACAGACGCGGTAGGGATGGGACTCAATTTGCCCGCCGACAACGTTTGTTTTTATGAGTTAGAAAAATTTGACGGTAAACAGGTACGCTCATTGACGCCGAATGAAGTGTGCCAGATCGGTGGGCGTGCCGGACGTTATGGACTATCGCAAGAAGGGCTGATCGGCGCATTCACCCTGCAAAACCTTGATAAGGCAGGCAAGTTATACAGTCACGCTTCGCCCGATTTGAGCCATGCCCGTATCGCGCCGTCCGTAGAAGCAATTGCCCTGATTCCGGGAACACTTGACCAGCGGCTGCGTGAATGGGCAATGCTGAAATCGATCCCCGATGCGATGCGGACTATTTTCGATACCGCCGATATGAGTGAGCGCATCGAACTGGCTTCCCTGTTAGATGAATGTGAAGTGATCATTTTAGGATTAGCGACGGCGCTCCGTTTGATCAATGCGCCCACTCGTTTTGAAACCCGCCCTTATTGGCGAGCCTGCGTCATGGCAATCCTTAATGCTAGCCCAATGCCACTGCCCCGCATGCCGCCGCAACAAATTGACGATCAGGATGACCTGCAAATGACCGAGAACAGCATCCTTGCTGCCGATGCTTATCTATGGCTGTCACAACGACATGAATTTGGACTCTTTGCGCCGGATGCGGAGCGCGTTCGTGTGGCGCGGATGGAATGGTCACTGCGCGTGGACAATGCGCTGCTTGCCAAAGTCGATACGACGCGCCGTTGTGAGCAGTGCGGGCGAAAATTGCCCTTTGATCATCGCTACCGGATATGCAATGAGTGCTATAGCAGCCGTCAATTCTACTCAAGATATTATTTTGACGATGAGTATATTGACGGCTTTGACGATGAGTTCGAGCCGCCCTTGGAGCGAAAAAACAGCCGAAAGGTGCCTGCTGAGCGGACGCCAGTGCCACCAATGCCTGCCGTAACGGGAGCCAATATTTGCCCGATTTGTCAGGTGGAATCGCTGGAAACGCCGCAGTCGCGGGTGACACATTGGCAGGATAGCCACCCGGATCGGCCAGAAGTGACGATCAGCTATGCGGCCTGGCTGATCGGCTGCCCCAAACACGAATTGCCCGCCCGAATCCCTTTCAGTCGTCAGGAACGAGACCGTAATCAAAGTGTTCGCTATTGGAAAGTGATTGCGCTCACAAAAGTTGTGATGGCTAACGTTACAAAATAAGCGGGCATTAAGGTATAAGGGGTAGAAAACGATCTTTGCTCGTTGCTCTACCCCTCACATCACCTATTATTTCAGGGCGTCTTGCAAGGTTTTGATGTTGGCGCGGATCATACCCAGATAAGTTGCGCCGGAGGATTTTTCGTCGCCAAGCGCATCGGTGTAGAGTGCCTGAATAACCTTCACCCCGCTCTGGCTGGCAATCTGATTGGCGAGTTTATCGTTGGCGACGTTCTCTAAGAACACTGCCTTTACGTGTTTGGCTTTAATGAGAGTGATCAGCGCGGCAACTGCTTTCGGATCAGGTTCCTGCCCCGTTGTCCCGCCGGGCAGCACAACCCCCGCGATCTGAAAGCCATAGCGCGTGGCAAAATAGCCCATCGCATCGTGATTAGTGACCAGCACCCGATTCGCTTTCGGAATATTCGCCAGAGACGTGAATAACTCGGCATCAAGCTGTTGCAACGCGGCGATGTAGTTTCCGGCGTTTGTATTGTATGCCTCAGCGTTGGCCGGGTCTGCGGCCACGAACGCATCCCGAATATTGAGCGTATAGACGATTACGTTCGCCACGTTTTGCCACAGATGCGGATCACATTCGCCAATGTCTTCGCCCGCTTGCGGCACACCACATTTATAACTGCCCGAAACGCCGATGATCTGTGCGGTATCTGCCGCTGACGCATCCGCCCGCGCTTCAATCGACAAAAACTTTTGAATAGCTAATCCCTGACTGACAGTTACCACTTTGCCTTTTGTGCCCGAATCAGCGATTAGCTTATCCAGGAATCGTTCCAGCCCTACGCCATTGACCAGGATCAAGTCAGCATCCGCGATTTTCCTGATATCCTGCGGCGTGGGTTGAAAGGCGTGAACATCGCCATCAGTTGGCACCAGAAAATCGACGGTCAGCTTATCGCCCGCCACATTTTTGGCGATGTCCTGAATAATCGTAGTGGTGGCGACTGCCTTGACCTTTTTGGCCTGAGCGTGCGTGACCTTAATGGTAGACAGACTCAGCGATGCAATTAAAACGACGAGGACGAGAAAACGAACGTTTTTCATGACTACTCTCCATTATAGAGACAGCCCTTTGCACGCTGAATGGCGGCTGGCTACAATCAGCGTAAGCAATGGCTGTCACAGACCCAACAGGTTAACGAGACTTGCTTTTGCGAGAGGGAATAGACGGCCATCTATTCCCTCAGCCTTTACCATATGCCCGCCTGGGACATAATTACCGCCCAATTCACGAAGCCAAACCGTCAATTTCCATCGGTGACGCTGCCCTGTACCGAACGAACGTCCAGACCAACCCGCGCTTTGGCGCAAGCAGATAAGCGATCAGGAACAAAACGGTCATCGTCAACACAATGGCCGCGCTGGACGAAACGCTCAGATGCCAGGATAAGAACACGCCAAATACCCCCGAAAAACAACAAATGATCGCGCCAACAATCATCATCAGATGTAAACGCCGGACGAGCAGGTAAGCCGTCGCGGCGGGTGTCACCATCATGGCCGCGATCAAAATAACCCCGACGGCCTGAATAGCGATCACGGCTGTCATTGCCAGCATCAGCAGCAGTAAATAGCGCAGCGCCTCAACCGGATATTGCAGCGTCGCGCCAAGTACCGGGTCGAAGGAAACGATCAACAGTTCCTTGTAGAAGGCGCGTACCAGCAAAAGGATAATCGCTCCAACGATAAAAATAATGGCTAAATCGCTGCCATTGATCGCCAGAATATTCCCAACCAGCAATTCTTCCAGGTCAACCGCCGTTACTTTGTTCAGCGAAAGAATCGCCAAACCGAGTGCCAGCGCGCCCGTGAACACAATCCCAATCGCCGTATCTTCGCGGAGTTTGCCGCCGCGCGTGAAAAGCCCGATAATAAGCGCGGTAATGCTGCCTGCCACGCCCGCGCCAAACAACAGCGGCCCGTGTACACCCCCGCTCAGATAGGCAATGGCAACCCCCGGCAAAATCGCGTGCCCCAGCGCGTCGGTCATAAACGCCATGCCACGTACCACGACAAAAGCGCCAATCGTGCCCGCAACAAGGCCAAGCATCAGCACGGCCAGCAGCGCGTTCTGCATGAAGGCATAGCTTAACGGCTCACAAATCAGTTTATAAAGTGTGTTGTTAGTGCAAACTTGTTCAATCATCAGGTGTGCTGATCCGTCAACATGATCACCTGTCCATCGTTGTGCCAGATCGCCATCTGGCTGCCAAAGGCTTCGGCCATAATATCTGGCTTGAACACGGCACTTGGGCTGCCATACGCGATTTTTCGCTTATTCAGAACGAGCAGTGCATCGAAGTGCGTGGAAACGAGGCTCAGATCATGCGTTGCCAGCAAGACCGTGACGCCATCCTGTCGTAAATGATCCAGAATCTCGAACAGTGTTTGTTGCGCCAGTGCGTCAACGCCGCTAAACGGTTCATCCAGCAGTAAAATACTTGCCCCTTGTGCCAACGCGCGAGCGATAAAGATGCGCCGCTGCTGCCCACCGGACAGTTCCCCGATCTGGCGGCGTGCATAGTCTGGCAAACCGACTCGCTCCAGGGCGTCGAGTGCCATTCGGCGATGCGCTGCGTTTGGTAGCCTTAACCAGCCGACTTGCCGTGCCAAGCCCATCACGACCACATCCATCACAGAGACGGGAAAATTCCAATCCACGTCTTCAAATTGTGGGACATAGGCCACCGCCTGTCGCGCCAGATGTGCCGCTTGACCATTGATCAAAACCTGACCGCTGGCTGGTGGCAGTAGTCCCACAATAGCCTTAAATAACGTTGACTTGCCAGCGCCATTCGGCCCGATCAGCGCCACTCGTTTACCAGCTTCAATGCTGGCACTAACATCTCTAACCGCGAGTGTTCGGCCATATCCGGCACTGAGCGCCTCCAATTGAATGGCAATTTTGCCCGGCGTGCTATTTTCATTTGCTGCAAGCGTCCGAAGTCGTGCGGGTTTATTGATCAATCGAAAGGTCATTTTGTGTCCTGAATGATACCAAGTATCAATAATAACGCGATAGATTGTGTTTGGCAAGGGGCAGCTTTGAGAGTACCTACGGAATGGAGTACAATTTACTGCCGCGCGGATACTCCACAAAAGGTCTTAAATTGATGGATGATTTACGATTTGCGATTCTGGGAACTGGCTTTTGGGCACGTTTTCAGTTGGCCGCCTGGCAAACGCTGCCCGATGTGCGGTGTGTGGCGCTCTATAACCGGACTCGCAGCAAAGCGGAAACGTTGGCGCGTGAATTTGGTGTACCCGCTGTTTATGATGACGTGGCCGCACTGATGGACAATGAACAGTTAGATTTTGTTGACATTATTACCGACGTGGACACCCACAGTAAATTTGTAAATATGGCCGCGGAGCGCAAACTTCCGGTGATTTGTCAGAAGCCGATGGCACCAACTTTGGCCGAAGCGCAGCAGATGGTGGCGGCCTGTCACGAGGCAGCGATCCCCTATTTCGTGCATGAAAATTGGCGCTGGCAAACCCCGATCCGGCGTATCGGGCAATTATTGAAGGCGGGCACTATCGGCACGCCCTTTCGTGCCCGCATTGATATGATCAGCGGCTTTTCGGTGTATGCCAATCAGCCGTTCCTCAAAACCCTAGACCAATTCATCCTGACAGACTTGGGCAGTCATATTCTGGATACGGCGCGCTTCCTGTTTGGCGAAGCAACATCGCTGTACTGCCAGACGCAGCGCATCCACACCGATATTAAGGGCGAAGATGTGGCAACGGTGATGCTGCACATGGGCGGGCAAACGACTGTCCTATGCGAGATGGCCTATGCCGAAACACCGTTGGAGCGCGAGGCTTTCCCACAAACGTTTATTTTTATCGAAGGCGATAAGGGATCGTTGGAACTTGCCCCGGACTTCTGGGTACGTGTGACAACGGAGCAGGGCACCCACAGCCAGCGATGCCCGCCGCCGCGCTACGCCTGGGCTGATCCCGCCTACGATGTTGTGCATTCAAGCATCGTCCCCTGCAACGCCGATTTGCTGCGTGCGCTGCGTGGCGAAGGTGAGGCCGAAACGACAGGTGATGACAACCTGAAAACGGTTAAATTGGTATTCGCCGCCTACGAGTCAGCGGCGAAAGGACAAACCCTCCACTTCTGAGCGTGGTTGAAACGTACTACGGCAGCGGATTCCAGAGCAACGAAAAACCGAGCGCCGCCACGACCAATAAAGCGCCTAACCCGGCAAAAATAACACTGATTTCCAACGTTTCATGTTTGGTGATTAGGTAAGTGGGCAGGTTTTGAAAGACGCTAAGCAGGTCTTTGGCGCTTTCCGCTGAGTAATAGCTGCCCCCGGTGGTATCGGCCACCTGCTTGAGCGTCACTTCGTCGATTCCCCGGCGGAAGCCACCCCCCGGCCCGCCGCCTCCAAAACCGCCCCCGCCGGGTCCGCCACCACCAAAGCCGCCTTGCCCGTTGCCGCCTGGTTCGCGGCCAATTAGCTGCTGACCGCAGGCGGGAAATTCTGCACCTTTGGCCGTACCAAAGCCAATGGTATACACACGCAGACCGCGATCCGCCGCCTGCTGTGCCGCCTTTTCTGGCAAAATACCCGCGTTGTTGGCACCATCCGTCAGCAAAACGATGATGTCCGGTGCGTAAGCCCCTTTGGGTACCGGTGCTACAGCGGGCGCGCGCGAATTTTCCGGCACACTGGACGCAACGCTCTCATCTATCTCGGCAATCGCGTCAATGGAGGTCATAATGCCGCTGCCAATCGCCGTTCGACGCCCGGTGATCAGGCTCTCAATCGCCGATTGCAGCAGTTGCTTATCCGTCGTTGGGGCTTGCACGACTTCCGCGAAACCCGAAAACGCGACAATCCCAATTTGCGTGCCGGGCTTTTGCTGTTGAATGAACGACAAGGCCGCCGCCTGAGCCGCTTCTAAACGGTTGGGTAGAATATCGGTTGAACACATACTTCGTGAAACGTCGATTGCCAGGATGATCGTCGTTTGATTGGTGGGTACGGCCAACACCGCGATAGGTCTTCCCAGCGCGATCACCAGACTAGCCAGTGCGACGAGAAGCAGCGCGAATGGCAAATGCCGTCGCCAGCGGGATCGTTCGGGAAGCGCCGCCCGGATCAAGCTCAGGCTCGAATAGCGCACCGTAAAACGACGCCGCCGCCGCAGTACCCACACATAAGCAGCGATCAGCAGTGGAATCAATCCCAGCAGCACAAGAAATGAAGACCAGAGCATATCCATCGGCTATCCCAATCTTTTTATTTACTTACATTACGGCATCAAGGCACACGGCCAAACCAAAGCAGCGAAAGCAGGCTGCCAACGAGCAGGAAAAAAATACTGATGCCCGCCAATAACGCCGTAACTTCCTGCTTTTCCTGCTTGAAAACGATCTGCGGTGTCAGGTTCTGATAGATTTTTCGCAGGTCTTCCTCATTTTCGGCGTTGTAATAGCCGCCATCGCTGAGCTGCGCGATTTGCTGCAAAGTCGCCTCATCCAACTGAGTGTGAATGGTGAAGCCCTCAACCTGCAAATCTGCACCCGCCGTACTGCCAATACCAACCGTAAAAATGCGAATGCCGCGACTCACAGCCGCCTGCACCGCCATGAGCGGATCCGGGTTCTGGTTGTTTTCACCGTCGGTGAGCAGGACGATCACGCCGGATGTATGCGTCCCTTGCGGCACGGGCGTTGGCGATGGGGCGGGTGTTGGCGTCAGATTCGAGTAGAATTTCGTCGGCTGCTTGCCCATGCTGATCGCGTTGATCGCCGCCAGAATACCATTCGCCAATGAGGTGCCGCGCTGTGGTTTCAGGCGATTAATGGCGGCAAGTACGGCGTCCTGATCGTTAGTCGGCGCTTGCACGGCGATCCCACTATCGCTGAACGCCACGACGCCGATAGAAACAGTCGGTGGCTGCCGCGCCACAAACGACTGCGCGGCGGCTTTGGCGGCTTCCATACGAGTCGGTTTGAGATCATCGGCAGCCATGCTGCCCGAAACGTCGAAGGCCAGGATCACGGTTCCTTCAAACTTCGGCAAACTGACTACCGTTTGTGGCCGTGCCAGCGCGAACACGAGCAGCGCAAACGCCACCAGAAAAATCGCGGGCGGAATGTGTCGGCGCAGCCCGGCAGATCGGGCTAGTGTGGCATTCATCAGTCCGAAACTACTGTAGTTGGCGATCACCTTTCGCCGTCGGCGTTGCATCCGCAAATAGCCGAAGACCAGTATCGGAACGAGTATCAGCCCCAAAAGCATGAGCGGCCAGATAAACGACATGGCGTGCTCCGATCTAATTGCGCCGCTGCTGTCGCAACGTGGCAAAGCGGACTATCGCACGCACTAAATCCTGATCGGTTGAGAGCAACAGTACATCGACACCCGCATGCTTGAAAACCTGATTCAAATCGGCTTCGCGCTTGTGCGCCGCTTCTGCGAATCGCTGCCGAAATCTGCGATCATGGGTGTCAACATACAACTGCTCACCTGTTTCGGCATCTTCCATAACGATCAGGCCAATATCTGGCAGTTCGATCTCGCGCGGATCGGACAGGCGTATGGCGATCACTTCATGGCGTTGGTTGAGCAGCCGCAAAGTACGTTCCCAACCGGGCGCACAAATAAAATCGGAAATGATAAACACCAGCGAACGCCGTTTAATCGCGTTCAACCCACCCTGAAGCAGCGGCGTCAGATCAGTTAGCGGTGTTTGCGTGGGGTATTGATGCTTGAGCAGATCGTTGATGATTCGCAGCACCTGCACCCGTCCGCCGCGCGCCGGAATCACACGATCAACGTGTTCTCCATAGAAAATCGCGCCGACGCGGTTACCATGCCGGGTCAACAACCGCGCGAAGGTGATCACGAAATCAATCAGCACGGTGCGTTTCAGACTTTGCACCGTCCCAAAATCAACCGATGGGCTGAGGTCAAGCAAAAACCAGGCGTTGATCTCCCGATCTTCAAGGTATTGCCGAACGTAAGGCGTGTTCATGCGCGCCGTGACGTTCCAATCGATATAGCGAATGTCGTCTTCCGGCTGATATTCGCGCAGGTTGGCAAAGTCGATGCCGTAGCCAAAAAACAGGCTGCGATAATCGCCCTGCAACAAGCCGTCCAATCGGCGGATAACCTGCCAGTCCAACCGCTGTAAGATGCTGTCAGGCGTTTGTGCGGCCATTGCGGCTCTCTCGCAAAGGAACAACGGGTACTGGGATGCGGTTCAGGATTTTCTTCAATAACTCATCAGGCATCACATTATCCGAAAGCGCCTCATAGGAGAGGACAATGCGATGACGCATCACATCCAGTGCCATATCCAACACATCCTGGGGTAGCGCATAATTCCGGCCACGCACGAACGCCAATGCTTTTGCGGCCAGGATCATATTGATCGAAGCGCGCGGACTTGCGCCATAGACTACATATTGCGCCAGGTCTTTCAAACCGTAATCCTGCGGCTTGCGAGTCGCCGTGACAAGTTGAACCGCGTATTCCATCAGGGCAGAATCGACATATACGGCGTCGGCTTCCTGCTGCAAGCCAAGCAGTTGCTCAATGGTCAACACCTGTTGTACGGCCTGCCATGCGCCTGTTATGCGCTCAACGATCACAAATTCCTCTGTGGTCGTCGGATAGCCAACCAGAACCTTCAGCATGAAACGATCTACCTGCGCCTCTGGCAGCGGATACGTTCCTTCTGTTTCGATTGGGTTTTGCGTCGCCAGCACAAGGAATGGCTTGGGCACTTTGAACGTTTCGCCGCCAATTGTGACCTGTCGTTCCTGCATCACTTCGAGCAGGGCGCTTTGTACTTTGGCCGGGGCGCGGTTAATTTCATCGGCAAGCAGCAGATTGGTAAAAACTGGGCCAAGTGACGTACTAAATTCACCCGATTTTTGGTTGTAGATGCGTGTCCCAACCAGATCGGCGGGAACGAGATCGGGCGTGAACTGAATGCGCTTGAACTCGCCACCAATCGATCCCGCCAACGACTTGATTGCAAGTGTCTTTGCCAGCCCCGGAACCCCTTCAACCAGGACGTGGCCGCGCGCAATGAGCGCCACGACCAGGCGTTCCAACAGGTTATCCTGCCCGACGATCACCTTTTTGACTTCGTATAAAACTCGTTCCATCGGTTTCGAGTAATCTGCGTTCATCTTGTTCCCTATTTACGCTTACAAAGCAACATTGCTAATGGTACTAATCACTCAAACTGGCGGCATTCCGGCTGCACCCCCCGCCGTTGTGATCGGAACGGCAAAGCCGATCCCGATAAAGACATCCTGCTTGGTCGGGTTAAGCAGTGATGTGATGATCCCGATCACCTGACCGCTGCGATTGAGGAGCGGCCCGCCCGAATTGCCGGGGTTAACCGCCGCGTCAATCTGAATCAGATTTTTCACGCTGGCGGTGCTGTCAGACGCTTGGAAAGAGCGGTTCAATCCCGAAATGACCCCGCTGCTCATCGAACCGTACAGGCCAAACGGATGCCCGACCACGAATGCTTCATCGCCAATGTGCATCGCGTTTGGATTGCCCAGCGTCGCGGGCACAAGCACTTTGGGGAGTCGGCTGGGACGCAGCACTGCAATATCGTTTTCTGGCTGCCTGATCGCTATCTGCGCGCTCGACTTTGTCCCGTCGGCGAACGTTAGCTGAATACTTGTCGAGTTCGCAACGACATGCAGACACGTCAAAATATCGCCTTTATCGTCGATAATGACGCCGCTGCCCAACCCATCATCATCTTCACTGGCCGAATCCTGACCGAGTGTTTCAATCAGGACAAGTGACGGTTGTATTTTCTGGTAGATGAGCGGCGCAATCGGTGGGCGGGGCGTGATCGAGGCAATCGCCTGGGCAATGGACGTATTAACATCACCCGTTGTTAATAGACGAACAGGTGGCATAAGCGCGTTGTACAGGGCAAGTGCGACAAGCACCGCGATGACACCCGAAAAAAACGGCAGCGTAGCACGAACTGCTTTGCGAATACGCGGCCATCGACTGGAAATACTTGAAGCTGAGGGTTCGTTCATGGGCTTGGAAATCCCTCGACGCGCTTTTTAGACGCTTTTTAACTTTGCTAAACTTAAAAATTTTTCCTGAGCATCCGGTGAGTTACCCCTGAGTGCCATGTGATAATTTATCGTTCATTGGACAGTGATCAGAGCTTCGGCGTGCTGGCCGAAGTGCAAATTGCCAATTGTAACATCGGCGGCGATGCGAGCGCGCCGTACCGGAGTGGCCGGGATATGCAGCGTAAAAGTTAATTCCCCTTCGGCTTGTGGCGTCAGCGTGATGCTGGCTTCGGGCGGTTCAGCCTGCCAATTGGTCGGAAGCACCAGCACAATATGTGCCGTCTGTGCATCGGGCAGCGGGTTTTGCACGGTCACTTTCAGCAAAACCGACGCGCCCCTGGCCGCCGTCACCTGATAGGGTTCGATCCGCGCCACAAAATCCGTCCCATTCAGATCAAATATTTCGATTGGGAGCAGTTCCTGGTGCAGTCGTTCGAGCGTTTCTCCCCGCTCACGGAGCGTCTCGAAATAGCCGGGCTGCACCCACAACGGACTCCAATGCCCGCTAATGATCAACTGCGGATCGAGGCGTGCGTAAAGTTCGGCAGTCAGGCGATAGTCGCCGCTGCGGAAACGATTCTCGTACACATAATTGTACTGCGTGCCGCTATCATCCGCATATTGATCGCCGCCCGCCACGACGCGCGTACCGTCCACCTCAAAGGCAATCGCCACCGCATACAGCGTATGGCCGGGCAGTTCATGCAGCGTGAAGGTATATTCTTCCCACTGGAAAGGCTGCTCCAGTGGCAGGCGTCGATCTACGGGGATCGGGTCATACCACAAACACGGCAAATTATAGTTTGCCGGATGTTCGAGTATATCCGCGAAGTTTTCCGCCACCCAAACCTGCGCGCCCTCTACCTGACGCAGCAGATTAATCCCCGCGACATGATCATCGTGATAGTGCGTTGGCAAAACCACGTCGATCTTTTCAACCCCAAATTCGCGCTTAAGCATGGGCAGCGTGTACAACCAGGGGCGGCGCGAAGACCGATCTGTACCGGCAGGCAGCGGCCATGTCACAAAGTCGTAGCCAAAATCAATACACAGCGCCTTGCCACTTTGAGAAAGCAGCACATATGCATTCGAGACACTGGTCAGGTTGCGAAGCAGGTGAGGCAAAATGGCTTCGTAAGGCTGTTCACGAAAAGCCATCAGACGCGGATTTTGAGCGCGTGCCTGTCGCAACTCATTCAGCCAATCTACGGTCAACTGAATGGCAGTAGGCGGATCGAACATTGGCACGCCATGTGAGGGCAGCAAACAACCGACTTGCCGATCCATGAGATCGAGGAGCGAAAGGATGCTTGCTGAGATGCCTTCGCCGCCGTTATACGTCCATTGTGTCGCAGCCAGTGACCAAACCTTACCCGGCGCAGCGATCAGATCACCGCTGAAGGAGACAGTCTTACCGTCAATTTCGGCAAGCAGGCTGATCGAGCCAACGCTATGTCCGGGCGTTGGGAT
This sequence comes from Aggregatilineales bacterium, assembly GCA_038239365.1. Lineage (GTDB taxonomy): Bacteria > Chloroflexota > Anaerolineae > Aggregatilineales > UBA2796 > JBBRMW01. The sequence goes on from JBBSEU010000034.1 coordinate 14,027, forward strand.
GATCTGAAACGTAACCGCCCCGATAGACAAAGTGGCGTAATCATCTAACGCCCCGGCAATGGGGATCGAATTGAGCAGCGAAAAACGATCCTGCCGAACATCGTAGTTATTGAAGATCGGGCGTGCCTGCCAGTGTGCATCGGCGTCTGCAAACAAATCCTGATCAGCGTGCGGCACCCAGACGCGGATACCCTGTTCAATGGCGCGCGGCAACCCCTGTCCCTGATCGCGGTGATGATGCGTCATCAACACATCCGTCACGCGATTGATCCCCAATACCGCGAGTTCCGAAAGCACATCGCCATTCCCGAAATCGATCAGGTTCGCCGCGTCGCCATCCCGAATCACGTACACATTGCACGTATTGCGGAATAGAAACAGGTTGGCGCTGATGGTCTGGATTTTTGAATTACTCACAAGAAATCCTTTGCCCGATCCACACTTTGCAGAAAATGGCTGATCTTTTCAACGACGGTACTTTCAACGGCGGCCTGCGCCAGAGCCAGTTGATCGGGTGCTAAGGCTTTGCATTCGGCGTTGCTCAGCCGCTCTTCTTCGCCGCGTCCCAGTGCCGCCAATGCCGCGATTTCCAAATCGGTAGCGATATTGACCTTGCTTACGCCGCCGCCCGTCAGGTGAATCGCGTGCTGGATCATGTCGGCGGGCACACCCGAACCACCGTGCAACACCAGATGTACCGGCGTCCGGGCGCGAATCGCCTCTAACCGCTTGTAATCGATTTGGGGCTGTCGCACACGATAGACGCCATGTGCCGTGCCCACCGAGACAGCCAGCGCATCGACGCCTGTTTCCCGCACAAAACGTTGTGCTTCATCGGGATCAGTATACAGTTCCTCGTCGTGATCGGTCTCGACAAAATCCGTCGTTCCGATTTTGCCAAGTTCGGCCTCGACTGAAACGCCGTGCTGATGAGCATACTCCGCAGCCTGCTTGCTGATGGCAATATTTTCTTCGAGTGGCTTTTCAGAAGCATCGATCATCACCGAAGTGAAACCCGCTGCAATGGCTGCCTCAATCACCGACATATCTTTGGTGTGGTCAAGATGTAAAACCACCGGGATCGTGATCATTTGGGCTTGTACCTGTCGGTAAAACTCGTCGGCCACTTCCTGGGGTGTGATGCCGTAACGGGTCAGTTCTTTTTGCGAAATCTGCACGATCAATGGTGATTTGGTTTTTTGTCCGGCACGCAGGATCGGTTCAATCATCGGCGTATAACGTGGCGCGAACGAGCCAAGCGCGCAGCCGATTCGTTCCGCACTTTGAAGCGCCTGTTTGAGTGTCAGCACATTGGGTAGACGAGCATGTGCGATCAAATTGTGACTTTCCTTTTGTCCGGTATAGTATACCGAATGAACACAGGCTGGAGACCAAATGAAGGGACGTTTGCCGTCCGCTTTCCGCGTGATTGGGCGGACGCTGACCGATTGGTGGGATGCGTGGCTCAGTCTGGCCGTGATCAACTTCGCCTGGGTGATCTGCTGCCTGACGATCATTCTTGCGCCGCCTGCCACGTTGAGCCTGTTTGCCGTCTCAAACCAGCTTGTTCATGGTCAATCGGTTGGTCTGGGTGATTTCGTGGCGGGCGTCCGTCAAAACTTTCGGCGCGGTTGGTTGTGGGCGCTGCCCAACATCCTGATCGCTTTTCTGGGCTGGAACGGTCTGCTTTTCTATCAGCAGCTTGGCGATTTGGGCAGTATCCTGCAAGTGGTGATGCTGGCTGTACTGATCATGTGGCTGATCGTCCAGTTCTATGCACTGCCCTATTGGATCGAACAGCACGATAAACGGTTTGGACTGGCCTTGCGAAATGGGTTGTTCACGGCCTTTGCCAGCCCGTTCTACACCGTGACATTGATCCTTTTTGCCGCGCTTATCATTGTGATCAGCGTCGTATCGGTGGCGCTGATACTGGCGGGCGGTGCGTGTGTCGTGGCGCTGCTGGGAACACGCGCCGTATTCGAGCGACTGGATACATTCGGTGTTCGCCAGCGCGACGCCACAAGGTAGCCCTTCACGCAATCGGCGGCGCACACGAACGACGAACGATCAGGCGCGGCGGTACTTTGATTTGAAGCTGCCAGTCTTCGGGCAACTCGTCTTCGATCAGGCGCATTAACAGTTTGAAGGCTTCGCGGGCGATGTCACCGACAGGTTGGCGAATGGTTGTCAGTTCAGGAAACGAGCTAACCGCCTCCTCCGTGTCGTCATAGCCGATGATCGAGACCGTTTCCGGCACGCGCCAACCCATCTGCCACGCGCCGCTAATCGCGCCAATCGCCAGCAGATCGGATGAACACAGTACCGCCGTCGGAGGCGTAGGCAACTGTAACAACCGTGCGATACAGGCGATAGATGCACCGCGTACATTGGGACAGGTTTGCAAATAATCGGCTTCCCAGATAAGAGGTTGCTCCTGAACATGCCGCTCAAAAATGGTCAGACGTTCCTGAACGCCCGCCAATTCGGTATCACCGATGAAACCGATGCGCCGATGCCCCAGGCGATACAGATAATCCAGCGCGATGCGGACGCCCTGTTCTTCATCAATATGGACTGATGGGGTATCGCTGTGCGTGCCGCGCGCCACCGCTACCGATGGCGTTTGATAGGCCGTCAATTCATCGCTGATCTTTTGATCGCCGTGCATATCCCCGATCAGGAACACGCCGTCGAACCAGTTCCGCATAATGTTTACCTGCCGTTCTGCCGTTTCCAGATCATATTGAGCGTGTCCGAGCAGCAGTTCGACGCCCTCAGCATGGGCGACTTTTTGCAGTTCGCGCGCCAACAAACTCAGAAACGGATCGCTGATGTCGCGCACAATCGCGCCGATCACCCCGGTTCGTTGGGTTCGCAGCGCCAATCCGGATAGATTAGGCCGATAGTTCAGCTTGCGCGCCGCTTCCAGAACGTGTTCGCGGGTCGCATCGCTGATCTTCACCGAGTTTTTAGGGTGATTCAAAACCCTGGAAACCGTTCCAGGGGAAACACCAGCGGCTTTGGCAACATCGGACAGCGTGACATTGATACGCGGCATCGGGCAAAACACTCTCGTTGAGGCAGCTTGCGAGTCAATAGATTATAGAAATGTGCGGTTGAGCTTGCCACCTCAACCCTTGATGCCCGTTGTCGCAATACCTTGAATGAATTGTTTCTGTGCCACAAAAAAGAGGATGATCATCGGCAGTGTGACCAGCACCGAGGCCGCAAACAACAGTTCCCAGTGAAATTGACCGTAACCCATGTGTTCCACAAAAAGCTGTAAGCCAAGTGGCAGCGTGCGTAAATTCGGGTTCTGAATGTAGATGAGCGGCCCCATGAAGTCGTTCCACTTGGCCTGAAACTCGAAGATCACGACAGCCAGCAGTGCCGAACGGGAAAGCGGCAGCATGATCCGCCAGTAGATGCCGTAGTAGCTTGCACCATCGACACGCGCGGCGTCGATCAGGTCTTGCGGAATGCCCGTGAAAAACTGGCGCAGCATAAAGATATAGAACGATGATCCAAACAGGTTGCCAAGCCAGAGCGGACCAAAGGTATTGACCAGCCCTAGCTGTTTCCAGATCAGATAAACAGGTACCATTGTCACCGCGCCGGGCAGCATCATCGTTCCCAGCACAAGGATGAAGACCAGATTCCTACCCGGAAAGTGCAGCCGCGACAGACCATAGGCGATCATGCTGCTCGAAATGACTACCGCGACAACACCCAAAAAGGCGACAATGATGCTGTTGCGCGCCATCAACAGCAGTGGCACTTCCTCAAAAATACGGGCGTAATTTGACCATTCAATTGGGCGCGGAATCCAGTTCGGGTCAAAGGCGTGGGAGGCGTCCTTGAGTGAGTTAGAGATGAGCCACGCGAACGGCGCAAGAAACAGGAAGCTGCACAGGATGAGTACAGCGTACAGCAGCAAGCGGGCAATGGAATTTAGCGGCGTGTGTTTGCCCACTTCAGCAAGCGGTTGCGGCTCGATGATCGGTGCTGAACGGAGGGTTGTGTTCATGGCTAATTATTCTCCGTATAAACCAGCCGCCGTGAAACGATGGTCTGGACAGTAACAATCACAATCGTGACCAGGAACAGCACCCAGGCCAGCGCCGACGCATAGCCCATGCGGAAATTTCGGAACGCCTGATCGAATAGGTACAGCACATAAAACAAGGCCGAGTCCTGCGGCCCCATTTGCCCGCCAAAGACCTGAGGCGGAAACATGACCAACGGTTCGGTGAAGATGTTCAGCGAAAAAATGGTGAGCATCACGAACGTAAAGAAGATCACGTTGGAGATCATGGGGAGCGTGACAAAACGAAAACGCTGCAACGAGTTTGCGCCGTCAACAATGGACGCCTCGTATAAATCTTTGGGCACTTGTTGAAGCGCGGCCAGCAAGACGATCACGATCCAACCCAGACTCCAGCTTTTCATAATCACGAGTGCTGGCTTCACCCAATCCGCATCAATTGTCCAGGCCGGGCCATTGATCCCGATCAATGCCAAGCCCTGATTGAGCAATCCGTTTTGCGGGCTGAGGATTCGCAGCCACAGGATGCCTACCGCAATCGCAGGCGTCACTTGCGGCAGGTAAAAAATCGTTCGCCAAATGCCCAACCCGCGTATCCGTGCGTTGAGCATGAGTGCCAGCGTCAGCGAGATGGGAATCGCGGTAGGCACATGCAGCACAACAAAATAAAGTGTATTAAACAGCGTCTTTGAAAAACGCTCATCGGTGAGCATTCGCTGGTAATTATCAAGCCCGATCCAGACAGGTGGATTGAGGACATCGTAGGCCGTGAAACTGAAATATAGCGAGGCGATCAGTGGAATAGCCGTGAAAACGATAAACCCAAACAAAAATGGACTGACAAAAACCAGCCCGGCGCGCGTTTCTTCATTCCAACGCAACCCGTTTAGCCATCTCCGGCGTCCCGCCGACGTTTGAGGTCGGCGGGCAGAAGGGATCGGCGCGGGTGTGATAGTGCGCTCCGATTCAGAGTGCATGGTTCAACCCTCTACCGACTGAGCGGTATAAATGAATTAATGGTTACCCGGCTGCTTGTTGTAATCGTCGATGGCTTGCTGTGCTTTCTTTTGTAGGTCGTCAAGCGCCACCTGGGGCGTTTTGACTCCTTGCAGCGCATCATTGACCGCCGCCGTCATATAGTCGTTGATCTCAGAGGCAACCGGCCCGGAATACCGATAATGCGCCACCTTGAGCGCCTCAGTGAACAGCTTCACCGTGTCATCGTAGGCCGGACTGATACTCTTGTAGATAGTCGTCCACGCTTCCTGATCAGCCTTGATGTTGCCTGTAATCGTTGGTGTGTAGGGTTGATTATCCTTTTGAGAGGCATCAAAAGTCGCTTTTTCACCAGCCAGCCACGCATCAGTCGAGGTCATGCCCTTGATGAACTTCCAGGCCGCCGCACGTTTCTCGCCCTGAACGCCCTTCGGAATGGCGAAGGCCGAACCTGTCGCATCGGTAAGCCCTTGCTGGCTGTTCCGCATACGTGGCAGATAGGTGCGGAAGTTTGCCTTTGTATCAACCTTCATCACGCCGATAAGCCACTGCTCGAAGATGGTCATTGAGGTCTGGCCGATGAGTACCGGATTTTGCGGCGAGAAGAAGTTTTGGGTTTGCGAGAAGGCAGCACGCGCTTTTTCGCCGCCCTGTGCATCAACAACCGCCTTCGCCCAGGTTAGCGCCTCAACGACTTTCGGATCGTTGAAGTTGGCCTTCTGACCGTCGGCGCTGATCAGATCGACGCCGTTTGCCCATGACCATAGCCACAAGCGGCCATCCTGCACTTTCGTATCGAAACCCGTCTGAGTCACTTTACCGCCTGCTTCAACGTGCAGTTTTGCACCAAGCTGTAGAAGCTGATCCCAGTTGCCGAGATCGAGTGAAGCCGGATCGATACCCGCTTTTTTCAGCGTATCCAGATTCACAAAGAACAGATCGAGGTTCACGAACTGCGGGATGCCGTAAACTTTGCCCTTGTATTTCACCTGATCAATGGTGAACGGGTAGAACTGACCCAGATCAAATTTATCCTGGGCGATCAGATCATCAATCGGATCAATCGCGTTGCGGCCAGCCCAACTGCCCACCTGCGAACGATTCACGTTGATCACTTCGGGCGGATCACCGCTGGCAACGGCGGTTAATAGCTGCTGCGTGTTCAATGCGCCGCCAACGGGTTCGATCTTGATATTCGGGTTCGCCTGCTGGAACACCGCAACACGCGCTTTTGCACGCGCGTCATCCAGGCCGTAGCCCCATACGCGAATGGTGATCGCATCCTGCGCTCGAACGGTTGCCAGCGTTTGGCCTGCCACCGAGAAGGCGAGGATCAGCACCAGCACAGCCACTTTCAACAACGACGGAGAGACTCTGTACAGGGGTTTAATACGACTCAACTTGACCTCCCAAAAAAACTAAGCCTAATTTGCCGATGAATGCAATCGTTAGCATTCATCAAAAACAGTATATTAGGTCAATTGGCGCTTGTCAACAAGTCGAAACAGCCAATTTTTTGCTGAGTTTGCTCAGATAGTTTTACTTTGGATTGCGAAATTGACGATTCGGGATAGAGTTGATGCAAACGTTTGCGTTAAATGATTTTAGGTGAGCAAAATAGATGCAGGATAAAAAACAAACGCTGCACATGATCGGCAACGCGCATATCGATCCGGTGTGGCTCTGGCAGTGGCAGGAAGGCTTTCACGAAGTCAAGGCAACGTTCCGTTCGGCGCTGGATCGGATGAACGAGTATCCAGATTTTCTGTTCGTCTCCAGTTCTGCCGCGTTTTATGAGTGGATCGAAAAAAGTGATCCGCCCATGTTCGAGGAGATCAAGCGGCGTGTTGCCGAGGGGCGCTGGGAGATCGTCGGTGGCTGGTGGATTCAGCCGGATTGCAACGTTCCCGGCGGCGAGTCGTTCGTGCGGCAGGGCTTATACGGTCAGCACTATTTCAAAGAGAAGTTCGGGGTCACGGCCAAAGTCGGCTACAACGTGGACAGCTTCGGCCATCATGGGATGCTGCCCCAGATACTACGGCAAAGCGGCATGGACTCGTATATTTTTATGCGCCCCTCACCGCACGAAAAAATGCTGCCAAGCCGCCTGTTCTGGTGGGAGTCGGATGATGGTTCGCGCGTGCTGACCTTTCGCATCCCGTTTGAATACTGCACCTCTGGCAAGGAACTTGACCAGCATATTCGGCGGGTAGCCAACGAACTGAGATCGCCGATTGATGAGTTGATGTGCTTTTATGGTGTCGGCAATCATGGCGGCGGTCCCACCAAACAAAACATCGAAAGCATCAAACGATTAGACCAGTCGCCCGATCTCCCGGCGCTGGTCTTCAGCACGCCGAACGCTTACTTCAAAGCGGTGGCCGCGCACAATTGGCCGATCCCGGTTTATCACAGCGACTTACAGCATCATGCCAGCGGTTGTTATGCGGCACATTCCGGTATTAAGCGTTGGAATCGTCAGGCTGAAAACGCACTGCTGGCCGCCGAAAAGTTTTCTGCTATTGCAGCGCAGGTAACAGGTCAACCCTACCCGGATCGGTTTGGTGATGCCTGGAAAGGGGTGTTGTTCAACCAGTTTCACGACATCATGGCCGGGACAAGTCTCGAATCGGCCTATGAAGACGCACGCAACCTGTACGGTGAAGCGATGGCGATTGCCGGACGCGCACTCAATTACGCCACGCAGTCGTTGGCCTGGCACATCAACATCTCGCCCGAAGAGGGCATGAAGCCGCTCGTCGTCTTTAATCCGCATCCCTGGGCATCTAAAGTGAGCGTCGAGATCGAGTCGGGGCGGATCGGCGATGAACAGGTGCTGCTGGATGATCAGGACAAAGTGATCCCGTTTCAACTCATCCAATCCGAGACCACTACGCGCGGGCGCTATCGGCTCAATTTTGTGGCTGATCTGCCAGCGTTGGGCTACCGCACCTACCGACTCGCGCCGCGCCCGCACGAAAAGCTGATCGAACTGGAAAGCAGCGATCATGTTCTGGAAAACGCGCGTTTTCGCCTTGAGTTCGATACGAGTACCGGGCAAATCAAGAGTTTGTGCGACAAAGTGAACCAACTTGAATGCTTTATCGGTGCGGCTGCCGTCCCGCTCGTGATCAATGATCCAAGTGATACGTGGAGTCATGGCGTTTATGCGTTCAATCAGGTGATCGGATCCTTCGCGTTGAAAAGTTTGCGGCGTATCGAACATGGATCGGTCAGATCAACTATCCGAGTGGTCAGCATCTATGGTGCTTCAACGCTAATTCAGGACTTTAGCCTGTTCAACGAACTGGATACGATTGAAGTACATGTCACCGTCGATTGGCGCGAACAATTCAAAATGCTCAAGCTGCGTTTTCCGATAGGCGTTCACTTTCACAAGGTAACGCGCGAGATTCCCTACGGCAGCATCGAATGTTTTGCCAACGGCGAAGAACTGCCGATGCAAAATTGGGTAGATGTGTCGGGCAGTTCGCGCGACACCGATGAACCTTACGGCGTGAGCATCTTCAACGATGGTAAATCGAGCTTCGATGTGAACCTGCGCGATATTGGCCTGACGGCGCTTCGCAGCCCGATCTATGCACACCACGAGCCGATGATCCCTGACCCGGCGACGGAGTATTCCTACCAGGATCAAGGTATCCAACACTTCACCTATGCGATTTTGCCGCATACCGGGAGTTGGGAGCAGGCGGGTACGACACGCCGCGCGCTTGAACTTAATCAGCGTCCGATTGCGCTGTTTGGCACGTTTCACGCCGGATCGCTGCCACAAACGGCGTCATACGTTTCCGTTCAGCCCGAAAATCTGATCGTCAGCGCCGTTAAAAAAGCCGAAGATAACGACGATCTGATCGTGCGCTGCTACGAAACGTCCAAGATTGCCACACACGGGACGATCAAAGTGCTGGATCGGCAGATCGAAGCTGATTTTGCGCCGTGTGCGATCAAAACCTTTCGTGTGCCAAAGCATGGCGCAATCATCGAAACAAATCTCCTGGAGTGGTCGGAAGGATCGACATGACGTACCTGATTCTGCGAAAATTGGCTGAACGTTATCCTGATTTAGCGGAGTGCGTTCCTTCGATTAAAGAAGCATTTGAATTATTAGAGGCCGTCTATCAAGCAAAGGGTAAACTACTAGTCTGTGGGAATGGGGGCAGCGCCGCCGATAGTGAACACATCGTTGGCGAACTGATGAAGGCCTTCGTGCAGCCGCGCCCCATTCCGACAGCTATTCGTGAGAAGTTGTCACAAGCGTTTCCTCAAGAAGGCGACGCATTGGCCGCGAAACTACAGGGCGCGCTCCCGGCCATTTCACTGGTCAGCCAAAGCGGCTTGCTGACGGCGTATGCCAATGATGTTGCGCCGGAAATGGTATTTGCTCAGCAGGTGTACGGCTATGGTGTGCCGGGCGATGCACTATTGGGGATTTCCACATCGGGCAATTCCACAAATGTGATCTGTGCATTACAGGTTGGGCGCGCACTGGGTTTGCGTACCATTGGTTTGACGGGACGGGCGGGTGGCCGGATGCGCGATCTGTGTGACGTGACAATCTGTGTTCCGTCCGATTCGACGGCGCATATTCAGGAGCGTCATCTGCCCATTTATCACGCCCTTTGCACGTTGTTAGAGGAGGCGTTCTTCTCTTGACGAGTACGAATGGAACGCTCCTGGCCGGGGTGGATATTGGCGGCACAAAATGCGCGGTGAGTATTGGTCGCGCGCTGGATAATCGGGTCGAGGTGCTGGCAAAACGGCGGTTCCCCACGCCGCCCACACCCGATCAGGCGATAGCGATGATCCTTGACCACTTGATTGAATTGACTCAAAACGAGCAGCCCGCCGCGATTGGAATTAGCTGTGGCGGGCCGCTCAACAGTCAGAAAGGGTTGATCCTCTCGCCGCCGAATCTGCCACACTGGGATCGAGTCGATGTGTTAACCCCGCTCCGCCAACGTTTCGACATTCCGTTGGGCTTGCAAAACGATGCAAATGCGTGCGCCATTGCCGAGTGGAAATGGGGCGCGGGGCAAGGTTGCGATAACCTGATCTTTCTGACGTTTGGAACGGGCATGGGCGCGGGGTTGATCCTGAACGGCAGATTGTATTCCGGTACAAATGACATGGCCGGAGAGATTGGGCATGTTCGGATGGCAGCCGATGGTCCGGTTGGGTATGGCAAAGCCGGTTCCTTCGAGGGGTTTTGCAGTGGCAGCGGGATCGCGCAACTGGCGGCGATGATGGCCGAGCAAGCCATACGCACCGGGCAACCGCCTGCTTTTTGCCCGACACTAGATGAACTGGCGAACATTACCGCCGAAAGTGTTGGTCAGGCCGCACAGGCCGGCGATGCGTTAGCCCTTCGCGTCTTTGAGATTGTGGGACAGCAGCTTGGGCGTGGTCTGGCGATTCTGGTTGACCTGCTCAACCCGCAGCGCATCATCATCGGCAGTATTTATGGGCGGCAGCGTTCGCTTTTGGAAGCGATGACCCTGCAAACGCTGCGCGCCGAAGCACTCCCCCAAGCCTTGCGCGTCTGCGAAGTCGTCCCGGCTGGGCTTGGCGAAAACGTTGGCGATCTTGCCAGTCTGTCGGTTGCGCTCAACTTGCTATCGGCTTAGTCCGGGCCATCCGTGACGCTGTCTTTGGTCACTTGATCAACCAGGGCGTACAACTCATCCAACATATCGTCGGTCATTTCGTTGAGCAGCATCTCTAACATCTGCGATTTGCCTTTTTGAAAGGCATACACCACCTTTAGCTGCGCCTGATGGTTATCAACTTGCATCCGACGGACAATTGCGGCCAGTTGCAGCATGATCCGCCACAGGGTCGCCGCACGGGATTTGGCGTCGGTCAGGTGTTTTTGCATATCGATCAGTTCGCCGCGAATGGCCGCCGGATCGTATTCCTGATCAATGAGCGGCTGCTCCGCCGACTTGATACACTCCGTCAGGTTTTGAAGCGCCTCGATCAACTCGTCATAGGCACGTTTACCGTCGTGCAGCAGGCTCATGCTTCACCTGTCTTTCGCACGGTGCGAACCGTTCGCAACCGATCTTCGAGATGCCGTTGCGCGATTTCTCGTTCGGTGTCGATCAGCATTTGAGCGATTTGGGCGAAGTTTTCTTCGACATAGGCATCTACTTCTGCCGCCGTTTTAATGCCCATTTCCCGGTACAATTCCTCAACATCGCGCGGCATGTAGGGCGAAGTCAGATCGCCGTTGTGCTTGAGCCGCATCAACGCATCATCATATTGAGAGACGGCCAGATTCATCAGCATCTCATCTTTGCCTTCGACGAGGTAGCGGGCGGCGGCAACCATAACCTTTTTGGTAATGGCAAACAGATCGGCGCGTACTGAATCGGATAGTTTGGAGAAATAATCAGAGCGTACACGAAATTCCGGGGCGGGTTCGCGTGCCCGGAGCGACTCGGCGCGGGCGGGTAGCAGTGCAATAGGTGGCTTCGGCGGCGCAATCAACAAAACTTTTGGCGACGGGGTATGTGAAGACGGCGCGAATTGATGTACAATAGGCATGGGAAAGCTAATCCTTTCTTTTTGAGCGGCGGGTGACCTTACCACGGGTTGGACTCGCCGCTCTTTTCGTTGAGATATTGTCTAAATGACAATATTTGGTCATATCATAAAACGGTTTCTGAATTGAGTCAAGTACCCAATTTGAGGTTGTAGGATTGCGGGCAGAACGCTTAAGACGAATTAGAGAGGCTCAAGGCTGGTCACAGCGCGAATTGGCGGCTGCCTGCGATTTGGCCGAAAATATGATTTATCGCTACGAAAATGGTCTCAATGACCCCAGTTCAGAGGCACTTAAAGTCATTGCGGAAAAGCTGAAAGTTAGTGCGGACTATTTGATCGGATTGACAGATGTGCCCGATGAAAAGTCACGCGAACCAGGCCTCAATGAGGAAGAACGCAATATGCTGGAAACGTATCGGCGTGAGGGATGGCGCGGCGTCATTCACCTGGGCGCGGATCGGCTGGCAAAGTAGGCGAGTAACTTACTTGGGTGAAAAGCCAACGTTACGATGTATAATCATGCCTGATTGATAATCACGGGATACAAAATTGTGAGTGATGTTGAGGTAACAATCAAACTACCGAGTGAGCTATTAGCACGGGCGCGTGCTATTGATCTGTCACTTGAAGATCAAGCCGAAGCGATCCGTGAAGCTGTAGAACGACAAATTCAGCAAGGCGAAGCAGCAACACGCTTACTCCGCACTGCGGAGCAATTTGATACACTCCCGGATCAGATGAAGCCGAACTTGGAGGAAATCGTGATTGCGGCGCGTCAGGCGCGTGCAGAAATTGCAGCAGAAGCTAAATCCTTCGACAATCAGCATCCGAGATGATTCGTGCTGTGCTTGATACTAATACGGTAATTTCCGGTCGATTTTGGCAAGGAGCGCCCCGATAAGTTTATCACATGATCCGTGAACAGCGGCTCAAACCACTTGCTTCCGAAATGCTGCTCGCCGAATTGGGTAGAGTATTGCACTACGAAAAGTTTGTACGAGCGATTGTTGCGTTAGGTACATCACCTGAAAACCTTGTCACTCAATATCGAGAACTTGTAGAGTTAATTGTTCCCGGCGAGGTTTCGCCTGATGCGGTGCGTGACGCACAAGACGTTATCGTTCTATCTTGTGCTGTTGCGGGCAAAGCAGAATTTATCATATCTGGCGATAAAGATTTGCTGGTAATTGGTGCTTACCAAAACATTGCTATCGTAAGTGCCGACCAGTTTTTATCCCAGTTGTCTGAAAATGATTTTTCAAGTTAGATCGGCTGGCAAAATAGCAAAGTTGGGTCACGAGTCGAGTCGTTTTGTAAAATACAGAACAAGATCATCATTAACAATAACTTGTTCACCGTACTTTACAGCACGATGTTCAAAAACCAATCCGTTGCCATCAGGGACATAACCCCGCAAGACGTAAAGGCGCTGAGCCGCGCCATAATCCGCAGTCATCCCTACTCCGATACCCGCCACAACAGACTGTTGCGCGATGGTTTGCTCTGCTAGTTCCATGAGTTGAGTCCCGATCCCGCGCCGCCGAAACTGAGGTAGCACATTGAAATCCTGAATTTCGGGAATATTAGCGATTTGAAACGGCAGATAAGGGGATGACCAGACAACGGTCAAATAACCGCAAAAGACGCCTTCGGTTTCAGCGACAAAGACGGTTCGGAGTCCGCTTTCCTGGTCTGTCAGGTAGTGTTCATACTGCGATGCTGGCTTGTTCCAACCCAATGCCAGAAACGCCGTTGCAATAGGTTGGATGTCCTTGGTTCGCAGCAGACGGGTTGTTATTTGCGGCACAGCTATATTTATCCCGCTTGACTCTTGAGGGGTATCGCATATAATACCACAATGTCACAAATTCATGTTGTTCTGGATACCAATATAGTTATTGCTGCCCTCATTTCGCGTCGTGGGAAGGCATTTGAGCTGATTTCTTGGATAGGCAAAAGCAAATTTGATATTCATCTCTCTGTGCCACTTGTGCTAGAGTATGAATATGCGATTAAGCATTTGCAAGGCACAAAAATTAATTTATCCGAACAGCGCATCAATAATATTTTAGACTTTCTTTATCCGACGGCGCATCGTCATTCCATTTATTATTTGTGGCGTCCATACCTACACGACCCTAAAGACGATATGATTTTAGAACTTGCGGTTCGGGCACAATGCTCTTTTATTATTACTTTCAATGGTGCAGACTTTGTAGGTGTTGAGCAGTTTGGAATCAAGGCAATCGAACCTAAAGCATTTCTAGCCACCCGACAGTAGATCGGACGAAATAAAAGGAACGCCGGAAAGGTCAAAAACCGGGAGAAAATCAACACCAAAGGCTTCACCCCAGGTGATGGCCTGTTGAATGATTTCCAAACCGATTCGAAAGAGGCTCAAATCAGGACGGTCAGGACGGTCAACTTGGGAGGAACGTCCCTGAATGAGGGCTTGTGCGCCTTCGGTGACGAGCCAAACATATAGTAGGGCAACGGCTAGAGTTAGGCGCGACAAATGGAGGAAGCAGAGCAGATGGAAACGCTCCAGGTCGAAACCATGACCCTTGAGGTCGCCAAACATTTCCTCAATCCACATGCGCCGCGAATACAGACGCAAGACGGCGGGCGGATGAGTCAGGTTGGTCGCCAATAGCCAGGAGCGTTTTTCGCCGCGTTGCCAGTATAACATCAGTAGACGTTACGCAGTTGGGGTAGGGGCGATAAAATAGAGGGCATGAACAAAGCCAAATGCGATGAACAAGACTATATTCACTTTCTGGTAGCCGCGCAAAAGGTGTTCAGCAGCGTAGAAGCAGCAGCGACACACCCAGAT
>JBBSEU010000035.1:0-28468 GCA_038239365.1 Aggregatilineales bacterium
ATCACCGTTGCACAGGGGCGCGGTGTGGCACTGCTGGCGATGATCAACGCGAATTTGCCGATTAAGGAATTCAAGCCCGCCGAAGTTAAGCAGACCATTGCCGGGTATGGCAACGCGCCAAAAGCGCAGATGCAGGAAATGGTGAAGACCCTGCTTGATCTGGAGTCGATCCCAAAGCCGGATGATGCCGCCGATGCGCTGGCAATCGCACTCACGGCGCTGCAAAATTCGCGCTGGGAACAGTTGATCGATCCGCGCTATGGCTGATTTGAACATTCCCCACCTGCGTTTGAGCAGCCAGCACATCACCCAGCATGACTTTACGCAGCCCGCCGATGTTGTACGCTGGATGGGCGCAATGCAGGCGCAGGACTATTTGCAGGCATTGTGGGCGGTTGGCGTGCGAACGGAAGCGGCCACTGTCACCAGCATCGAACAAGCGATTGCGGAACTAAAAATCATCCGAACCTGGCCGATGCGCGGCACGATCCACTTTGTTCCGCCAGATGATGTGGGCTGGATGCTCAGGCTGTGTGCGGCGCGCTTGATCGCTAAGGACACACGGCGGCAAGCACAGCTTGAACTTGACGGCGCGATTATGGCACGTTCCGAGAAGCTCTTTAGCGAAGCACTAAGCGGCGGCAAACGGTTATCGCGCGCCGGAATGATGCAAGTTCTGGAAGACGCCGGGATCAGCACGAAAGGGCAACGGGGTTATCATATTCTGGCTTACCTGGCGCAGCTTGGCTTGATCTGCATCGGTCCAACAGAAGACAAAGAGCAAACGTTTCTGCTGCTTGATGATTGTGCTGTTAACCCCACAAAGTTATCGAATGAAGAAGCACTGATCGAACTTGCCCGGCGCTACTTCATCAGTCACGGCCCGGCAACAGTGCATGATTTCGCCCGCTGGTCAGGCCTAACGATTACCGAAGGTAAAGCCGGGATCGAAGGCACAAAAGCTGAACTGATCTCGGAAAAGATCGATGGCAAAGTGTATTGGATGAGCAAAGATGCGGCGGCGGTGAGTCCATCGGAAATGATCCTGCTGCCCGCTTCGATGAATATTTGCTGGGCTACCAGAATCGGGATGCAGTGCTGGACCCACAGCACGCGCAAAAGGTCTGTCCCGGCTTGAATGGTGTCTTTTTCCCGATGATCGTCAGCGATGGGCAGATTATCGGCACATGGAAACGCACGATCAAAAAGAACACCCTGATGATGACTCATGAGCCGTTCAAAAGTGAGTCAATGGCCGAGGCGTTTCAGGTGGCAGCGCAGCGATACGGCAAATTTTTGGGATTGCCTGTGCTGTTTAACTGATAGGATTCCGAGTGAAGGCGGTATTCGTGTGGTGCTGCAAACCGCTTGCGTTATAATCCGACGAATGGTTTAGCAAGTAATCTTCATGCAAAATATCGGACTCATTCTGCATACCGTCCTCACCAATGCCTATACCCTGTTCTGCATCGCCCTGGGAATCTGGTCATTGTTTGCGTTCGTGCGTAATCAGACGTTGGGCGGGCAATTCTGGGGCGCGATTGTTGTCAATTCGTTGTTAGCGGTGGCGTTGTTTGTATTGACTGTTTTACTGGCAATTGGCGGGATTTCCCCGGAACGCAGCGTCTATTATCTGTATGGCATCTTTTTCATCATTGTGCTGCCGGGGGCGTACACGTTGATGAAAGGGCGCGATGACCGCACTGCTGCCGCCATCTATGCCGCTATCACCATTTTTGCGGCACTCACGGCGGGCACACGTGCGGCACTACTCACGCATTACCCACCGCCAATTTGAATCTGTTAGGACGAACGGAGAACTGTTATGACCCGTGTGCTGGTAGTTGACGATGAGATCGATACGCTGAACCTGCTCCGCATGATCCTTGAAATCAGCGGTTTTGAGGCAGTGACAACTTTGAATTCGGTAGATGCGTTGACACTTGCCGAAGTCGAACATCCCGACTGCGTTCTGCTCGATATTATGATGCCCAAGCTGGATGGCTTCACGCTCTGCAAGATGATGCGCCTGCATCCGGCAACTGCTCACCTGCCGATTGTATTTGTGACGGCTTACTCGGCACTCGATCTTGAGGATCGGCGGCTGGAAGCAGGTGCCGATATGGTGCTGCCCAAACCCGTCGGCATGGATACCCTGCTCGAAACGATTGGCAAAGCAACCTCATTGCGCGCGCCTAAACCTGCCGTCCTCGAACTACCCGCCGCGCCTAAGATCATCCCGGCTGCACCTGTAGCCAGCCCGGAGCCACAAAAAGGATCATCGAAACCTTGACTAAACGTACCGTTGTTGTCCTGAAAGGCGACCAGACCGGGCAGGAGTTGCTCGTCGAAGCCTTGCGCGTCTTGCAACCTTCTGTGACGCGCGTTGATCTTGAATTTTTGCCGTTCGATTTGTCACTCGATAATCGCCGCGCCAGCAAGAATAAAGTCGTCTATGAAGCCGCTGCCGCTCTGAATCAATACGGACTGGGTATCAAGGCGGCTACGATCACGCCCGAAGCGTCCAACGATGTGGGCAGCCCGAACGCGATCATCCGTGATGAGATTCACGGCGAGGTGATCTTGCGTACCGGGCGGCGCATCCCATCGGTGCGACCTTTCAGCGGCGTTTATTCACCGATTGCCGTGATCCGAATGGCGGTTGACGACGCCTATAACGCCAAAGAGTGGCGCGAAGGCACGGGTGAAGATGAAATGGCCTACCGTACCGAAAAACTGTCGCGGCGTACCTGTCGCGTGGTGGCCGAATACGCTTTCCGTTACGCGCAAAAAGCGGGCGCAAAGGTTTTTGGCGGCCCCAAGTTCACAGTAAGCGCCATCTATGAAGGCATGTTCAAGGAAGAACTCGACGCGGCGGCCAAGCGTTACCCGACAGTACGCTATGATCCACAATTGATTGATGCGACGTTCGCGCTACTGCTGGAACTTAGCGGCGAAGGTTTGGTGATCCCGACTCTGAACCGAGACGGCGATATAATTTCAGATCTGGTGATCAAGATGTTTGGCACGATTGCGGGCGCGGAGTCGCAGGTGTTGGTCTTCAATCAGGATTTCAGCGTGCGCGTGGCAATGACCGAAGCGCCGCATGGTACTGCACCATCGCTGCAAGGCAAAAACCTCGCTAACCCAATGGCGATGATCCTGGCGGGCGCGGCACTGCTGGCACAAATCGATGAAGCGGGCGCACAACAAGCCAGCCGCGCCATTTATGAAAGCACATTGGAAGCGGTACATGGCGGTACACGCACGGCAGACCTGAACGGCCACGCCACCACTACCGAATTTACCGACGATGTGATTCGGCGGGTGATGACCAAGCTCGAAGTGTGGGACGCGCTGCGCTGAAAGGTGCTATATGAGTGATCATCCGATAACGCTTTCGGTTTCAGAACAAGTTTTTGATCGGATGCGTCATGTTGCGGAAACTGTATCCGAATCGGTTGAGGAAGTAGCAGCGCGCCGGCTTGAGGCGGCCTTTCCCGAACCATTGCCGGTACTCGCGCCTCATGAAGAAGCCGAACTCGAAGCCCTCGCACACCTATCGGATGATGCGTTGTGGACAATGGCGCGTGAGCAAATGGCAGACGCTTTACAAGCGCGTATGCAAATCCTCATGGATAAAAATTCATTAGGCACGATAACAGCCGATGAATATAGCGAACTGGAAAATCTGGTAGATCGTGGACAGCGTTTGATGCTACGAAAAGCAGAAGCGGCGGCGCTTTTGACAGAGCGGGGAAACAAAGTGACACGCGCTGATCTGGGAAAACAGACTGAGTAAGTCGCTGTGTCATGGGCTGTTACGAAAAGGCAAGTTTATGAGCGTGCTGGTGCGATTTGCGAATACTGCCAAACCGATGAATTCAACAGTGGTCAAGCGATGCACATTGAACATATCGATCCGTCAGGTGGCAATTTGCTAGATAATTTATGCCTATCTTGTGCAAACTGCAATTTTAGCAAGGCGAAGGCAACCGGCGCAATCGATCCCGTTACTGGAGACCTCGTTGCTCTATTCAATCCACGTCAACAAAAATGGATAGAACACTTTATTTGGATCGAAGGCGGAGTACGCCTATCTGGTTTAACTCCTGTAGGGCGTGCCACAATAATCCGCTTAAAGATCAATCAACCGAGAATAGTTCGGGCGCGCAAACGTTGGATTGACAGCGGCTATCATCCTCCGCGAATTGTCCAAAATTGAGGACGCCCGACGAAATCAAACGGCGAATGCAGCAGATGCTTTCGCCGGAATTCCTCAAGCTGATCGATGTAGTAGCTGAACACAGCGATGTAAATGTCTATCTGGTGGGCGGTATTGTACGCGATCTGATTATGTCGCGCCCCAACGTCGATCTTGATTTCGTCGTTGAAGGCGACGCAATTGCATTTGCCACTGCGCTAAATGATCAACACGGCGGTGCTTTACAAATCTATCGCCCCTTTGGTACGGCAACCTGGACAAGCGAAAATGGTATTCAGGTCGATTTTGCCAGCGCCCGTACAGAAAGCTACCCGCGTCCCGGTGATTTACCTATCGTTTCTCTAACGCCACACATTCGAGAAGATTTGCAGAGGCGCGATTTTACGCTCAATGCCTTAGCAATCGAAATTTTGGACTACGAATTAGTAGATCGTTTCGGTGGTGAGGCGGATATTGCAAATGGTGTAATTCGCACCCTGCACGATAAAAGTTTTATGGATGATCCGACTCGTATCTTTCGGGCAGCGCGTTTTGAACAACGTTTTGACTTCAAGATTGAACCGCACACCGAAAGTCTAATCGCGCCTGCACTGCCGATTCTGGATCGGATTAGCGGGGAACGTATCCGCCACGAGATTGACGTGATTTTTAAGGAAGATGAACCCGAAAAGGCACTTGTGCGGTTGGACGAACTGGGCGCGCTGCGAACGATAGACCCAAATTTGCGCGCAGATAATTGGCTTGTTTCAGCGTTTCATTACTTGTGGTTTATCGTACCGGGACAACCAGATCAACTGAGTTATTGGCCGATACTGGCTTTTCGACTCGACTCATTTGAGCGTTTGCTGGCGCGTTTGCCGTTGGAACGTCAAATCGTGGTCAATATGCAGCAGGTGAAACGTGCGGTTACGTTTGTAAAATCGGCGGTAGGATTGCGGCCTAGTCAGTTTGTGCGTGGCATCGAGCCATTGGATGACTTATACGCACGCTGCGCCGCCTATGCGATTGCCTTAGTGGATGATCAGAATACGCCGCTCAAAGACTACATCGAAAATTGGCAATATGTCCAACCCGTACTTACTGGCGATAATCTCAAACGGATGGGCTTGACCCCCGGCCCGCTATTCGGTAAGCTACTCCGCCAATTGCGCGATGACCTGCTTGACGGCAAGATCACCCATGAACAGGAATACGCCCGTGTTCAGGAATTGATCGCGCTGTGGAAAACACCAGACTAAACGATGACGGCCACTGAACGCCGGGCGATGAGCCTGCATATGCAAGTCGTGTTCCGTTTTGCGGAGCGCGACGACCTGCCAAAGCTGGAATGGCACGGCGAATACGTGCATTTTCGGCGAGTGTTTCACCGTGCCTTCGAGGATCAACGGGCGGGGCGGCGCTTGATGCTATTGGCCGATGTGAACGGCTACCCAATTGGGCAGGTGTTCGTTCAGTTGGAAAGTTTCGATGATTTTGGCCGAAACGCGGGTCAACGCGGCTATCTGTATTCGCTGCGAGTCATGGACGCCTTTCAGCATCAGGGGATCGGGACGGCTTTGTTACGCGAAGCCGAACGCATCCTGCGCGAACGTCACTATGATTCAGTGAGCATCGCGGCGGCAAAAGATAACCCCGGTGCGCGCCGTCTCTACGAACGACTCGGCTATAAGGTCTACACGGAAGATTCTGGGCGTTGGAACTATGTTGATCACGAAGGGCGCACACGGCATGTTGTTGAGCCGTGTTGGATTCTTGAGAAAATGTTGAAGTAGGTAACGAAATGACCGGAACTCTCAGACCTCTAAAAGTGACGCGCTGGCATGGCGGCCAGCACCCAACCTTTCAGACAATCACGCTCCGTATGGAGCAGGAAGGGCTGCGACCCTATCGTTGGTCGAATGGCCCCAATTACCGTTACGCGCCGCGCAGTCACGGATACGATAAGGTGTTGTACTGCGTGCAAGGCTCAGTCGAAGTGATCTTGCCCGATGAAGGCGAGCATTTGCTGCTGCGCTCCGGGGATCGACTGGAGTTGGCGCACGGCGTGCGCTATGCCCAGATTGTGGGGCCAGAGGGTGTATCGTGCGTCGAAAGTGTTCTGGAAAAGGCCAGATAGTCAATCAGCTACGGTGCAGGCGCGGGTCAAGCGCATCACGCAGGCCGTCGCCAAGCAGGTTGAACCCCAACACCGTGATCATAATCGCAATGCCTGGAAACAAGACCAGATGGGGCGATGTGAACAGATAGTTACGCGCTTCGCTGAGCATTTGCCCCCATTCAGGTGTGGGTGGCTGCGCGCCCAACCCCAAAAACGAGAGCGCCGCCGCGTCCAGAACCGCCGTACCAATACCCAATGTCCCTTGTACAATGATCGGCGTCCAGGTGTTCGGAAAGATATGGATGAACAGGATTCGCAGCGTGCCCGCGCCAACCGAGCGCACCGCCAGCACGTATTCCATTTCCTTGACGGATAACACGCTGGCACGAATCAGGCGCGCGTAAACCGGGATCGAGACGATAGCAATGGCTGCCAACGCATTTTCCAGCCCCGGCCCCCGGATCGTAACAATCGTGATCGCCAGAAGCAGCGAAGGGAAGGCCAGTACCACATCCAGTAGGCGCATCAGCAGGTTATCGACCCAGCCGCCCGCATAGCCCGACACGAGGCCGAGAAGCGTGCCGAAAAATATGGCGATGCTGATACTTGCCAGTCCGACACTGAGCGACGTGCGCGTACCATAAATGACGCGCGTGAACAGATCGCGGGCGTTCAAATCCAACCCCATGATGTGCTGTGCCTCGAAACAACCGAGCGCGATCAGACAGGGCGCTTTACCCGGCAGCTTGCCCACTTCGCCGGGCTGCCCGATCATCGACTGAATCGGGTTGTGCGTGGCGACCTGTGGCGCAAAGACAGCGATGAACACCAAAAATCCAATGATGATCAGCCCGGCAATGGCTGAACGATTCCGCAGCAGGTTTTTGAAGGTTTCCAGCAGCAGGTTTTGGGACGCGGTTTTGGCGGGTGGGCGGGCCAGTTGGAGAACATCAGGTGCTGCGGACATGGCTACAAACCCTCACTAACTTACCCGAATACGGGGATCAAGAAACCCATAAATGAGATCGACGCCCAAATTGATCACCAAAAAGGCGACGGCAGTGACCAGCGTCACGCCCTGTACCAACGAATAATCACGCGCGGTAATGCCATCAAATAACATCTTGCCAATGCCCGATAATCCGAAAATCGTTTCCGTCAACACCGCGCCAGAGATCAGGCCGCCAAAATTCAGGCCGATGATCGTCACGACAGGCAGCAATGCGTTACGGACGGCATGGCTCAACACGACGGTCAGTTCGCGCAGACCTTTGGCGCGCGCTGTGCGTACATAATCCTGACCGAGGACTTCCAAAACACTTGACCGGGTGATCCGCGCAATAATTGAGAGCGGGATCGTGCCAACGGCTAACGCGGGCAAGATCATATGACGCACTGTATCGACAAATTGTGCGCCGTTCGCAGTTAATAGCGAATTGAGAAAGTTGAAGCGCGAGAGAAAAATCAGCAAGCCACTGGCCGATTGTTCATCGGTGGCAAGGTGCCAAACCTGATAGAAGGCCGGGTAATCGACGCCCGGACTCAGGCGACCAGACGGCGGCAGCACGAAAATCGTATCTTTGAGCAGTACGCTGAACAGAAAGGCCAGCATCAGGCCAAGCCAGAAAACAGGCATCGAAACGCCGACATTAGCGATCACCATCGTGCCAACGTCGATGGCCGAGTTGTGGCGGTACGCCGATAAAATGCCCAGCGGAATACCGACCAGCACGGCAAAAATCAGCGCACAAATCGCCAGTTCAATCGTGACGGGCAAACGCTCGACCAGCAGCGTCAGGACGGGGCGGCCAAAGCGGATCGAATTCCCCAGATCGCCCTGTACGAAATTGCCCATATAGGTTACGAACTGCTGTGGCAGCGGCTTATTCAGGCCGTAGCGTTCAATAAATGCGTTGCAGGTGGCATCCGTCGCCTTTTCGCCGAGCAGCGCGCGACACGGATCACCGGGGATGAGGTGCCCAAGCGCAAACGTCACGGCCAGGATACCGATCAAAACGGGCAATGAGGCTATCAGGCGGCGCAAGATGAAATTGAGCATAAAGTCGATCTAACTGATGGGTGTTTCGGCTGAACGAACTAAGTCTACGGATTAACCTCACCCCCCAGCCCCCTCTCCGTTTACAGAGAGGGGGAGAAGGTATTCGGCCTACTTTGTTAAAGACCATAAGTAGACTTCCAGATGGTTTTAGTCCACTTTAGTGGACTTTGTTACTTGAGCCGGGGACTTGAGTCCCCGGCGGTCACGAACACTATTTCTTAGGTGTTGGTGGTGGCGGTGGGTTCAGGAAGCTGCCGAACAGGCTGCTGAAGTAGGTGAACGAGCCGGTGTTACCCTTGTGCAGCTTGTTAGCGGCATCCCAGGCAACTGTCCAGGAGACGACGACATCGTTGGCAGTCAGCGGTGTTCCATCAGAGAATTTGACACCCTCATTCAGCTTGAACGTCCATTCGGTCAGGTCTTTGTTGGCCGACCATTCCTTCGCCAGACCCGGCTTGACATTGCCGCCGCCTGGTTCGAAGCTCAGTAGTGATTCATTGATCTGTTCGCAGGCGAACAGCGATTCGCCGTCTTCTTCGTCGTTGCAATACAGGCTAATCGGTTCGGCGTTCTGCATCCAGACCAGCTTATCTTTGCCTGGATCCAACAGCCGGAATTGGAGAGCCGCAAAGGCGGGTCCGTAAGCACCCTTGACAGAGGCCTTGAATGCTAACGCCGAACCACCGTTGGCGATTGGTACGACAGGCACAAAATCGGCAATTTCGTCGTTGGCCTGTTTGTAGAGTGCCAAACGAGCCACCGGATCGGAAAGCTGTCCGGCCTTATCCAGCAAATCGGTCAGCTTGGGGTCTTTGTTGCCCAATTGGGCGCTCGAACCTTTACCAAAGTGATAGTCCAGGAAGTTCGTCGCATCTGGGTAATCAGCACCCCAACCAAGCAGGTGAAGTTCCAGTTTGCCTTGTTTGGCATTCGCCATGTAGGTACCAGATTCTACAACCTTGATATCGGCTTCAATGCCGATTTCCTTAAGCTGCGCTTGAATGTCTTGCGCCACGACGCCCGGTTGTGGCAAGTAGCCACGCACAACGTCGCGGTAGGAGAGCGTAACCTTGATTGGCAGTGTGACGCCGGAGTCCTTCATTAATTGCTTCGCCATTGCCAGATCATAAGCATTGGTCTTCGAGTCTTTGGTATAGCCGAAGATGCTGGGTGGCATAAACTGGTCAGCAACGGTTGAGGCGGGTGGATAGAAGTTATCGACGATACGCTTCTTGTCGATAGCGTGAGCAATCGCCTGACGTACCTTGATATTGTCGAAGGGCTTCACCGTGTTGTTAATGCCCAGGTAGAAAACGTTCGCCGGAGGGACTGGATACAGTTTGTAATCAGCGTTGGCGCTAATCGCCTTGAAGTCGCCCGGTGCCGGGTTTGACATGGCGTCAATCGTGCCGGCCTGAAGTTCGTTCCAGCGGGCGGCTGCTTCGGAGTTCCACTTGATGACCGCGTTCTTGATCTTCGGCGCAGGGCCGCGATAATTTTCATTCGCTACCAGGTCGATTTCGCTGCCGTGATCCCACTTCGCTAGCTTGTAAGGCCCAGTGCCGATGGGATTGTTCAGCAGGTCAGGGCCACCGCCGCCCGTCTTTTCGAGCTGCGCCGCTGAGTGAATGCCAAATGCGGAGAAGGCCGCCTTCGCCGGGAAGCCCGGGTCGGGGTAGCATAAGGTGAATTTGACGGTGTTGGCGTCTACCGCTTCAACCGCCTTGAGTTCGCCGTCGTATTTGCTGCAGTCTACTTCGGCTTTGCGTAACGAGGCCTGAACTGCTCCAGGTGACATTGCACCAAAGGCCACTACTGCAATAAGCAGAATGGCAACAACCTTAAACAAACGTTTCATGATCAGTCTCCGTGAAAAAAAGGTTCTCTAACGAGCCTGCTGCTCAGTGGTTGAATACCTGAGCTTAATCCTTTGATTTTACAGGCCGCGTCCGATCTGTCAAAGATTACACTGCCAGCCGATAAAAGGTTCGTGCATTTTCGCCAAAGATTTTCGTATGATCGGCTTCGGAGAGCGGGCCGAGTGCTTCGTGCAGCGCGTCCCAGACCTGTTTATATGAGCCAGCCAGCAGACAGACCGGCCAATCCGAACCGAACAACAGCCGATCCGCGCCAAAAGCCGACAACACGGTTTGCACGTAGGGAGTCAAGTCAGCGGGTGTCCAATTGGCAGGATCGGCTTCGGTGATCATGCCCGATACTTTGCACCACACATTTGGGTGCTGCGCGATTTCACGCATGTGTTTCGCCCAATCGTCGATGTCCCCGGCGGCGATAGCGGGCTTGGCAATGTGATCAACGACCATTCGCAGGTTCGGCACTTTTTCGGCCAGCGGTGCGACCGTATGTAAACTTGGCAGGCGAATCAGCACATCATAGGGAATATCACGCGCTGCCAGTTCGCGCAGCCCATCCAACGCCTTGGGTTGCAACAACCAGTTCGGATCAGGATCATCCTGAACATTATGCCGAATGCCCTTGAAACGCGGATGCTTTTGCAGATCGTCAAGCACCTTGTTCAGTTCGGAGGCAGGCGCGGTCAGGTCAACCCAGCCAACCACTCCAGCAATAAACTCATTCTGATCGGCCAATTCGAGAAACCAGCGCGTCTCCTCGACGGACAGATTCGCCTGCACAAGAACAGTATATTGAACGCCCACTTCGTCCAGATGCGGTTTCAGATCAGCGGGCAAATAGGCGCGCTGCAAAATCCCCGGCGGCATCCAGGGATAATCGAACATCGCCAAATCCCAAAAATGTTGGTGTGAATCAATAATTGGCATAGAAAAACCCTTAGTCCTTTTGTGCTGCTTCCAAACTTGCTGGACGATTCGCTTCCATCCAGCGAACGGCGTAATCGATCAATGGCCGCTGACGCATCAAACGTACAGTGGCCGCACCGATCCGGTCAATGATAACTGCCCCGGTCTCAGCTTCATAGGCCGCGCCCAATGCCGGAAAATCATCGGTCTCAATCGACTCATCGCGGTACGTGACCCATACCCGCTGACCGTTTTGTATCATCGCCGAGCTGTTGAATTCAGGCGTTTTGCCCGGCCACTGCGCGGAATATTCGGCCATGTGCAGCGATGTATTATTGATATATCCCACGCCCAACAAGAAAACCCAGCCATCCAGATCGTAAATGCGGCCAATGGGCGACTCGGGGCCGACATTGTTATCGAGGGGATGATTGGCGGTGATGGTTGCGGCCTGTTTGCCCCACGCCGCGAATGAGAAAGCCGGGTGCGCGCTGCGGATCACGCCTGGATAGGTACGGAAACATTCGACTATCGCGCCCATTTGTCGGGTGGGCGTCACGTCTGGATGATAGGCAGGTGCTTCGGCGCGATATGTCTCCCACCACGCCTGCGGAATCGGCGGGTGCTGCCAGTGCATCGGATCGGTGTTTTCGGTGCTGTGCGTCGGCATAACCAGTGTTCCATCGGGCGTCAGGACGTGCATCAACGCATCGACGACGGCTTGCGCGCCGCCCGCCACGAATCCGCCGAATGACTTCAACGACGAATGCACAATCACGGTCTGCCCGGCGCGCAAACCGACTCGCTGAAAGTCCGCGATCAGGCTTTTCGTGGTGATGAGCGGCGTGTTTTCGGTGTAAACCGTCAATTCGACTCCTCCTAACTGACCATAGCCAAAACGCCCCCCAACCATTATAATACAACGGCGAAATGATCCAGATGAGGTGAATCATGAAGGTACGTGCATCGGTGCGTAAAATGTGCGCCAATTGCAGCTTCGTGCGGCGTCGCGGTTATCTGTACGTGATCTGCTCCACGACCCCCAAGCACAAGCAGCGCCAGGGTTAATACAAGAAACGGGTCAATACGGCCCGTTTTTTGTTGTTGCCCTCACCCTAAATCCCTCTCCCGAGGGAGAGGGACTTCCAGACCAGATGTGCCGTCTTTCTCCCCTTCTCCCGAGGGCGAAGGGGTCGGGGGTTGAGGGCTAATCACCCCTCAATACTAGGGTACTCTGCTGCTCGATCTGATCTAGAATCAGTTAATACGCTTCCGGGTAGCATAAATGCAAAACACCAAAACTACCCCCCTCTTTCTATGGGCACTCGATGCACTGGGGCAGCCGATACCCATTGAGCAGGCCAAGCGCAATCACTCGTATACTTGTCCGCTTTGTGGAGGCCGTATGATCGCGCGCCTGGGGCAGGTCAATCAACACCATTTTGGGCACGACGCCGGGGGCACCTGCACTCCCACTAAAGTGACGCACGCCGCGTTGCGCCGCTGGTTAGTCCTGGCTTTGCGGCGGGCGCTGTCCGAACGCACGCCCATTCCGTTTAGCCGCGTTTGTCGGCTGTGCGGGAAAACACACAGCGCCGATCTATTGAGTGGCACCGCTAGTATCACGGAAAACGTTCCCTACGGTAAATCGACTGCCGATGTCATGCTGCTTGATACCAAAGGTGAGTTATGCGCGGCTATCCTGATCGATGAACCACGCCGCAAAACTGCCCAATTGCTGACGCAATTCACCGATTTGCCGACGCCTACCTTACTGGTGACGTTGACCAGTACCGACGCCGATCTGCTGACGATTTTCAGCAAGGCGCGCGTTGTCGGCGGCACTTGTGATCTGGTCCAGACGCAAGCGCACGCCATCACCGATCCGACCATCATCCGCCAAATATTACGTGACACTGTAACACAGTGGCCGGGTTATTTTTATGCGGCGCTGCAAACGATTGACGACCTGCCCTACATTTTGAAGGTTAAAGATCGGGAACTCTGGCTGCCACCGGATCGCTGGCGGGACGTGATCGGCGGGACGCGCAACCCACTGGCATCGGATATTCGGATCACGGTGCAAACGTGGCCGCATGAAGATGGCGGTGCGATCTGGTTGTACTATGTCGTTGTACGTGATACGCAGGCCATCGCTATCAGGCGGTTTGGGCCGGGCCAAACCCCTAGCGCGCAGATCGATGAACGCTTCCGGCACACTGCCATTACCGCTGTAGATTTGGCGAAGCATCTGGTCTCAACGGGGCGATAATGACGGTAGCATAGTTTTCGCCAAGACGTGCGGTACAATCTTATTGTAGATTTAAGCTGATCGGTTGATCACTGCGACGAGGAGCGTATTTGCATGGCGCAATCGGATCCGTCCACACGGCTTAGCGAAGCAATCGCGCTCGCCAATGCGGGGCAGCGTGAACAAGCGCGTGCGCTCTTGCTCGATCTGACGCGACAGTACCCTGACCTGGAACTGGGCTGGATGTGGCTGGCCGCTGTCACCGACGAGTCCGAAGAACGTATCACCTATTTGCGCCGGGTGCTGAGCATCAACCCCGCCAATGAAAAAGCACGCGGGGCACTCACCCGTCTGACCGGGAGCGCCCCCGAAGCACCCAAAGCCGCGCCGCTGCCAGCGACTGCCAGCCCGATCAATGCTAAAGCGAATTCGGATACGCTGCTGGTGGTGGTACTGGCAATGTTACTCGTGACGGTGGTAGTCGGTCTTGGCGCAGTTTTGCTCAGCCAGCGCAACGCCCAACTTTCGCAGCCCACAGCCAGCAACACGCCGACGATCACGGCCAGTGCCACGCTAAAATTTACCTTGACGCCCTCGAATACGCCCGGCGGCCCCACCGAAACGCCTATCGCGCCCAAAACGCTGCCACCCACCTGGACGCCTGAACCATCGCAAACGCCGATGCCCACTTTTACAGCAATGCCAACCAGCACCGACATCCCGACGGCGACACCTGTCATCACCGTGACGCCGCCGCCGACAAACACATCATTACCCACGCTTGCGCCACTGCCGACCAGTACACCGCGCAGCGACACGTTTTAAGGAGCATTTATACTAAAATGACGCTCAACCCAGAAATCGCCGTTCCTGACGCTTTTGAACAAGTTTATGGCAGGCCACCGGAAGTGGTGGCGCGTGCGCCGGGGCGTGTCAATATCATCGGCGAACATACCGATTACAACGATGGTTTTGTACTGCCTGCTGCACTCGATAAGGCGGTCTATATCGCGGGCGCGCTGCGTGATGATCTGATCGTGAATGTGCATTCGCTGGACTACAGCAGTGATGCCAGCTTTCGGTTAGATAATAATCTGCGCGATCAGGACGAACATGAATCGACGCTATACCCGCGCGGCGTTTTATGGCTGTTGCAAGCGCAAAATTACACCTTGCGCGGCATGGATCTGGTCATTGGCAGTGATGTTCCAGTGGGCGCAGGCTTGAGTTCATCGGCGGCTACTGAGGTTGCCATGTTCGAGTTGGCTTCGGCGCTGTTTCATATCGCGCTACTGCCCGAACAAAAAGCACTGTTAGGCGTTCAGGTTGAGCATCAATTCGTTGGTGTGCGAACGGGCGTAATGGATCAGATGATCTCGGTCATGGGTCAAAAAGATCATGCGATCCTGATCGACTGTCGCAGCCTGGAAACGACGCCTGTACCTATTCCAACGGGTGTGAGTCTGCTCACCCTCGATACGGGCAAGCGCCGCGAACTGACCAATACTGAATATGGCAAGCGCCGCGAACAATGCGAAGAAGCGGCACGATTGCTGGGGGTTGAGGCACTGCGTGATGTGACGCCGGAGCAGCTTGCCGCCAATGTGGACAAACTGCCCGAAGTCATTGAACGACGCGCGGCGCATGTCGTGAACGAAAACGTCCGCACGCTGGCCGTTGTCGATGCGCTGAACGCAGGTGATCTGGAAACGGTAGGCCGCTTGCTCAATGAAGGTCATGCCAGCTTGCGCGATCTGTTTGAGATCAGCATCCCGGAACTGGACATCATGGCCGATCTGGCACAGCGCGCCGAAGGCTGTTACGGCGCGCGCATGATGGGCGGCGGCTTTGGTGGCGCAGTGATCGCACTGGTACAGGATGAAGCCGTTGAGCAGTTTACGGCAAGTGTAGAAGAAGCCTACAACGCGGCAACCCATCTCAAAGCCTACATTTATGTCGCGCATCCGGGGCCGGGCAGCAGCGCCGAGCGGGTGTCTTAAACTGGTACGCTGCATCTTGCAAACCGATCTAAGGACGATTCATGACTGACGCAACTACTAAAACGACATACCTCATCACCGGGGGTGCCGGGTTTCTGGGGATCAATCTGGTGCGCTACCTTCTGCAAAAGGGGCACGCGGTCATTTCGTATGATATTGCCCCGTTCGATTACGCCGATTGCAAGGACAAAGTGCTGATCCTCACGGGTGATATTCGCAACAAAACGACGCTGGATCGCGCCATGAAGGGCGTGAACATCGTCATTCATACGGCTGCCGCGCTGCCGCTGTATAGCAAGGAAGACATTTACTCCACCGATCTGGATGGCACGCGCAACGTTTTGCAAGCGGCGCTGGATAACCATGTCGAGCGTGTGATTCAGGTTTCCTCGACGGCGGTCTATGGCATCCCCGATCATCATCCCTTGCGTGAAAACGATCAACTGATCGGCGTTGGCCCATATGGTGAAGCCAAAGTGCAGGCCGAAAAAGTTTGTGAGGAGTTCCGCGCCAAAGGGTTGTGTGTACCGATCATCCGTCCCAAGTCGTTCATCGGGCCAGAGCGATTGGGTGTGTTTGCGTTGTTCTACGATTGGGCATATGACGGCAAAGGCTTCCCGATGCTGGGCAGCGGTGACAATCGTTATCAACTGCTTGATGTGGCCGATCTGTGCGATGCGATCTATCTGGCCGCAACGGGCGACTGCGCCAAAGTGAACGATACCTTCAACATCGGCGCGCGGGAGTTCACGACGATGAAAGAGGACTATCAGGCGGTGCTGGATTACGCCAAACGCGGCAAACGGATCGTCCCGCTGCCCGCCGAACCCGCCATCTGGACGCTGCGCGTCCTGGAGGCGCTGCACCTTTCGCCGCTCTACAAATGGGTCTACGAAACGGCCTCAAAGGACTCGTTCGTCTCGATTGAGAAAGCCGAAAAAGTGTTGGGCTACAACCCGAAGTATTCCAACAAAGACGCGCTGATCCGCAATTATCAGTGGTACGTCGAACACCTCGATCAGTTCAAGGATCAGTCCGGGGTGTCGCATCGCGTGCCCTGGAAGCAGGGGATTTTGAAGCTGGCGAAGGTGTTCTTCTAAGCGGTTAGCCAGTCAGGTATCAGCTATAAACACGGTTGCGCCGGAGTCTTGACATCCGGCGCAATCTTTGAGCGTTTATTCGCAAAGCGTTTCGATAGCCTCCGCCATTTCCTCCACCACTTTGGGATCGAAGCCCAACCTTTGGATCAATTCGACAAGGGTTTCGCCCATAACAGACACAGGCTGGTTTCGTGTCAACTGTTGAACGTAGTGCAACACCTTTTCCTGTTGTGTTTCGTCTAATTTGGCAACGTTTTCGATAATTGCCAGTTCGGTCATATTCATGCGATGTTAGCCCTCCGAGGCCTATTCATAGCGCAGCACGTTCATTGGCTTTTCGCTGACGGCTGTCCAGGCGCTGAGCAGGGTTGCGGCCAGCGTGATCGCAATCGAGAGCGCCATCAGCAGCGCGATGCTAAGCCAATCCACGCTCTCGAAAATGCTCAGGCCGGAACTGATCGAGATCAGGAAGGTTGCCAGGCTGCCGATCCCAACCCCGATGATCCCCCCGATCAGTCCGACGATTCCGTTTTCCAGCACCATCACCCACAGCGCACGCCGCCCCTTAAGACCAACCGCTTTCATCACCCCGATCTGGCGGCGACGTTCGAGCGTGGCAAGCGAAACCGTGTTGGCGATGATCACCGCACCCGCAAATAAGGCCAGCACCGCCACCACGGTTGGGATCGCCGTGAACTGGTTGATCAGCTTCTTGATCAATGAGTCGATGAAGCCTACATCAATCGCAAACACGCCCGGAATCGCCGAAAAAGCAACCAGCGCCGCGTTCAATCCGGTATCATTCACTTTGGCGACAGTGAATTCAATTGTTGAACTGACACCGGACGGAAAAGCGTTGATCGGGATCGTGGCCGCGCCGGACAATGACCCACTTAGCGCCGATAGGCTGCTGGCCTGCGGAAGTATCCCAACGATTTCATATTCACGTTCGCGGCCACTAAAGCGGTACATCACCTTATCGCCCGGCGCGATGCCCAACTGTCGCACGATTTCTGAGTCGCGCATGACCAGTACCGATTTACCGGAGTCTTGCGGGCCGAGGCCGCGTCCGGCGAGTATTGTCCCACTGGAATAGCCTTTGGCCGTCACGTCCTGACCGCTCACCGTCCCGACGGAGGCGCGTGCGATGGACGCATTATCGAAGCGCCCAACGCCTCGCCCCGAATCGCCAATGGGTGTGCCGCTGAACGATGGGATATTCAGGTCTACTTTGCTGACCCAGTCTCTGTCGCCATTGACCGCCGTCAGTTCGCCCGAAAAGAAGGCAAGCTGCGAAAAACTCTCGACACCTTGCAGCGAATTCAACTGGATATTGACCAGCGGACGCAGCAGCGGTACGGGCGTGAACACCAGGACGTTACCGCCTAATACGTTTTGAAAACCCAGATTGAGCAGTTTCGGCACGCTGGATGAAACGAGCGTGATCGTACTGAGCGCGAACATACCTGCAATCAGAGCTAGCAGCGTCGTCGCGGTACGGAAACGATGATCGCCAATGCCACGCAATGCCAGTTTCAGATCGACGCTGCCAAAGGCGGGCAGTCGGCCAATGATCAGCACCAGGAACCACAGAATCGAGATGATCACACCGAGAGCCAGGAAAGTGAGCGCGACAGCGATAATACCCGCAATAGAGCCATTGATAACAATATTCCCAAAGCTGAAATTCCCGATCAGCCCGCCGACGATCAAACCAACGGAGACAATCACGAACAACAGCGCGAACAGGGTTTGCAAACAGCCCGACGCCGGAAGCTGTGCTTCATTCGGGCGCAAGACCACCGCTGGCCGCACGCGCGAAGCAGTGAGTGTCGGCAAAAAGCCAAACACGGCTGTAACCAGTACGCCCAATGAAAAGCCTGTCCAGAGCGCCTGTGGATAAATGCGCCAGGTGAGCGCGTGCGGCCAGATTTGCTGCGTGAAAGCCTGCACTACCACACTAAACAACAGCCCCAGCACGATCCCGAACAGGCTGCCCAGTATGCCCATGATGATCGACTCGACCAGAAACAACAGCGCGATCTGATTGCCCTTGAGTCCAATCGTTTTGAGGACGGCGATCTCAACCGTGCGCCGTCGTACCACCACCAGCATCGTGTGAATGATCCCGGTTGCGCCGATCAACAGCGCGGTCAAGCCCATGCTCACGATCAACCGATCTACGACATCGGCGATCTGCTGATTACTATGGCGCAGTTGATCAGTCGTTCGAGTGCGGTTAATGGTGGGGACGGCACGCTGCAAATTCTCGCTGAGTGCCTCAATTTCTCTGCCGGGCGGCGCTTGCAGATAAATTTCATCGGGCGCGGTATCTATTTGCAGCGTTTTAGCACTGGCCTTATCGAAATAGGCAAAGCCAAAAAACAGCACCAGAATGCTGCGGAAGCCTTCCTCATCACCGGAAACGATCCCGCGCACCGTGAAAGGCTCGGTAGTGCGGCTGACCCGTACCTGATCGCCGACCTTGATGTTTTGCCCCTTCGCCAGATTATCGGAGATGACCACATCGTTACCGCCCGTGAACAGCTTCGAGAGCGGTACACCGGGCGGATCGAGCGCCACGACTGGCCCATAGAAGGGGTACGTTTTCGGATCAATGACCAATGAGCTAATAAATTGTGGCCGCCCAACACTGCTGCCACTTAGCCCGGCCACCTGAATATTGACATCCGTGATCGCGCTTGTGACTTGCACACCATTTTTTTTCGCCCAGGTGTTGATGGCATCCAGCGATTGCGGCGAAAAGGCGCGTGTACCACCAGTGCCAGAGATGGCGCTGACCTGAATAGCGTCCCGCGTGTTGCGGGCACTCACCAAAATATCGCCGTGATTAGTCCGCGCGATGTTTTCGGTCAGGGTATCGCCAATCGAGAGCGCCAACGTGCGGAGCGCCACAATCGCGGCTACGCCCGCTGCCACGCAAAACAACGCGAACAACGTGCGTCGCCCATTGCGGGTCAGGTCATGCAGCGAATGTTCAATGTAGAAGCGTAGATGGGTAATGCCGATCATGCGATCACCCTTCCGCCGTTGAAGGCGGGCTGTGGCGTCGCCACCAACTGACCATCCACCAACGTCAGGATGCGCTCCATCTGCGACGCGATCCCCGGATCGTGCGTGACGATAACGACAGTGGTACCGATTTCGCGCTGCACGTCGCTGATCGCATCCAGCACCATCCGTCCTGACTCAGTATCCAGATTGCCCGTTGGTTCATCCGCCAGGAGCAGCGGCGGATTGTTCGCCAGTGCCCGCGCAATCGCCACACGCTGCTGCTGTCCGCCGGACAGTTGGGTGGGGCGGTGGCCGAGCCGATCCGACATGCCAAGCAGATCGAGCAGTTCTTTGGCGCGTTTGCGCGGATTGAAATTGCGCTTCTGGGCAAATTCAATCGGCAGTGCAACGTTTTCAAGAGCGGTCAGCGTCGGAATCAGGTTGAAAAATTGAAAAACAAACCCGATCTTGGCATTACGAACTTCGGTCAGGCGGCCTTCACCCATGCGGCTGATGTCGATACCATCGATCTCAACCGTGCCGCTGGTTGGCGAATCGAGGCCGCCCATCAGACCCAGCAGCGTCGATTTGCCACTGCCCGACGGGCCGATGATGCCCACCCGCTCACCACGCCCGATTTCCAGATTGATACCGCGCAGGATGTGAATCATCATGCTGCCCATCGGTAAATCTTTGACCAGATCGCGCGTTCGCAAGACCGGGACATTGTTGTTTGCGATCATGTTGCTCCTACTCACTGATTACGAATCATTACGTTGCCGGGATAGTCGAGTTGCAGTACAACGCGCAGCCTATCTTACCATGCACTGGAAGCAGCTATAACAATTGCATGACAGTTGTGCAAGAAGACAGGCTGCACGCTTGCCTCAAACGAACCTCATATGTTACGTTTATCACATTCCAACAAAGTTTGAGGTTTTCATGCGCTCTATTGAACCCCGCTTCGCTATTGCACTGCTGTTCGCCGGACTCACGATTATCGCTGCTCTTGCCAGTCAACACCAGCACAACCCCTATTATCTGATCGCGGCGGCGGCGTTTGCGCTGGCAACGTATGTCACCTATCCACCCTCGTGGGTCGTCGAAGTGGGCAAAATGCTGCCCGGCGTGAAGGGCGATAAGAAGGGGAGATGAGCCGACAGAACATTCCATCCGGCACGAAATGGGAAGCCATCGGCGGCTATTCGCGTGCCGTCCGACTGGGCAATTGGATTAGCGTGGCGGGCACCACCGCCACTGATGAGAATGGGCAGGTGGTCGGCCCCGGCGATCCGTATGCCCAGATGATGTACGCCATTCGCAAGATCGAACGCGCGCTACAGACAGCGGGTGCATCGCTTGAAGATGTGATCCGCACGCGCGTGTTCATCGTTCAGCATGAGCATTGGGAAGCCGTTGTACACGCACACGGCGAAGTCTTTGGAACGATTCGCCCGGCCAACACATTGGTCGTCGTCAAGGCCTTGATCGGCGAAGAATATCTGGTTGAAGTCGAAGCGGATGCACTGATCGAGGGCTAGTTGCCCTCACCCCGGTGTGATTGTGCGTGTTCAACTGTCGGTACAGGAACCCTCAGCACCGCTGCCGTGCGTTATAATCGGTTGGTTCTACCCAACAGAGGAAACATGACAACGCTTATCCCATTCGATTACCACATGCACAGCACGTTTAGCTGTGATTGCCGAACCACGATGGCCGATATGTGCCGTGAAGCGATCCGCAAGGGCATTCCCGAAATCGCCTTCACCGAACACTTTGATCGCAAACGTGACGCGATGTGCTTTGAGAAGTACGACGCCGACGGCTTTTTCAAGGCGCTGGAGTCGGCACGGCAGGAGTTCGCGCCACAGGGCTTGACGATCAAGGCGGGCGTCGAAGTTGGCGAAATTCATCTGAATCGTGATGAAGTGAACGCCGTCCTCGATTCGCATCCTTACGATCTGGTGTTGGGCAGTTTGCATTGGACACGCGGCGAAAACATCTTCGAGCGCCCCTACTTTCAGAAGCGCGATCCGCGTACTGCGGCCCGCGATTACTTCACCGAACTGGCCGAAATGGTGGACGGCGGCGGCTTCAACATTATGAGTCACATGGACGTGTTGAAGCGTACCAGCTACGGCATATACAACAATCATTTCGACATTGCGGAGTGGGAAGAATACGTGCGGCCAGTCTTTGCGGCCTGCATTCGGCGCGGCATCGCCCCGGAGATCAACACAAGCGCCTTACGAATGCCCGTCAACCAGACGCACCCGACGCTTGAGGCGGTTCGCTGGTACAAGGAAATGGGCGGCGAACGGCTCTCGATTGGCAGCGACAGCCATAATCCCTATCAACTGGGCACCGGACTCGATAAGGCCATTGGAATCGCAAAAGAGGCGGGGTTCACACATCTGACGAAATTCGCCAATCGTCAGGTCGAAACAATGGTCGCCATCTGAGGCACGCCCGACGTTAAAACGCCAGGTACAACTAAAAGCGCGTTATAATCACCCCTCACCGTTGTTTCCGGTCAGGAGTCGCCGCCGTGTCTGTTTCAGGCCAATTGATCACTCAGCAGGTTCCCGCTGCTGCCCCCGAATTTGTACGGCGCTGGTCACAAAGCGCGCTCCGGGAGCAGCAGGGTTCGCAAAGCCATTTCAACGAACTGTGCCACCTGATCGGCCACCCAGCGCCCACCGAAGCTGATCCGGCTGGCACACAGTTCACCTTTGAAAAGCAGGTCATCAAGGCCGATGGCAAAGCGGGGCGTGTTGACGTTTGGTATCACAAGCATTTCGCCTGGGAATATAAGAGCAAGTACAAAGACCTGGACGAAGCCTACAACCAACTGCTTTCCTACAAGAACGCGCTGGACAACCCGCCGCTGCTGGTCGTCTGCGACTTTGACCAGTACCGCATCTATCCGCAGTGGACGAACACCAACGCCGAGCCATTCACCTTCTCGAACGTCGATCTGCTGCAGCCGCGCAAACTGGCCTACATTCGCTGGCTGCTAACCGATCCCAACGAATTTCTGGAAGAACGCAAACGGGAACTGGGTGAACGGGCGGCTATTACTGAAAAGTTGGCGAAACAGTTTGCGACATTGGCCGATCAACTGCGCGAATACAAACGTGAGGGTCAACCCGTCTGGTCGTCGCTGCAAGTGGCGCGCTTCCTGACCAAACTCGTCTTTGCACTGTTTGCCGAAGACATTGGCCTGCTGCCCAAGGTGATCGACAGGCCGATCTTTCGTTACCTGACCGAAAAAGCATACCGAATGCCCGCCGAATTTTCGCCTGCTCTGCGCGAACTATTCGCGGCCATGAACGGTGAACGCGCTTCGTTCTATATGGAGCCGGTGCCCTATTTCAACGGTGGCCTGTTCAAAGAATCCAGCGCGGGCGCGAATGATGGCACAGAGGTACTCGATCTGGCGGACGAAGCGGTGACGGCGGGCGCGCTGCTGACGCTTGAAACCGTTGCCAACGCCGACTGGCGCAAGGTGAACCCGACTATTTTTGGGACATTGTTCGAGGCCGCACTCGATAAAGGCAAGCGGGCGCAGTTGGGCGCGCACTACACCAGTGAAGCCGACATTCGCCTGATCGTCGAGCCAGTGCTGATGGCACCCCTTCAACGCGAATGGGGCGACATCCGCACTACCGCCGAATCCGTGATGCAGGTCTTCAACAACCCGGATACCTCACCGCGTAACCGCCAGGCTGCCCGCGCCACGCTAACCCTTGCCCATGATGCCATGCTGGATCGGCTCGGATCAGTGCGTGTACTTGACCCGGCCTGTGGCTCTGGCAACTTTTTGTACGTGAGCTTTAAGGCGCTCAAGGACTTGGAAAGCCACATTCACCGCTTTTTCGAGCCGCTCAATTTGCCGTTCCGCGATGTGGTCACGCCGCGCCAGTTGTTCGGCATCGAAAAGGACGAATTCGCCGCCAAATTAGCACAAATCGTGGTCTGGATCGGCTATTTGCAGTGGCGCTACGAAGCCGCCGGGACACTGATCCCGGTCAGCGGCGAACCCACTAATCCGCGTGAGATCAGGACGCCGATCCTGAGCGATCTGGATGAGGGCGGCACGGCGCGAATCCTGAACGATGATGCGGTGCTGCGCTACGATGCGGCGGGCAAAGCGTATGAACCGGAGTGGCCGCCCGCCGATGTGATCGTCGGCAACCCGCCCTTTTTGGGCGGCAAGCGGTTACGCGCTGAACTGGATGCTCAATACGTCAATCAAATATTTGATCTGTATAATGGCCGCGTGCCGCATGAAGCCGATCTGGTGTGTTACTGGTTTGAGAAGGCACGCAGCCATATCGAACAAAATAAGACTAAACGTGCCGGACTGCTGGCAACGAACTCCATACGCGGCGGTGCTAATCGCGCTGTTTTAGATCGTATCAAACAGACGGGCGATATTTTTCTGGCCTGGGGAGATCGTCCCTGGGTGCTTGGTGGCGCGGCAGTCCGCATTTCGGTTATTGCCTTCGATGATGGCGCTCAAAAGGATTACGTCCTTGATGGCGCACCTGTCTTACAGATAAATGCCGATCTGCAAAATACGATTGATGCAACCAAAGCACGCCCATTGCTTCAAAATAAAGGCATCGCGTTCATGGCCGACACCAAAAACGGCCCCTTTGATATTTCGGCAGCACAGGCACACGAATTATTGCAGGCCGTGAATAAAAGTTTGCGCTCGAATAGCGATGTGGTACGCCCCTGGGTCAATGGATTGGACATTACACGCCGTAATCGTGAAATGTGGATTATTGATTTTGGCGTCGAAATGGGCTTGGAAGAAGCACAGCTCTACGAAGCGCCATTTGACTATGTTCAGCGGATAGTGTGGCCTGAACGTAAAAAAAGCACGACTGCCCGCGCCCGCGAAGTATGGTGGCGACATGAAGCGCCGCGTCCAGAAATGCGAAAAGCACTGAAACCAGTCAGTCGCTTCATTGCTACGCCCAGTCTTTCTAAATATCGCCTTTTCGTATGGATGGCGCATGAAACATTGCCCGATCATCAACTGATCGTAGTCGCTCGTGACGATGATTATTTCTTTGGCGTAATGCACGCACATTTACACGAAGCATGGGCGTTACGTCTTGGTACGTCATTGGGTCCGACGCCGCGCTACACGCCCACCACCACCTTCGAGACGTTCCCGTTTCCGTGGCCGCCCGGCACCGAACCACAGGCCGATCCGAAATTGCAGGCCATCGCAGAGGCCGCCAAAACGCTCAATGCAGAGCGCGAGTCGTGGCTCAATCCGCCCGGTCTGAGCGGTGCGGCACTCAAAAAACGCACGCTCACCAACTTGTACAACGCGCTCGAAAGCTACCGCGAACATCAGCGCGCGGGCAAGCCCTGGCACATTGTCGAGTCTGAGCCGGGCACAACTTTCGCGGCACGGCTGGCAGCACTGCATACGGCGCTTGATAACGCGGTGCTGGCCGCCTATGGCTGGGACGATCTGGCGGATCGGCTGCGAACGCCCGACGGCGACGAGGAAATGCTGCGCCGCTTGCTGGCCTTGAATATGGCGCGGGGCCGGGGGTGAGGCAAATTCACGGACACTCTAAAACAGCCTCTGACACCTTTATTCTTAAGGAATTTTTTATATGTTCGGACAACCCATAAACCTTTCGCTGCCTACGCTGAATTTCGATGTGCCGCTGCCGCCCTTCGCCCATGTTCGGCAGCCGCTCGACTCAACGACAGTGCCCGATCTGGACGCGGCGCTTGGTGATGCACTCCTGCAAACTGGCTTGCCAAGTCGCTTGAAACCGGGCGATAAGGTGGCACTCACGGCGGGCAGTCGCGGGATCGCACAAATTGCCGATGTGATCCGCCTGTTAGTGGCACACCTGAAAGGACTCGGCGCAAACCCGTTTGTTGTGCCTGCGATGGGTAGTCACGGTGGCGGAACACCGGAAGGTCAGCGCGAAATGCTGGCAAGTTTCGGCATCAACGAGGAGTACGTTGGCGCACCGATCTGTTCCGACGCTGATGTTGTGCAGTTGGGCGACGTACAGGGTATCCCAACCTTCGCGGATCGCAACGCCTTCAACGCCGATCATATTTTGATCGTCAACCGCATCAAGCTGCACACCGATTTTCATGGCGAAATCGAAAGCGGTATCGCCAAAATGATCGCCATTGGTCTGGGCAAACACCACTCCGCTGGCGCGATTCATGCACGCGGCGCGAAGGGTCTGGCGAAATATATTCCGCCGATTGCTCAGCATATTGTGGCACATGCGCCGATTGCTGGCGGGATCGCCATTTTGGAAAGCGGAATCGAAACGATTGCCGAAGTGGTGGGCTTGAGGCCGGAGCAGATCGGCAGAGCCGATGAAAATGTGTTGTTCCGGCGCTCTGCGACTCGTGCCGCACGCTTGCCCTTCAAACAGATCGATGTGTTGATCGTCGAGGCGATGGGCAAAAATTTTAGCGGTACGGGCATGGATACGAATGTCATTGGCAAGCTGGCGGTTGCCGGTCAGTCGATGGAACTTGATCCGCTGATCATGGCGATTGTGACGCTTGATCTGTCCGACGGATCGCATGGCAACGCGGCGGGGCTTGGTCTGGCTGATGTGGTAACGGCGCGACTCGCCAAAAAGATCGATTGGCAGGCGACATACATGAACGCGCTCACGGCGTCGCAGGTCAGTTTATGGCGCAATAAGCTGCCACCCATTGCGGCTACAGACCGCGACGCGATTGGTTTTGCCTTTCTGAACGTCGGGCAGCCCGATCCGCAAGCTGTCCGCGCCGTGCGTATCCGAAGCACGCTGCATCTATCCGATCTGTGGCTGTCGCCTGCGCTGTTGGCCGAGTCGGGCTTGACGCCGCTCAGCCTGGCGCAGCCATTGGCTTTTGACGAAGCCGGGGTGTTGCTCCCGGCCTGAAACGCTGGTAGTTTGGGCCGTATTTCACGATACGCTATCGAGTTCCAGATCATCTAGTGCAAGAACTCTGATCTGTATTATGCGCTTCAAACCGTTGTCATTGGTCAAAAAGGCGTCGCAAGCTGCATTGAGGGCTGTAGCAATGTGTAAAGCATCCGGCGTCCGCAAATTGTGATCTGCACGCAACTGTGCGGCGGACTCCGCAATAGCCTGGCTTACTGGCAATAAGCGGAGTCGTTCGCCGGAAGTCAAAATGTCACGATAGGCTTGTTCGAGGTCTTTCCTGCCCTTCTTGATCGGCTGGTTTAGGACTTCGGTTAACGAAATGACCGAACTCACTGCTTCGATTGGGGTATCCTCGATAACGGCGATAATGCTTTCCATACGTTGCAGACATACGGGGTGTTCTTCCACATAGTAGATGAGTGGTGCAGCTTCAATGTACAGTCGTTTTACCCCTGATAAAGCAGTTCCGAGTTTCAAGACGATTGATCCCACTCGTTTCGCAGTTGATCGATGTAATCCTGGGCATCAATCCCTTCCCAGATTTCTTTGCCTAACCCGCGCAGTTCTCGGAGACTATGCTTTTGGGGAGGCGTTTGTGGTATTTCGCTGAGCATATCGACCATCAGCTTCATAAGTTGTTTACGCTCTTCCAATGCGAGCGCACGGATTTCTTCCAGAATCTGATCAACAGCCATACCAAACGCCTCCGAACGTCGTAAACCAACTATCTATACATCGAGTATAGCTATTTTACCACGCGGGCAGCATCAGGAGCGGCGGCTGAAAATGAGAATGCCAAACGAACACGGATTGCGGTACACTGTGCATTGGAAAGTATTCCTTTCTGTTGCGGCGAACGTTCCCTGATAAGTTGGTTCGCCGCTTCATAAAACGGTCAATACCCTGATGATAAACCAGTCGATTTGTCTTGTCAAGTAATTCCTCAAATTCGGGTCATGGTGTGAACTCACGGGTTGGTATCCGTATAGATCGGCTTATCCGACTACGTGAAGAACATGG
Source organism: Aggregatilineales bacterium (assembly GCA_038239365.1). Taxonomy (GTDB): domain Bacteria; phylum Chloroflexota; class Anaerolineae; order Aggregatilineales; family UBA2796; genus JBBRMW01. The sequence continues at coordinate 27,493 of JBBSEU010000035.1, forward strand.
TTGGTCACAGCGGGAACTTGCCCGACGTTGTGATCTAAGTGATTCAATGGTTCAGAAATACGAGATCGGGGCTACCGATCCAACTTCGTATACCATTGCACTTTTGGCGGATCGGTTAGGCGTAACCGCTGATTATTTGTTGGGCATGACGGACGATCCTCAAATTAATGTCCGTGAAAATTCGCTCAATGAAACGGAACGGCAGTTAGTAGAAACCTTTCGCCGCCAGGGATGGGGCGGTGTCGCGCAGTTGAGCGTCGGTGAACTGGTTAAAGAAGTGCCTGCCAAAAAAACGTCTGAATAATTTCTTGATCCCGGAGTTTTATGATGAGTTCAACAGCACCCTTACGAGTGGCGATCATCGGCACGGCCAAACGTTCCGACTATTTTTATGGGCCTGTTTTGCGCGGCTTGCCCGATGTGGAACTGGTTTCCGTGTGGGGACGCAGTGACGACTCGGCCAAAAAATTGGGCGAAAGTCTGGGCGTGCCCTGGTACACCGATCTGGATAAGTTGATTCGGGAGACGGCACCACAAATCGGGATCGTCTCCGTCACCTATGGCGCGAACGGCGAAGTTGGTTTGATGGCCGTCGAGAGTGGCTTGCACGTCTTGCTCGAAACGCCCATCGCCCACAAGTTGAGCGAAGCCGACGCGATCATCAAAGCAGCCAATGAACGCGGCCTGAAAATCGAGATCGCCGAACAGTTTCATCGACGGCCATTGGAACAAATCAAGCTAAAACTGATTGAGATGGGCGCATTTGGGCGCGTCTATAGTTCATTCAGCGATTTTGCCGGGCATGGCTATCACGGGATCAGCGTCATGCGGAGTTATCTTGGCTTCGATGCGAAACCGATGCGCGTGGTCGGCTCGGTACACGAATACCCGCTGATGGCCTACTATTCTCGGCTGGCCGATAACTACCAGCCGCGCAACGAGACGCAGGAACACGGCCTGATCGAATTTGAAGATG
>JBBSEU010000036.1:0-28401 GCA_038239365.1 Aggregatilineales bacterium
TCGCCGTTCTTTGGCGCTCTGCCTAACTTTCATCCCTGTGGTTGGTAACTGTCGGGTGACTAAAAAATTTGTTTCAATTTTCCCGTATTTCCCGTAGAATGATAAGCATTATCATATCTATAGGAATCTCTCATGCTCTATATTCCCGCTGAAGAAGGCCAGGGTCTGGTCGAATACGCTTTGATCCTGGTACTCGTCGCCGTCGTTGTGATCGTTATCCTGGCGATACTTGGCCCGGCGATTGGCAACATCTTCTCGAATATCGTTCGCAATCTCTAATCGCATTCATCTGCTATCATTTTCAAAAGTGCCTGGTTGATTGACCGGGCATTTTTGTTTACCCTTATAGCGGTTGATTTTCCCTCTCCGATTGCGGAGAGGGGGCTGGGGGTGAGGTTAACTTCATGAACTCAATTCTCGATACGATCAGTGGGTTGGTAGAAGGCGTCATTTCCAAACAGGAAACACTCGATAATGCGCTGTTCGTGATGCAAACCTGGGTGGGGCGTAATGCACCGCTGTTGAGTGAAGTGGAGCGCAGTGAGTTTAGCCAGACCATTGCCCAGGAAAAGAGCGCCCCGGCACGCGATGGTGTTCCCTTTGGAAGTGATGAATCATTGGTTGCCAGCATTTTGCGCTTACATACCATGCGGCTGCTGTACCGTTTTGATTATGATCACCAGACCACGACAGATACGCCCGCCGATGACAGCACCTATAGTCTGGGCACGCGGCGGCTGCGCGATGCCCTGCGTCAGAATGAGTTGAGTATCAACGAGGCGCGTGTTGATGCGGCTGTTGCCAATGCTCATCAGATCATGGGTGATGCCGGATCGAATCGGCGGTGGTTACAAGATGCGTTGGCACGTTTGCAAGCCGCTGCCAAAGTCGATCTGATCCGACTGGCTGATTCGATTCCACCGCCGCCGCTGCCCGAACTGAATCTCATTCAAAAAGCAACGTTTTTTGTGTTTGGCATTAAACCTGCTGAAATCGCGCGGCGCAACCTGAAAAGCCTGCGCCAACTGGCCGAATTGCAAACCGCGCAAATTGTAGAGATGGCGCAACTGCTCGTCACTTCGTTTGAGGCCAGCGGCGATGAGGCGGGTGTGTCTCAATCAGCGGCGTTGATCAAAAAGTTGACTCCTACACCGCAAATTTGATCAGGCCGCTCCGTTCTTCGCCCGGCTCCAACTCGAAAACGCCTGAGTTAGGGACTCCCTGTGCATACAGGTTGAAACCGTCGTTGGCATTCGTCACCGGCTCGATGGCGAAAAATGGCTTGCCGGGCGGCGTGAAAAAGATAAAACAGGTGAAGATCGGATCGGCGCTGAATGTAACGGTTTGTCCCGACTCGGTATATGCCATCCGTATAGGCTGATCGGCTTCACGTCCGGTTAAACAATCATTGATCGACTCGTCACCTAACGCCTTAAGCTGGCGATAATCCAAGCGCAGCGGGATCGGCTGTGGCGCTCCGGTTGGCAAGCTGTCCTCAAGCGGAAAATACTGGTCGCACGGAATTTGCACGGAGACGGTATCACGTTCGCTTGCAAACGTGCGCTGAAAATAGGGGTGATGCCCAAACCCGGCGGGCATGGCTGAGCCATCCTCGTTCTTGATCGAAGTCTGGATCGTGAACTGTTCATCTTCAACCTGATAGGTCACGCGCGCCGAGAAGCGCCAGGGGAAGTTGATGTTTTCATAGTCCGTCGATTGAAAAGTTGCCACAACTTGTGAAGCGTCGGATTGTTTTACGTGCCAGGGCAAATCGCGCCCAACACCGTGCATAACCGTTCCATCCGGCTTGCTGGGTCGCAATTCGTAGGACTGGCCGCGAAAGGTGAAGCGCCGCTCTCGTATCCGATTGGAGTACGGTACCAGTACGAAACTCGAACAATTGCTGACCTTCGTATAATCGGCTTCAGCAGTCGGGCGGAAAAAGTCGCGCCACTCTCCGCCATACTTGATCTTCCCGAAGGCGATAGATGCGCCTGTCTCCGGCAAAACGCCGATCTGCCAGTGTGCGCTTTCGATCATCAGGGGTTGCGACATGTATGCTCCTTGAATAGGGTATCATCTTGACCATTAAATAGAAGCCAACGGGATTTCATGGATGACCATTTTACAGGCGATTCTGCTCTTTTTTGCGGCGATGATCGCGGGTGCGCTTAATTCAGTAGCAGGCGGCGGGAGTTTTATTTCGTTTCCGACTTTGTTATTTACAGGCGTGGCAGCCAAACTTGCCAACACAACGAATACGGTAGCCCTATGGCCGGGGTCGGCGGCCAGCGTCGGAGCATATCGCCGTGAACTGGCCGAACCCCAACCGGGACGCCGCCCGTTGTTGATCATCAGCTTGCTGGGCGGCGTGATTGGCGCGCTGGTGCTGCTGGCAACGCCCGAATCGACGTTTGGGGCGCTGCTGCCCTGGCTGCTGTTGTTTGCAACGTTCCTGTTCGCGTTTGGGCGACGGGCCAGCACCAGTTTACGAGCAGCGGTTGCGCGTTGGAAAATCCCCGGCTATGTGCTGAATGTGATCGTCCTGGTCATGCAATTTTTCGTGGCGGTGTACGGCGGCTTTTTCGGCGGTGGGATCGGGATCATGATGCTGGCGGTGTTGGCATTATGGGGCATGGATAACATCCACAAAATGAACGCCATCAAGACGCTGCTGGCAACGGCCATCAATGGCGCGGCGGTGATCGCCTTTGTCATCGCGCAGGATGTATTGTGGCCGCAAGCCGTGTTGATGATCGCCGGGGCGACTTTTGGCGGCTACTTTGGCGCGTACTATGCCCGCAAAATTGATCCGCAGCTCATTCGCCGATTCGTGATTGTAGTCGGTTCGCTGATGACGCTCTATTTTTTTGCGCGAACGTATCTGCACCTTTAGCAAATAAATATCAAAGTGACGGCGCGCGTTTTGCTTCTATAGCTCATCAGGCAGCAAATGAACGTTACAGGGGCATTTACCATGAGCGACAACGATACGAAAGAATTTCCAGCACTGGCCGCTGAACCAACCAATGTGGAAAATTGCAGCGACGGAAACCAACTATTGGAAGTGGGCTTTAGTATTGATAAAGGTCAAGTCCGTCAAAATAATGAGGACAGCCTCGCTGCCCTGACCATTAATCAGGCGAACGAGGCCGATTGCCAATCGGTGGGTGTTTATGCGGTTGCCGACGGCATGGGCGGTCATCAGGCAGGCGAAGTTGCCAGCAAGTTGGCGGTTCGCACGGCGATTCAAGACCTGGTGAGCAACGTCACTGATGGCAGCGATGATATGCCCGAAAACTACCGTGAATGGCTGAAAAGTGCCACGACGGTAGCCAACCAGATGGTGCATCGCAAGGCCAGCGAAGATAATAAAAATATGGGCACGACGCTTGTCATGGCGGTTGTGGCTGGGCATGATGTACATATCGCTAATGTGGGTGACAGCCGCGCCTATGTCATTTCGCCGCGTGATATTCGGCAGGTGACGCGCGATCATTCATTTGTGCAAATGCTAGTTGACTCTGGTTCGATTACGCCCGAACAAGCAGCCGTACATCCCCGGCGCAATATCCTGACCCAGTCGATAGGCACAGAAGAAAATGTCCACATCGACGTATTTAGCGAAACACTGGATGCAGACGAGTCGCTGCTGTTGTGTTCGGATGGCTTGTGGGAAACGTTGAACAATGAGCAAATTCAGCAAATCGTCCTGAGTGCCGATACGCCCAGTGCCGCTTGTCAAGCACTGATTGATGCCGCAAATGCAGCGGGCGCGCGTGATAACATCGCGGCAGTGCTGGTACGGCTCGGCGCACCACCCGTTTCCGCAACGCAGGATGCGATCACCGAAATCACGAAAGTGGATCAAGCCGCAAGCGTCTAACGACGATCAGGGCTGGATGCAGCCATCAAGCGGTAGCTGCTTCGCTACCAAAACATACTTCGTGGCAGGCGTGCGCGTCATTTCGACGCAAGTGCCTGTCTGTAATTTGGGCATCAGCAAATCATCGACGACCAGATCAGCGCCACTACTCAGTACCACATGATTGACGCGGCCACCTTCTGCGCCAGTTGGCTGCTGATAGAGGCGCATTACGCGGCCACGCTCAATGATCGGCGGCTGTGCCAGATCGGGCAGAGCAGAAAGCGCGATCATCAAGGCCGTGCCGCCCGCCAACCCAATCACTGTGAATAACACCACACGCGACTCCGGTTGGAGCGTCTTGGTGCGACGTTGATGAGTATAGATCACCACACAGCCAATCACGACCACTGTTAGAAATAACGTGATCACGAACGACGGCCCGGTGATCGCACTGGGTCCAAGATTATACAGAATTTTAGGTTCCACCACGCACGCTCCATACAACAACACAGTTTGATTGTAGCTTATCGGCATACAACTTGCTTCTAGCACAACAGTAAGCTAATCCAGAGGAAAAAAACCATGACGAATGATACACACCGCCAGATGCCAATGCCCAAGCCTCAAGTGGGCAACGAAACTTCTGAGGAAGTCAAGGAACGGCTGAACCCGACCCAATCCCCCGACTCGAAAATACCGATGCCCGATGATAAAGCACATATGGGTGCCAAAGAAGAAGATGTGAAGCAAACGCGGCCACCCACTACCGAATTGGCGCGCGTCGTGGATACGGCTCTATCCCAACCCGATAATGACGATGATGACACTATCGATCCGGCGGATGTTTTGACGACCCCCGGCTGATCGAGTTCCCACAAAACCGCCAAAGTGCGGATTCCCCGGTATGCCTGTGTATGGTTCAGCAGAACCTTGCACATACCGGGGGATTGGCATGGGAACGATTGGCATTTTGCGTGCGTTGATACATCAGATTGAGATCGACTCGAATCCGATTTATCTCTTGGAATGCCGTCGTTCGGCATTCACTTTTCTTAGAACTCGTCAGATCGCGCGGCACATCGCCTTTGTAGGTGTGGTTGCAGTGCCTCTGTTTTTATTTATCGGGCTTCTTCGTATCGCCACTCAAATTAGCGAACTGCCGATCCTGCTTAATCTTCTGATCGGAATGGCCTGGTCACTGCCAATTGTGCTATTGGCGGGCGAAGGCATTCAGCGCGAGCGTATCGCCCAAACCTGGAACAACGTCCTGCTCACCCCTTTCACGACGGAAACTATTCTGCTTGCCAAAGCATCGGGCGGGATCAGCAAAATCTGGAAAAGCGCGACCATCTTTTTGATCGGCCTGACTACCTTAGGTGCCGCCGTATTGCTGCTGTTGTTCGGCATTCTGAGTTCGACGGATCAGGATACCTTGCTGCGATTACTGTTCATCTGTGCAGGTGTCGCAGTTTTGATTATCGAACACGGTCAGGAAGCCGCTTTATGTGTAGCGATGGGTATGGCAATTTCGGTACTGAGTAAATCGCAAGGGCTTGGATTGGTTATTGGCGTGATTGCCAGCATGGTCTTACGGCTGTTTCAGATCGTGTTTTTGCTGTTGATGATCGCGTGGCTCTACCCAACAGTTTTATCGACGTTTTTGTGGCTCAATATTGTGCTTGGTTCATCACTACTATTAACCAGCGATGCGGTTGCCGCGAGTCTGCTTTCGCTGGTGGGGTTGATCATCGTGCGCGAAGGGGTGATTCGCGCATTGTTCCAATATACCCTGCGACATGCGGCGGTTTGAGCGTAGATTACTTTCGCGCGGGCACTTCTGTGCCAAGTTGATCGATCTGCGCTTTGGTCAGCTTTTTTACGGCGAACGGCGCTTCAATCGCAAGCTGCGACAGGTAGTGATCCAACGTGTCACGCTGCAATGTGAAGGTTTGCGGCGGATATGAGGCATCGGACGGGGCGTTGTAGCGAAAATAATAGGCAGGCCAGCTATCGAGCAGCACATTACGAACTTGAAAACTCAGCAAATATGAGAACGGCAGATGAAACAAATCGAGCTGATTGACGTTAAAATAATAATGATAGCAGAGTAGCCCGCCAAAGGTTTGATCTTTTAGCAGCAAAATTGGTGGATCACCAAACCAATGCACCTGATAATCGGTGAAGGCGGTAACGGCTGCGCCAACCGTCGGATTATCAATTTTCAGGGCTGAACCATCAACGGCACGACTGCGTATCCCATCGTAATCCATAACGAGGGCGTCAAGTGCCTTCACATCCCATTGGGCTTGTGGCTGAAAATCGGTGAACTCCGTCGTCGTGGGAGCTGTGCCGCGCGTCACTTGCATCACCATGCAAATCGTATCGGTCAGCTTCCAGCTTGGCGGAAGACTGAGCAGCATCGGATGGGTAATGGTCAAAAAGGCGGCAGGTTCGTCCCACAAGCCCAGGATCGGCTGCGGCTTGCCGAACTCTGCCGTGTATATCCCGATGCGACGAGCAGGAGGGCGGGCGGCCATGACGACGAGGATCGCCGCGCCCGCCAGTATAAATGCGATCAAAAAACGCATTAATCTGTTAAGTTGATCACGCTGCATCGTTCACCGATCCACCACCGACGTTGCTCCCAGCGCATAAATCGCAAACAGATGAAACAACACAAAATATGAAGTGAGCCAGGCCAGCCCACTCATAAACACTAATCGCAATCCGACAGTAAACGGTCTGGGTTTGGTGGGCGCAAGCCAGCACGCCCAACCAATGACCACTATACTTGTCGAAATGGTATAACGATCATCACCATTGACTGCGCCGCTCAGCAACAGAAAAATTGGCAGCAAGAGAAGCATCCCGCGAATGAGTGTCGGTACACGCGATGAAGCCGCCGGAATCAGTGCCGAGACATTGGCCGCCAAATAATAAGCCGCGCCGACTCGCCACGGTGTTTGACGGGTTGCCCCACGAAAGGCTTGCACAAAGTATAGAAATGCTTCGCCCAAATTGCCTGTCGGCCAGGCACGCCGCCACGCGAACAACTGCTGCTGTAGGAAGTAGAATGGGATGCCGCTTAACCAGCTTGTGTAGACCAGCCAGTAGGCCAATCCCAACAATATTCCGGCAATGGTGGCAACAGGTGCCCAGTCGTAAACGATAGACCGCTCCTCCAGCACAAAGGATTGACCACGCAATCGCTGAAAAAACGCTAGCAGAGGACGTATATGCTCAATGACCACATCAGCCACAAAAGCCCATAACCCAAAACCGTAACCCGCAGTTTGTGAGCGTCGCCAGCTTAAATAGAAAAAGGCGAATGTTATTGGTATCAACAACGCCAGCGCATTCGGCTTGGTCAACATCAGCAGAACGCCGATAAGCGCGCTAACGGCGATGCGAATGATTTCGAGCAGGCGGCCACGCGCTGTATCGGCAAAGGGCGGCAACGTGATCAACCAGAGTGTCACCATACCAACAGCCAGATAAGTTGACTCCGCGCCAGGGACATATAGCCACAGCGCCCCAATCGGCTGCACCAACACCGCCAAAATATATGGGACACGCGAACGTCTGCCCAGATTCCAAAGTGTGAGCGAACCAAAAAATAAGGTAATACCAGTCGCCAGTGTGGAAACGTATGTCCCGGCGAATACGAGTGACACGCCCGCGCTCTGGTGTATTGCACATTGCAACGCCGGATAGACTGGCATCCAACTGATCAGCGCCGTTTCCGCCGTGACCAGCGGCCCCAAAACAGGCAGATCGTAGCCCCGGCTGCAAATTTTGACGTAGCGTTTGCCGTCGCTGAAATCGGCAGGCGGATAAAAAGTTTCGGAGTTGTTGTTGATGCTACCCGAACTCACATGCACCAACGCGACGATCAGCACGTACAAACACATTCCAACAATGCTGGTCAGGAGTGCCGCAAAGACAACCCGCAAAACATTAGGCGTAGGGGATGCAACCGTAATCACGATACGATCAGGCGTAGTCAATCACGAATGAGCGGCGTGTGTTGCAGCGCCTCGATGGTGCCTGCTCCGGCGCAGAACATGGCGATCCGAAACTGTGCGCTCAACTCGGCTACAAGATCGTAAACCGCCTCAGATGATTCCGCCGCTGCCTTCAAAAACGGACTTGCCAGCCCCCCCAGCGATGCGCCCAAAGCGATACACTTTGCCAGATCGATCCCGTCACGCAAGCCACCGCTGGCAATCACGGTCACATCCGGCGCACCTGCTTTCACATAACAAATGCTATCGGCTGTCGGGATGCCCCAATCGGCAAAACTGCGCGCGACTCGTGCGTGGAAGGCCGTCGGCGCGCGATGATACTCCACTTCGCTCCAGGATGTACCACCAGCCCCTGCCACATCAATGTAGCGCACACCGACATTTGCCAGAGATCGGGCGGCGGCTTCACTGAACCCCCAACCGACTTCCTTAGCGATGACCGGAACTTCCAACTGTCTGCAAACCGCTTCGATCTTGGGCAGCAAGCCGGAAAAATTGCCATCACCTTCAGGCTGGACAGCTTCCTGTAAGGCGTTGAAGTGTAAAATCAGCGCATCCGCCCCGATCATCTCAACAGCTTTGCGGCACTGATCGATCCCGTAACCGTAATTGAACTGCACTACCCCCAAATTGGCAAATAACAGCGCGCTGGGTGCTACTTTTCGCATCTGGAAGCTGGAAGTCAGGCCGCGTTCCTCAATGGCCGCCCGCTGCGAACCAAAGCCCATCGCTAGTCCGGCTTCCTGGGCAACCTCGGCCAGATTGCGATTAATGACTTCAGCCTGGGCAGTGCCGCCGGTCATGGACGAGATCAACAACGGTACGCTCAACCGCTTGCCCATAAAGTCGATGTGCGTGTCGATGGCTTTCAGGTCGAGTTCGGGCAGCGCCTGGTGCATAAAGCGATAACGTTCCAAGCCTGTAGTCAACTTCGGAAACTGCACGTTTTCTTCGAGATTGATCTTGATGTGGTCGGCTTTGCGGCGTTCGGTGGGCTGCGCGTCCGTAACTTTCGACATATCGGAGTGTTCCTTTGCTTGCTAGCGTGAATCGTACCCACCGTGTACACGAGTGTCAAATCGGAAGCGGCGCGCGTCGTGCGTGTTTACGCGCATGATGGCGCGGGGTATACTATCGCGCGTTTTACCTGCCTACAGACCAATACTTGGAGGAGCCGACTCATGGCATCAACTGAAGATCGCGTGCGAGATATTATTGTCGAATTGCTGGGTGCAGACCCGGCCAAAGTGACCACGACTGCCCGTTTCCGTGAAGACCTGGAAGCCGATTCACTCGATCTGGTCGAACTGATCATGGCGATTGAAGAAGAATTCAGCGGCGAAATCTCGGACGAAGACGCGCAAAAGATCACCACCGTCGGCGAAGCGGTCAACTACATTGACACGCGCATGACCCCTAAAGCCTAGCGCCGCTCAGGCTGGTTAAGGCGGTCACCCCCTGTGATCGCCTTCAAATCCAGCTTACTGGCTGGTCACAGCTTCAATAGCGTGGGCGGCTTTTTCAAAGCATTCCAGCGGCGCGCGAACCCGGCCAGCCCCAATTTGCCCTACTCCCGGCTTTTTATGGGCAATGCCCGTCGTAATATACGGACGAATCCCGGTTTCCAGAACGCGGAATATATCAACGCCAGTGGGTGTACCGCGCCCGTTCAGGATCGGTAGGTTGAAGTGCGTGCCTTCGGATACGGTAATCGCGTACATTTCAAGCATCGCCGCCATGAGTGTTTCCGGGGTGCCGCCGATAAAATCCGTGATCGCGGGCGCACCACCTACCGCAAACCTGCCTAACCCGCTTGCCTCCGTGATCGCGCTGTCGCCAATATCGTGGTTAGCATCTTCCGCCACATAGCCCGGAAAATAGTGCCCATCGACAACGGGCTACTCGGCGGCAATCCGGAAGCAGCAGCACGCAGCGGCATCAAGATTGGCCGCTATATCGTGATCGCCATGATGCTTGGCGGTTCCTTCGCCGGACTGAGCAGCATGATTGAAGTCGTGGCGATTCAACAGCGGTTGCGCGGTGGCATTTCCAACGGCTATGGCTATGTCAGTTTTCTGGTGGCATGGCTGGCCGGCTATCGCCCCTGGCTGATCATTGTCATGGCCGCGCTGCTTGGCCTCATTTCGTTCGGCGGCGATACGTTACAGATCGCCAACAATCTGCCCGCCGCAACTGTCAATATCCTGATGGCTTTGATCCTCTTTTTTGTGCTGCGTAGCCAGGGGCTTCGCGCAAGACAGGCGGCACGCTGATGAATCCGATCATGTTTTTGCAACTCATCCTGACGAGTTCCATCCGTTCGGGCACATCCGTCCTGTACGCCACGCTGAAACTCAAAGCGGATGTTATCGCCGGGACGGTCTTCCCGTTTACTGGCCCAATCAAGAATCAAAAAGGCGAGATCGTGGTCAAAGACGGCGTAAAGCCCGATCAGGCCACGCTCCAGTCGATGGACTACCTAGTTGAAGGTGTCGTTGGTACGCTGGCGCAACAAAGGTTAGCGACGGATGTTTACACGGCGATTCTCCCCTATGAATGGGAGAATCGCCGTTATTTTTTATTATGAAAAGTGGTAACCTGCCCCATACCGACCGTTGTGCGAACGCCAACGCCTGCGAACTCCGCGTAACTAAGCAGTGCGCCAATCAGGTTTATCATGGACGCTGTGTCGACAGACGAACCCGCTTTGACGATCCCAAACTGGACGCGCCCGGTAAAGCCAAGATGCGCGCCATGCCCCGGAATGACCACATGCTCCGTGCGAATCTGATGGCTCGATAGGGCGACATGATCCCGCACGAAATCGGCCAGATGGACGGGCAGGGGCAGCGGGCTAAATGAGTCCCAGGCATGGATCAAACTGCCAAAAACGAGCGAAGGCATGGGCAAGGGTACATCCAAACCGCCGCTGTGAAAGCCTGTTGCCGTGATAAATCGTAAGCCTGGATTGTCGGGTTGTTCGGTGGCCTCGCGCACGAGCAACTCGTAACTCGATGGGCGACGTTGCATCACCGCTAGCGAATGAATAGACTGGCCGAGAGTCATCTCAGGTAGAGGGGCGTCGAGCAGTGTCGTGACCGTATCGGTGAGTTCGGCATTGAGCGTCGTAAGTCGAAACGAAACCACGTCGGATCGTTTTAGCGGGCTGACGGTGTACGGTTTGCGCCCTGGTTGATCGTGCAGCCGTGCCGAAAGTGCGGGATTTGCAGAACGAATCCAGGCCAGAAACCAGCTTTGCAAAATATGACCTGTCCAGCGTGGCAAATGCTCTGGAACAGGATCAAGTGTCAGAGTTGCGCTGAGCAGCGTCATTCAGACTCGGTGTAAGGGATCAGATCAACCAGACGGGTCAGGACGACGATCCCATTGACGCAATAATCCAGGCAGGACAGCATCACACGCGCTGCACTCGGATCACCAATAGGATATTTCAGTGGGCGCGCCATCGTTGGCGAAACCCAGAGGCCGGATTGCGGATCGTTACTGTGTAAGACGTGATTTTGTGGCAATAGGGCGCTGTTGACCCCGGCCAGCAGTACACGACGCGGCTGTGCTTCGGGGTCAAATTGAGTATTCCATTCGCCGGCTAGCCAACCCTGTGGCGCGTTATCGGTTTCGCTGAGTGCCTGTAACTCGATGATTAAATCTTCCTGATGCCAGCGAATTTCCAGGTTGGGGCCAAACGCTCGCCCATTGAGCCAGCGCACGCGCGGCCAGGGCGATGGACTGCTCAGATAATCTGAGAACGGGGCAAGGACGACTCGTGTTTCGCTTTCCAGATAAATGTAGCGCAGTGCGGCGGCATGGCTTTGCAATGTTTTGAGCAATGCCGCCGCATCAAGCGTTGCCAGCATCAGACGCGGCATTGGGCTAGTCACGGATGAAAGATCGCTTGTACTGTTCCCAGGCCGGGGTTTGCCGCTCGAACAGCTTGTGAATCGTGGCGTGAATGGTACGAACGTTGCCGGTCAGGCTCACATCGGTGAAACCGAATCCGGCGTTCAATTCCGTGCCGTTTGGCAAATCGGGATGATCGGATACATCGGACATGGTGAAGTCGTATTGGTTCGGTGCATCTACCAGCCGCCCGACTCCATGCAGGGTATGGGCAAAGCCTGTCTGCACCTGGTCATTGTAAAAGCCAAAGTAGGTGATCACAGCCGAGGTATAGCGGATCATCACGCGCCCCATTCCCAGGCTGCGATTTGCGCCAAGTGTCTCCAACCCGGCATTGATCCGTGTGAATACTGCCTCAAGCAAACCAAATTGCCAGCGTTCAAAGTTTCGCAAGGTGAGCGTGCTGTAAAAAGCAACACCCTGCACCGACTCACAATGTCCGTTCTCATCAGGCAGATCGATAGACTCCAAATCAGTCAGCGGATCGCCAGGAAAAGCATCAGCGATCCAAAGATGGCTGCTCAGCGCGCGATTACCAAACACGCGGCACACCCCACACGATTCGCGGTAAACGGTTGCACCATCAACGGCCTGTTTTACGGCCTCACGATCCGTACAGAGTGCAAGCGTTTCGCAACATGGGACGGCGGCACTGGACATCACCTGATTGGCGGCGGCACGCAGCGCGCCTTTGAGGTTTGCACCGGGTAGATAAGCGGTTGCCGCTGCATCGCGCGGGTGGATTGCACGAACGAAACTACCGTCCGCGCCCGACGCGATCAACAACGGTGCAACCGGAATAATGCTGAGTGATAGCCGGAGTTCGTTGAGCGTGGCGCGATGCACAGTGTGTTACCCGTTAACCCTTCCGCGATAGATCGTTGAGCATATCGGCCAGTGCGCTAATGCGAATATCGGCATCCAGTTCGGTAAATGGCGCGGGTTCGGTCATCAACATCGCGCCGATTAAATTATCAGCATCGATGTAGCGGCAGTTCCACCAATCGATCTCCAGCCGCCCGCGCCCCATACCACGTGACCGATCTGCGCCCAATGCCACCAATCCCATCTCAAAGGCGCGCAATCCCAGCAGGATCATCCCCTGTTCGGCAAAACTGGCATTTTCAACCGTTAACCGAAAGCCGAAACGTACCCCGGCAGGTACAGCACGCCGTTCGTAGCCGCCGTCCGGTTCGCCGGTGCCAGAGTCGCGTCGGGTCGGTAGGCCGCCGCGCGTGGTGAACGTCTCGTCCCAGGATTGATCGATCAAGTTCAGATCGCTTACAACGATGCGTCCGGCCAACCAGGGTGCGCCAAACAGCCGACAAACCGAACAGGTACAGTCAATGATCGTCCGATCTAACCCCGGACGCAAGATCGGATCGTTCTGCCAGCGTGCCAGGATCACCTGAGTCAGGCATCCATCATAATCGGGATCATCCTGACGCTTATCCACCGAATCGCAGCACAGGCGGACGCGCCTAATAATCGGTGTTGGCGTGCCATTTTCGCCCGCTACCAGCAAGTAGCGTAAGGTCGTCATCGCCTCCGAGTCCATGCCGCGCAGCACCGACTCGACGTATGCTCGGAGCGCGCCCCGAAAGGATGTGGCCGGAATGAATGGCCGTCCCTCTGAATCAGAATCAAGCGCGAGTCCGCCAGATGTACCATCACCGATTCGCAGCGGCGACTGAGTGGCATATTCCCCGATAAGTTCCAAGCGCGACCAGCTTCCCGAACGCATCTGACTCACAAAACATCCATTTCCAGGTGAAACGGATCGCAAACGGTCACATCGCCATGACCGCGATCTCGATCTGCGCCCATGCCATGTGTTTCCAGATACATGAGGGCTTGTTCCAGGGCTGCCCGATCCGCATCGGGCTGCACGCGACACAGAATGACCCCGGCAAGTGATGTTTGCGTGCGAATTGGCATTCCGGTAGCGGTATTGCGCCCGGTACTCAATCCCGATGTGATCCATTGACGGATAATCTGGACGCCGCGCAATGCCCGTACTTCGCTGAGCAATGATAGCTGTCGCATCGAACTGAATAGAATGCCTGTCGGAAAATCAAGCGTCAAGTACCAGCTACCATCGTCAAGCGGCTGCTCAACGCCCATTGTCGCATAAAAGCGGCGTTCGGTTCGCAACGCACGATTGAAGGTGGCGATTCGCTCCGATAATGTGCGCGTCGGATCGATACGCGCGATCAATTCGGCGCGAACCAACCCCATGCCACGAGTACGCCGTCTGCCGATTGCCAGACCCACGTTTAGGACAGATCGAAGCGCGCCTTCCAACGGTTCAGGAACGGTGAGCGATGCGACATAACAAGCCGGATGTGACAACAAAACGCCGCGCTGCTCAAACAGTTCAAGGCCATTTCGCCGTGATCTGCCAATAGGACGCTGTTCAGTGGTGATTGGAGTTGTTATATCGCCTGCTTCAGCAAAATGGCGATCTCCATGCCGAACCAAAAATCCTGTACAGGCTTGTAAATCTGCACCGCACACCGGACAACACGTCTCGAAAGGGGCAAGCATCCCCAATGGCGTGCCGAGCGATCCTTCAAATGTCCAGGCACGCACTAAGGTATCGAAAACGCCGTGCTGACCATTTGCCGCGAAGCCGGGACGCACGCTGCATGTTCGCGTCGTAGTCAGGAAGGGCGCGGTCTCATCGCCAGGGGTTGCGTAGGCATTTCCAAACCGGATCGGAGTCTGCACGCCGAAAACAGGCCAGAACGCGCAAGTCGAACTACATGGCCCATCGTCGTGTAAATTCCCCGGCTCACAGCCACGCAAAAGGATCGCAGCCACCGCACCCCGCAAAGTACGCCCATTAATGATCGCCGGATTGTCCAGTTGGAGCGGTTGTTCCGGGTAGAGGCGGAGCCAGAAAAACTTCATCGCGCGTGAAAAGCATCTGCCAGCACAGAAGGTTCCAAGCGATGACCACTCAGATCGAATGGCGTGATTTCAATCTGACACGCCCCCCACCCGACCCCATAGCCGCCGCCAAAACTGCTGATCGCCTGTAGCCCCGCGACGACCAGCGCAATGTGCCATGTGTCGCGTAGGCCGTGCCGAATCCGTCCGTTGAATTCGGTACGAGGGGGCAGCACTTCGGCTTGCGTGGTGGCCGCGCCGATAAATACGCCGCGCTGTCGGGAACGCGCGCCGTGCTGCCGAGTTGTCATTGTGACAGAGTCCGCCGCGATCAAATCTTCAAAATAGAGGCGTCCTTCAACCCAGGGCGATCCCAATAACTGACAGACGATGCACGGCAAGCCGTTGATTGGGTGGCACATCGACTCGCGGCAGGGCGGCTGGCAGATCGGCATCTCGAAAGTCTCGGCAAGGCGTCCAAGTTCGGCGCGCAAACGCCCTTTGATCGTCGTGGCCGGAATACATGATTGCCCCACTGGATCGCGCCGTATGCCCGCCGGATCACCGATATGGAGAGGGGCAAGCATTGTCACTTTCAGGGTGATCACGTTCGTTCCCCGCTGCCCACTGCCGCCATTTGCAAGTTGATCAGATCGTCTAATGCATGGTAAAAACGCATCGTGTCTTTGCCCCATTCATCCTCAAGGCCATCCAATAGCCGCCGATGTGACTCATCAAGCCGTGTGCGCCCATACACATAATACAGTGAAGCCGTTCCTCGCGCGATCTGCAACGACAGATCGGGAAACGCATCAGTTGGGAAACGCGCGCTGATGAATCGCCGCGCGGCACTTTGTAGTCGTTCTACCATATCCATTGTGTAGGACGGCGACTCGAAACGCGCCGCATCCAAAAAGCGAAGCGCGATGCGGTTTGGCTCAGGCGAACGGAGTGCATCCGCTGCCGCCGAGTTCGCCAATTTCAGAAGCGTTTGTGGCTCGGCGTTCCCTGCGCCAATGCCCACGCTGAACGGAAGCGATGTATCGCGTGTAAGATCGATCAAAGTGGTCATCAAGCGTGTGACGGATTCCAGGGCAGTTTCCGCACGCGCCGCCAACAATGCCGTATCGCCTGACACCCACAAGCACCGCGCGCCGGATCGTTCAATCGCACGCCCAAAGGCCGTTTCATAGGCGGTTAAGAGGCGGCGGTAGGCGGCAGGGGTTCGTTGAGAACGCCGTAGTTTGCTCAGGCTGGGCACACGAACCATAATCAGTGCCGAGTACGATTCGGTGTTTGGCGCGGCGGATCGTTTGCGCTGGCAAATACCGCAGATAGGTATATTTTCTAGCAGACGTTCGGCGGGGCGTATTTGGCACGACTCGCAGCGTTCGGCAAAAGGCAATCGCTCATAAAACGGCCTGATCAGTCGGCTTTCGCGGGCGCGCTGCAAAAGCTGATCAGTGAGTGCGATCACTTCGCCAAAATGGTGGCGGGCGGCAATTTGTGCGGGCGTTGGGATGGTAGACTGACTCTCAACGCCAAAGTAACGGTTGACCCGGCCTTGATAGCTGTTGACGCCCGGAATGCCGATGACGTGCGTAGGCGCGCGATACAGCCCCTCAACTAATTGGCGAACCGTGAAAACGTGGCATATCGTGCTGATCGTGACCATACCCGTTTTGATCGGCGCGAGTCGCTCAACGGCTTTTTGCAGGCGTTCACCGATGATCTGATCGGGCACAAACGCCATCACGCGGCCTGCATCAAGGTGCAAAATGTCACGACAATTTTCGGCTGTCAAAGCGGCACGGAATTGATCCGCCAACCCGGCAAGCTGCACGCCAGCACCGCACACATCTCCCCAATGATCGGACTCGAACAGATAGTCAGAGGGAGTATCGACTTCAGCGGCAAATAGCGTCAGTAGGTCATCCGTTGGAGTTGGATGTTCATCGTGCAGAAGGCGTTGAAGATCAATCATTCGGCGTAGTATACTCTGTACCAGGGGAACGTCCGCACAGGGCATGAACGTCTATGCACTCTTGAACGCCCCTGACAGTTGCCAAGACCCGCACAGGGTATGTTTTCGGAGTCGGGCGTGGTACTAAACACCACGCCCGACGCTATTTATAAGCCGCCAATCCCGCGCGTGCCACCTGCATACGTAATTGCCGCATAAATCAGCAACAAGACGAACAAGCCCGCTGTTAGCAGCGCCAGATTGACGAAATCATCGCTGCTCATAAACGGACCGGCGGGTTGCGGCGACTCGACATCTGACGGGCGCGGATCGGTTTTGTCCAGCTTGTCCAGTGCCATATCAAGCGATTCGAGGCGTACCCGCGCATCATAATAAATAAGTGTGTAGCCGATGGGCAGCAGCGGCGTTAGAAAGATCGTCGTGACAGCCGTCAGGATAAACTGCACCAGTTCGATCCCCAGATTGAAATCCAACGGCGAGGAACGGCCATACAGTGCACTGATAAAGGCCGTCTCAATGAGTCCGATAACGAACGACGCCGCCACAAACGCGACCATAAGGCCGACTATCGGCCAAATCCGCGCTTTGCCAAGTGACCACGCGCGCCGGATGCCATCGCCCACGCCCACGTTTTCCAGGATCATCACCGGGGTGATAAACGCTGACAGAATCAATCCGACATAGGCCAGCAAGCCGAGGCCAAGCCCACACGCGAACAGGATCACGGCCAGCGCGATAGACAGACCAATCAGGATGATGGTGTAGGCGATCAGCGCAAGTCCCAACGAAGATAACCGTCCGCGCACGGCAGACAGCGTTTGACGTAGTGTCGCTTGGCGGCCTAACTGGTTTTCCGACGTGATATAAGTGATCAGGCCGTTTATCAAAATCTGCGTGATCAACGTACCAATAAGCGAAACACCCAGCGCCACCAACAAAATTAGCGCCAATTCACTAAACAGTTTGCTGAAAATAGTTGGATCGCTGAAGAAGGCTCTGGATCGATTAGGGTTGCTCAAGGTGGTCAGATCGAGGCCGGACTGACGCAGCCGATCAATTGTCCAGAACGAGATGAGGGTATTCAGCGCCGTGATGGGCACAATCACCAGCGCCACTGGTAACACAAACGCCCGAATATTGGCGCGATAGATTTCAATCGTGTTTCGCAACAGTTCGGGGATCGTATACGGTTGCAGGCGTTTCTTTTTGCGTCCCGGCGTTTCCATTGGCGATCCCGTCCTATAATCCGGCTTGAAAGTCCCTCTCCCAAAGGAGAGGGATTTAGGGTGAGGGCAATCTTACTGCGGCGTCACCGTCACGCGCGGCGTGACAATCGGCGTCGCGTTCTTGTAGGTCTGATAGGTCAGGAAACCGTTCCAACCTTGCAGGGTAGCCGTGTCCAGCAGCGTCGGGAAGTCCGTTGGGTTCAGATAGAGCGCCACGACAACCGGATTGGCATCCTTGAGGGTGCTGTTCGGGTCGCCGGGCGCTACCCAGGCCACGGTACCCGTTCCCTTGAAGATGAGTGCCAGCGCCACTTCCTGTGCCGAGTAATCGACTCCGGTCACGTAGTCGGGTTTGCCATATTTCTCGATCAACTGCCCGGCAGTCACATCCGGCGCAAGTTTGACAAGCAGCGCATTGACCAACCCTTTGTCATCGGCGGTCATCTGGCAGCACGCCTCACCCGCCGCCGTTGACCAGGCCGCCTGAGCAGGCTTGCCCGATTGTTCCTGTGTTTGCACGCCGCTAAAGAGCGGGTTTGCTTTGATCTTTGCCAGCGCGTCGGAATAGGTTGTCTGACCGACGGTGATCCCCTGGAAGCACGGCGGTCCGCATGGAGCAAGTGACACCAGACTGCGATCTTTGAGATATTTATCGGAAACGAGCGGAGGCGGCGGGCTGCACGCCGAAAGCGCCAGGCTTGCCACCACTAACAACGCCAGGAGGGATAACGCTTTTCTCATGTGAGTTTTGACTTTCAGCTTTCATTATCGGGGGCAGATGATAACGCAAATCTTCTGCCCCGGAATTGTATCAACGAATTCAGTTAGCGGGTTGGCCCAACAAGGCGCAGTTCATAGTTACCAATCGTGCCGCCCAGATCGACGCCGTAGTGCGTGGCGATGATGACATAGCTGCCATCTGACGTTACGGTGTAATCGATGCGGGAGTCGGTGCGGCCAAGTGTACTGTCACCTGCGTCATCATTAAGCTTTAGCTGTGTCGTCGTTTTACCGTCTGCGCCAAGCTGCAACAGGAACAGGAAAGCGTCCAGGTTGCCATCACGGGCACGCAACGTGATCCGTATTTTATCACCGGCAATCGCCTTGAAGGTATAGACAAAATATTTGGTATTCAGGTCGATCCGCCCGTTCAGCGCCTGATTGTAGGCGATGGCTGGCGCAGTCGCCAACGCACTGGAAATATCCGTCGTGAACTCGGTAGCCACATAATCACTTGCGCCTGCCGCTGCCCCACCGTTGTTATCAACCGTGAACGTGGTCAGGAAAACCTGCTTATCAGGTCGCGCCGTGTTGGAAACGTTGATGACTTCTTTACCCGCAACGCTGACATTCAACGTAAAGTTCGTTTGCAGCGTGTCATCACAGGTCGAGTTCTGGAAAACCTTGATCTCATACGTCCCGGCGGGCGGACGTGCCGTATTCCAGTAAATATAATCCTGTGGATTAGTGCCTGTCGTATTTTTGCAGTTCAGGTTAGAGCTAAGCTGCAAACGGCCACCACTATCGATGCTTGGCGTATCGGTGTAGACCGTGCGCCCTTGCGGATCGCGGATTAGCAACCGCATATCCGCGCGTGAATTCCAGCGGAGCGCCGCCTCGATGCTGCCTGCCGTCAATCCAGTTGTGCTATTCACTGACGCGGTAGCAGAAGTTGTTGGCTCAACTGTCGAGTTTGTGCCGGGTACTGCCGTTGGCGCATTCACGACGGTGACACGTCCGCGCGTCAGCACAACTGTATAGTTGCCTTCCGTGCCGCCAATCGCCTGGGCAAAACGAGTCGCCGCGATGACATAGCGGCCATCGGCGGGCAGCGTCTTGGAAATAAGCGAGTCGCGGGTATTGGCGTTTTCATCATCGTTGGAAGCAACAACATCCAGCTTAGGCGTCGGGCCGAGCAGCAGCAGGTACGGGTCAAGGCTGCCGCCGTTCACTGCACGCATCGTCACTGTGACGACTTCGCCCTGCTTGCCATCGAAGGCGTATACATCCACCGGGTTATCGTGATTGATGGTGCCAGTGCCCGTGTTGCGTGCATTGAGCGCACTAGGTGTGGTCGCTTTGGTGGCGATCTGAGTCAGATCGACGGCCAGATTTTCGCCGCCCGAACGAAGCTCAAGTTGATCGGGGGCACTCAGCACAAAGCTGGAGACATAGGCCTGACCTTCGGCGCTGATCGTGCCGCGAATGGGGTCTTGCGTCTTACCGTCTACGGTCACAGCAATCGAGAAGGCGACGGGCGGTGTCGCGCCCTGTGGGCAGGCTTTCGTATAATAGACGATGATTTCATAGCTGCCAGCGGGCACCGCGCCCTTCGGCCAGTTGACCGTTTCAGTAGGGTTATCGGCAGTAGGGTTGGTGCAGTTACCGTTAACATTGGCGCTCAGGCGGCCACCACTGGACACGGTGGTATTGTTGCGGCTGACCGATCCGCCTACCGGATCGCGCACTTCGATGTTCAGATCATCGGTTGACGCCCAAGCCAGTGCCACCGAGAGGCCGTCTGTCAGTTGAACGGTAGAGCTAGTGGTAGCAGCGGCAGTGCCCGTTAGCGCCAATGTGAACTGTCCCGGTGAATTGCCCTGAACGCCCGTCGCGCGCAAAACGGTGATGTAGTACGCGCCATCGGCAGGTGGCTTGAAATCGCGGATTACGACTTCGGCTTTGGACAGTTCCGCGATTTGCGACAGCGTTTGACCCGCCGCATTGTTGAGCAGCACGGCCAACAGCAAACCGCGCGTCTGACTGGTCGCAGTAATCGTAATCGTATCGTTGGTCGTAGCGTCAAAGGTGTAGACCTGGGCGAAGGTTTTGGCGTCAAAATTGCCTGTCACAGTATCGCCCACTTTCAGGCGACGGGTGGTGCTTTGCGCCTGAGCAATACCGCTCACCAGAGCCGCCAGTAGAACCGCCGTCAAAACTCCTGCCACCACGCGATGTACAGCATGGCTGCGGAATAGCCGTCTCATCAAAGTTTCCTCCTCAATGGGGGCGGCTTCGTTCTTGCCGCGCCGCCCGCTTTCTGGCGGCACAGTGTAGCGAATAACCCATACCGTTGCTAGTCTCGTGGGTGAAGTATAGGATTAGAGTGGATAAAACATTTTGCAAGGTTTATCCGGTTTTCGACAGCACCTGTGTCCAATCTGCTTCACAATACACGCACTTAGCAGTATTGTACATATCCTCGGCATTTACCAGCATTTTTCTAACGTGTGGCTTCATATAGGCAGAAAAGGCATCTATGGCTTCGATTGGCTTAGCAAAGCCAAAGCAGGTAAATAGTGGACGACTCCCCTGCCTTTCTTTATAGGCAGGGGTAGCCTCATGCGTGTTTCGATGACGCTTCCATTCGGGTGACGAGTTTTAGCGTCGTGCCAGCGCAACCACGATGATCAAAACAGCCAGTGCCCACCGATAATAGACAAAAATATTGGTGGGATGCTTTTGCAAGTAGCGCATCAGGAAACGGATCGCCAGATAGCCGCTGACCGCCGCAGCCAGCAAACCAACAGGGAACAGCACCAGATCGGCCTGTGGGATCGCGCCGCTCGTGATACCACCGTAGATTTCTAACAGGCTTTTTGCGCCTGCACCCGCAATGATTGGGGCAGAAAGCAGGAATGAAAAACGCGCTGCCGACTCGCGCTCCAGACCCACAGCCAAGCCTGCGGTGATTGTACTACCCGATCTGGATACGCCTGGAAATACGGCCACTGCTTGCGCCAACCCGATCACGACCGCATCTTTGAGCGTCATTTGATCCAGTTTGCGAACGTGTCGAGCTAACCGTTCTGCCAATAGCAACAAAGCACCCAGCAGGCTAATGATGATTGCCATTACAATCATTGCCGCCGGACGAATCGGCTCGTTCGGCGTATGAAACCAATCGGAGATCGTACTTTCCAATACTACACCCGCAATGCCGCCAGGAATGCAGGCGATGACTAACAACCAGGCCAACCGCCGATCCGGGTCGTCGCCGATTTTGCGTTCAACAACGCTGGCAATTCCAGCACGAATCAGACTCAGCCAATCCGTCGCAAAGTAGATAAGAACCGCGATCAACGTGCCAAGATGTAATGCCACATCGAACGACAAACTGGTCAACGCCGGATTCGTCCAGCCGAGCAGCCAGGGGACAATAATCAGGTGCGCCGAACTGGAGATGGGTATGAATTCGGTCAAACCTTGAACAATGCCGAGGATGACTGCCTGAAAGATAAGCATGATTCGTCCTTATTCGAAGCAACGTATTGACAAATGCTGAAAACACTTTAGACTATATCACAACTCAATATAGCAAGCGATGATATAGTCGAGGTGACGTTCGGTGATACAGCGAGCCAAGTCCTCCGTTGATAACTTTTTGCCACTGCCTTCGGCGGTTTTTCATGTTCTGTTAGCGTTGGCCGATCAGGATCGACATGGCTATGCCATCATGCAAGAAGTGGCGGCCAGCACCAATGGTCAGGTGCAAATGGGACCCGGAACGCTGTACGGCTCGGTGAAACGCATGTTGAAAGATGGCCTTATCGTCGAAATTGATGAGCGCCCCGATCCAAGCCTTGATGACGAACGACGACGCTACTATCGACTCACTGATCTTGGCCGCCGTGTTGCGTCCGCCGAAGCCCAAAGGCTGTTGAGCCTGGTAGACCTGGCACAAGCCAAGCGTCTGATAAACGGAGCAACGTGATCCCATGTCCAGCCAGCAGCCTACCCAACCCTTGCGTACCTCGGATCGGCTGTATCGTGCGCTGCTGATGGCCTACCCTGCCAAATTCCGGCGGGAATATGGCCCGCTGATGGCGCAGGCCTTCCGCGATCTATGCCGCGACGCCTACCGCCGTCGTGGGGTACCGGAATTGCTCAAACTATGGGTACGTACCCTGCCCGAAGTGGCCGCGACAGCGGCAGTGGAAAGAGTGGAGATTTTATTGGATAGTACAGCGACAGCGCCAGGGGTTCCCCCGCCTGCTATCGAGTTTCGAGGGGCATACAAACGCTTTCAGGCTCCGAATGGTGAAATAAAAACGATTCTGCGCGATTTGAATTTCAAAGTAGAGCCGGGTGAGTTCTGCGCCGTCGTTGGACCCACCGGCTGCGGAAAATCCACGACGCTGGCTCTGATCGCTGGTTTGGAGTCAGCCAATAACGGCGAAGTATTGGTGATGGGTGAACCCGTACAGGAAGTCGGGCAAAAAGTGGGCTATGTCTTTCAGACCGACGCGATTTTCCCCTGGAAAAGTGTACTGGATAACGTCGCCGCCGGACCGCTTTTTCGAGGCACGCCCAAATCAGAAGCCTATACGCGCGCTCGTGATTGGATACGCCGGGTGGGTCTGGCCGGATTTGAAACATACTATCCCCATCAACTGTCGGGCGGAATGCGAAAGCGCGTTGCATTGGCACAGAGTTTTATTACAGAACCGCAAATATTATTGATGGATGAGCCGTTCAGCGCGCTTGATGTGCAGACTCGAACACTGATGGAAGGTGAACTGCTTGATCTATGGGCATCGACGGAAGCGGCGGTGTTGTTCGTGACACACGATCTGGAGGAGGCGATTGCTCTGGCAGATCGGGTAGTTGTCCTGACGGCGGGACCCGCCACGATTAAGGGCATCTACAAAATCGATTTGCCACGCCCGCGCAATATTTCAGAAATCCGCTTCGATCCGCACTTCGCGCAGCTTTATAAAAATATTTGGGAAGACTTACGAGACGAGGTCATGATTAGCTATGAACGCGCTAAACGAACTGCCTCTTAAACAGACTGATGACACATCGAAACTACACTCCGTCGAGCTAACGCCGGCATTGGCACAAGCGGCACAAGAAGCCGTCAAAGCTGCCGCACTACGCCGCCGGGTGATCATCAATGTGCTGCGGGTCGCGTTCATCCTGATTATCCTGATCGGGTGGGAAGTCTTCGCGCGGCAAGGCGTCATTGATTCATTTTTCTGGGGTCAACCGACAGGTATTTGGGAGCAGCTTCAAACATGGGTTTTTGAGGGAACGGCGCAAGGTCCTTTGTGGGAACAGATCGCTGTCACGCTCGAAGAGACACTGCTCGGCTTCCTGATCGGTGCCAGCCTGGGCATTGTAATTGGGATAATGCTGGCGCGTATTCGCTTTCTGGGCGATGTATTTGGCCCTTTTATCAACGTCGCCAATGCGATTCCGCGTGTGGTTCTTGGCCCGTTATTCATCGTTTCGATGGGTCTGGGCTTGCAATCAAAGGTGATGCTGGCCGTTGTAATGGTCTTTTTCGCGGTGTTCTACAACGTCTTTCAAGGCGTGCGCGAAGTAGACCGCAACCTGGTTGCCAATGCGCGTATTCTCGGTGCCTCATCGTGGCAAATATCCAGACACGTTATCTTTCCCTCGGCCATGACCTGGATCATCGCCAGTTTGCACATCAGCTTCGGTTTGGCGCTGGTCGGCGCGGTGGTTAGCGAATTTCTTGGCTCTCTCAAAGGTTTAGGTCTGATGATTGCGACGGCACAGGGCACATTCAACCCGAACGGCCTGTTCGCCGCGATCTTGATCCTGGCAGTGGTCACACTCATTGTTGAAGGGTTGATCACGCGGCTGGAAAAAGTCTTGCTGAAATGGCGTCCCAGCACGATCCGTGATGTCGGCCTCTGATCAGTCGCTTGAAGGGAGGGAATAGGCACATTCAATGTTGACTCGCTCGTTTAGTTCTCTTTTAAATTCTGTTCATAAGGACATTTGACATGAAGACCCGTCGTTTGATGACAATTCTGCTGGTAAGCACAATTTTGTTGGCGTTCACGCTGACAGGCACGCATACGCAGGCACGCCAGGATAACCCGAAGATTTCGATCATGGTTGGCGGCTTGAACAAGATCATCTATCTGGTGCCGATGCTAACCAAGCAGCTTGGTTACTTCGATCAGGAAGGGTTGACCGTCGAACTGAGCGATGAACCCGCTGGCGTCGCCGCAGAGGAGGCCATGTTGTCTGGCCAGGTTGATGCCGTTGTTGGTTTCTATGATCACACCGTAGACTTGCAGGCGCTTGGCAAGATCACCGAATCGGTTGTGCAGTTGGATGGTGTCCCCGGTGAAGTCGAGTTGGTCTCCACAAAAATGGTCGATCAAATCAAGTCGGCGGCGGATTTCAAGGGTAAGCACCTGGGCGTGACCGGGTTAGGTTCGTCCACCAACTTCCTGACGCAATATCTGGCGGTTACGCATGGCGTGCCGATTGACCAGATCACCTCGATAGCGGTTGGCGCGGGCGATACCTTCATCAAGGCCATGCAGCAAGGCACCATTGATGCGGGCATGACCACTGAACCAACCATTTCCCGGATGCTCAAATCGGGTGATGCCAAAGTGTTGATCGATATGCGGACTGCTGAGGGTACGAAAGCCGCGTTGGGTGGCACATATCCTGCCGCGTGCGTTTATGCCCGCACCGAATGGGTCAACGCCCACAAAGATGTTGTCCAGAAAATGGCAAATGCTATGATCAAGACACTGCGCTACATTCATACACATAGTGCTGAGGAAATCGCCGCGAAGATGCCTAAAGACTATTACGCGGGCGATCCGGAACTGTATGTAAAAGCAATGGCGGGCAGCCTGGATATATTCACGACGGATGGTGTAATGCCCAAAGATGGCCCCGAGACTGTTTTGAAGGTGCAGCAGGCGTTTAATGCTCACCTCAAGGGCAAGACGATTGACCTCTCGAAGACTTACACCACCGAATTCGCCGACGCTGCGAATAAGGCACTTGGTCCGATGCCAACGATGGCCGCTACCATGAGTTCAACAATGGCCGCCACCATGTCCGCAACGATGGCGGCGACAACCACCAAGTAAACCTCTCCAATTCTCAAACTGGATGTACGGCTGGCCTGTCCTCGATCTCCTCATCCAATAGCGACATAGCAACCCTCATCCCGACGAAGACTCGGGATGGGGTATAATTTTGCGTCAAAGTTGATTATCGAGTCGATAAAGATTCCCAACTATTGAATGCAATCCTGCTTATCGAAGATGCGACTGAACTGGCGCATATTATCCAGCGCGATTTGCAAGCAGCCGGGTATCAGGTTCAGCATACGGTTGATGCACTCACCACCTTGCAGAAACATATCGAGCAGCCCTTTGATCTGATCATACTTGATTGGATGTTGCCCGGCATGGACGGCATCGAACTGCTGCGACGGCTTCGGAAATCCTCAGCCACACCGGTATTGATGCTGACTGCCCGCAGCGAAGAAATAGATCGCGTCATTGGCTTGGAAGTGGGTGCAGATGACTACCTGACCAAGCCATTCGGAATGCGAGAACTAATTGCCCGCGTCCGTGCGATGCTGCGTCGTGTTGAAATGATGCGTGAAACCCTGGCTGCGGATCGCATGGCGGATGGCGTGCTACAACAAGAGTCAGTAAAGCTCGATACACAGGGGCATCTGGCGACGCTGGAAAACGTACCCCTGGAACTGAGTCAAACCGAATTCAGCTTGCTTCACTTGCTGCTGCGAAATCCGGGGCGTGCCTTTAGCCGTTTGTACCTGATCGACATGATATGGGGTGAGACGTACATTGAGGGAGATCGTGCCGTAGACAGCGCAATTCTACGCCTTAGAAAAAAACTTGGCGCAGTTGGTGATTCGATTGAAACCGTTCGCGGTGTGGGCTATCGCTGGAAAAGGCGCGTATGACGCCACTCGGACGGCTGATCGGGTTTGTGATTGCGGGTATGCCTGTCGGGTTTGCCTTCAGCCGACGGGTAGCACTGGTGCGCGCTTCCATAGAGCTGCTCCTGTTAGAACTGATTAGTTTGGCGTTATTTGCTTCACTACGCGATTCTTTGCCGCCGCCGCTCACCTATCAAACAGGTCTGATCGTCGCAACTTTGCTCTGGACGCTGTTTTATGCGATTCGACTGCGCCTGCCGAATGTCGTGTGGTGGCGTGTCCTGATCGATGAAACGATTACCACCTGTTTTTTATGCGGGACGGGGAGTCTGATTGGGTTGTGCGTGCTGCTCATCTTTCAGGAGACACGCCTGTACATTTTGTTCTGGATCGTAGCGATGAGTGCGTTTATCTACGTTCTCAACCGCTTCGGTACGCGCGTCCTCAAAACCTGGAATCGCCTGCGTGAAACACGCCTGGCCTGGTCGTTAACGCACGCACATATGGTAGTTGCCACGGCGGGCATTGGGCTGTTTATCGCATTATTTTTGATGATCATTGCATCGTTAGGACGGTTCGATCTACCGCTGCCGTCAGTGCTGTTAATGATGATCCCGATCACAACTTTTTTGCTGGTCCCGGCCACCATTGCGATGGTTGGTCTGCTCCCATTTTTTGCGATCTTTTCCTATTTTGCGACTCGCTACACGGTACGTCGACTCAAAACACTGGTGGCGGCCACAGACGCCTTGAGCAGTGGTGATTATGACACCCGCATTTCAATTGATGGGAAAGATGAAGTAGCGCGATTGCAGGCTAACTTCAACGACATGGCCGCCAAATTGGAGCGTACACTATCTGAACTGCGCGACGAACGTGATTCAGTGAGCAGGCTGCTCCAACTACGCCGCGAATTGATGACCAGCGTTTCGCACGAGCTGCGGACGCCCATCGCCACTTTGCGTGCTTATGTCGAGTCGATGCAGGACGCCGCGCCGCCCCAATCGATGCAGCACGATTTACAGGTCGTGACGGACGAGGTCATCCGTTTGCAAACATTGGTGGATGATCTATTCACGTTATCACGCGCCGAAGTCGGGCAACTATCGCTGCACTGTGCGCCTGCTGACGTAGGATTGCTCATTCGGCACAGCGTTGATGTGATGGCACCTCTGGCCTGGACTTCGTACCGGATTCAGGTGATTGCTGATACACCGCCCAGTCCCCTGGTCGTCCTGGCCGATGCGCTCCGTGTTGAGCAAATTTTGCGAAATTTACTGCACAACAGCTTGCAGCATACCCCGCCGGGCGGGATCGTGACGGTAGAGGCCGCACTACAAGATCGTTTCGTGTGCATCAGTATTGAAGATACAGGTGCAGGCATCGCACCGGAAGATTTGCTGCATATCTGGGAACGCTTTTTTCGCGGCAAGGATGCCCAAACTGTCGGTGCAGGATTGGGTCTGGCATTGGTCAAGGAACTGGCGGAAACGATGGGCGGTTGCGTCGAAGTGACCAGCCAGATTGGGCAAGGCAGTCGATTCAGCATTCGCCTACCCTCTGGTTAGTTTCGATCTTTGCGACACAATTGCAACAATCCTGGAGCAGCCTTGCCACACAATCGTCGCAAACGATTAACGAACGTCACCTAAGCTGGACTTTGAACATCAGGTAGCATAACACAACAGATCATTGAAGCGGTCAAGAAGCACTCGCGGGACTTTAACCATATCGGCATCGTTGGTCGATATTTGAAAAGTCAGATGAGACCACAGGCGGGAGCGAACCAA
>JBBSEU010000037.1:0-27915 GCA_038239365.1 Aggregatilineales bacterium
ATATCCAGACCAAGTTCACTGGTAGCACCGACATACAGTAGGCTGAATATAGTCAGCACGAATAAGAGCAGATTCGGCCACCAGGGGCGCGGCTTGACAACAACGCGGCCTTTGAGCGCCCGCACGACCTGTCGTCCATTCTCTATCGAAAACGTCGGGATGTGATTCAGCTCGACAAAACGCGCGTCCAACTGTTCGTAAGCCTTTTCACTGTCGATAAGCAACTGCCCGGTGTACACCGCCGTGATTTGTGAAGCAACAAGTCGGCTGGCGGCAGGTAAAGGCGATGAAACGGATGGTGTATCTTCAGTTTCGATCATGAATACTTCATTGACCGCCGTTCGCAGCCGAAAAAGCAAATCGTTGGCCGGGGCGTTTGGCGCTGCTTCTCCCGCCAGGGGTTCAAGCGTGCGATCCGACTCGTTCAGCATCGTTTATAATCCTGTACTCAAGAATGAACTTATCGTGCTTTTGAGGTGACATCCTCACCCGGATTGAAGTCGAGGTACACTTTTGTGGTATCTATCGGCATTGTCTGAGACGTGCCGTTGGTTTCTACTTTGGCAGCGATGGTGATTAACTGACTCATCATCTATAGTCTAGCCTTAACTCCCCTGCTGCGCCATTCACTCTAACTGAAATTGGGGGCATTGTGGCCGACGTTAGGAAGTGTGTTGGCAACACTTGGTATGGCTATTGCTTTACTCGCTTTAAGTTCTGCTGCTTCTGGAGCGCAAGTCTTATGACCGCCCAACAAACATTTCGGAATATGCTGGTAGTCATCGGTACGCTGGTGGCTGCTTATGCAATCTTTTTAAGCTGGCGCATCTTAGTGGTGCTGCTGGTAGCGATTATCGTGGCTTCTGCACTGCGTCCGGCAGTATTGACACTGAAAAAGGCACGTGTGCCAGAAGGCATTGCAATTTTGCTCACCTATCTGACGCTTGCTTTGGCTATCCTGGTGATCGCCTATATTGTCCTTCCGCCAGCCATTCGCAATTTTGCAGGCTATTTTGGTGATGACTCGGCTTTGACAACGAGTGTCACGAAGCTGGAAGTACAATTACAGGAGTTCATCACCGCTCATGGGGGCAGCCAATTACCATTACCAAGTGAAAAAGAAATTCTGAAGAATATTGGTCAGATTCGGGATGATATCTCGGCCAGTATCCCGGCGATGGCCGGTGAATTTGGTAGTGTGCTGAGCGATTTGGTTCTGGCCGTCGTTATGGGTGTCTACTGGCTGACCGCGCGTGACCAGGCCATCGGATTTGTGTTGCAGCTTTTCCCAATCGGACGGCGCGAAGTTTGGGGTACGATCTTCACCGAAATTGAAACGTCGATGGGTGCTTACGTGCGTGGCATTGGATTAGTCTGCTTATTCGTAGGAGTTGCCAATTTTGCGATTCTGTCGCTGTTGCAAGTCCCAAACGCAATTACGCTCGGCTTCATCGTTGGCATCACGACGGCCATTCCAATTGTCGGCGGTTACCTCGGCGCAGTTACAGCCGTAATTCTGGCGCTGCTCAGTTCACCGCTGCACGCTCTGTTCGCCCTGCTGAGCTTCGTCGGCGTTCAGCAGATCGAGAATCACTACCTGACTCCGCGCGTCATGTCGCGCAGCGTTGGGCTGAATCCGATCCTGATCATCGTATTCCTGGTGGCTGGTGCAACCGTCGGTGGCGTGGTGGGGGCGCTACTAGCCATTCCGTTAGCAGGTGCGCTCTTCATCATCGTTCGTCACCTGTTCATTCAGCCGCGCCAGCAATCCACCGAGCCGCAGCGCGTGGAAGGCGGCTTGCTGCTGGATGTTAAGCCGCTCAACCCGGTGCCCGATGCACGCCAGGCAGCGATTATCACCGACCCGCGTGGCTAGCGCCATCCCACTCTTATCTTACGCTCAGCCTGTGGGTTATCAAAGTCGAGTATACTTTTCCGGTTGGTGTGCAAGCATCAACCGTGTAGTTTGGATTGGAGAGGTTTAATGACTCGAATTCACTTGAATAAGTGGCTGCTGATGGCTGCCGGGTTAACACTTGGCCTGAGCGCCTGTAATGCCGTGCCGCCCACAATGGTAGTCATGCAGATCACCAATACGCCCGATCCGCGTGTGATCAATATCACTATTACGAATACGCCTCAGACGGCGGCAACCGTCGCCAGTCCGCAACAAGCCGCATCCCCGACAACGGTCAATGTCGCACAAGCCGTAACGGCGGTTACGCCAAGTGTGGCCGCAACTTCGGGGGCGCTGCCAACCGCTATCGCCACGACGATCCCGGCGACGGTAGTACCCACCACCGCCGTACCTGCCATTTCGCCCACTTTTGGCGCAACCGCTACGCCGAATGCCTTCCCAACCGAAACACGCCAGCAGATCTATATCGCTCAGGAAGACTTTGAGCATGGGTATATGTTCTGGGTTCAGGCCACCCAGGATATCTGGGTGCTGCTCCCGCCCAAAGATGCAAGTACGGCTGGGGAATGGCGCGTTTTCAAGGATACATTCAAGGATGGCGAACCAGAAGTCGATCCAACGTTGGTGCCGCCATCTGCCTCGCTCTATCAACCGCGTCGTGGTTTCGGCAAGTTGTGGAGAGCCAACCCTGATATTCGCGCGGCGCTGGGATGGGGTAAGACGCCGGAATTCGGGATCAATACGTCTTACGTGTATCAGCCGGGCGGCTATCTGGATGCCAATAACAAATGGATTGCTGGACCAGGAACGCACTTTCTGACGACGCTCAGCCGCGAAACCTTTGAATTTCACGAGCCTCAGCCGGGACAGGCGTTTGGCACCTGGCGCAAAGTCGGATAGAAAATACCTTGAGCGTTTGCCTGGGGGCATGAGTCCCAGGCGATTGTTACCCCTATTTTTGAGACAAGTCACTCAACGGGATTTTCAGCGATGCACCAGTACGACTATGTTCTGCGTGGGGGAATGATCTACGACGGTAGCGGTGGAGCGTCCTATGTGGGCGATGTTGCTATTGAAGGGCAGCGTATTGCGGCACTCGGCAAACCGAACACGTTACAGGCGAAAAACATCATTGATACCGTTGGATTAGCAATTGCACCCGGCTTTATTAATATGTTGAGTTGGGCGGTTGAGTCGCTTATTGAAGATGGGCATTCGCAAAGTGAAATCCGTCAGGGTGTGACCCTTGAAGTGGTAGGTGAAGGCTTCTCGATGGGACCGCTCAGCGATGCTATGAAAGCGGCGGGTACTCGCGGAATGCTGGGCAACGAGAATATTCAATACGCCATTGAATGGACAACATTAGGCGAATATCTGGAGTATCTGGTTGGTCGCGGCATCTCAACCAACGTGGCCTCTTTCGTCGGCAGTTCGACGCTACGGACTCATGTTATTGGCTATGATAATCGGCCTTTAACGCTCTCAGAGCTGGCGACGATGTGCGAATTGGCGCGACAGGCAATGGCCGAAGGCGCGGTTGGTTTATCTACTGCTCTGATCTATCCACCGGCTTCGTATGCGAAAACGGATGAACTGGTAGCCATTGCGAAAGTCGTGTCTGAACAGGGCGGGATGTATATTTCGCACCTTCGCAGTGAGGGCAGCTTCTTTTTGGAAGCTCTGGATGAATTTTTCACGATTGCCCGTGAAGCAAACATCCGCGCCGAAATATACCATTTGAAGGCCGCTGGGCGGGACAACTGGCACAAAATGGATCAGGTTATCCAGCGAGTGGAAGCGGCGCGGCAAGCAGGCATGGAGATCACCGCTGATATGTACCTGTATTCGGCGGGCGGCACCGGATTGAATGCCTGCCTACCAGCTTGGGCACATGACGGCGGGGACGCGGCACTTCTGGCACGTCTCCAAGACCCGGCCACGCGCGAACGCATCAAGCAGGCGATGAACACGCCATCTGATGCCTGGGAAAATATGTGGCTGGAAGTCGACTCCCCGGAAAAAATTGTGCTGGCCGGGTTCACCTCACCTGCACTCCGGCACTTGACGGGTAAAACGCTGGCCGAAGTTGCCGCCATGCGAAATACCTCACCCGAAGACACCGCACTTGATCTGCTGGTCGAAGACGGCGGACGCATTTTCACGATATATTTCACCATGTCCGAAGACAACATTCGCAAACAGGTTGTCCTGCCCTGGGTTAGCTTCTGCTCCGATGCCGAATCCATGTCGCCAGAGGGCAATTTCCTGAAGGCGAATCCACACCCGCGCGCTTATGGCAACTTCGCTCGGTTGCTTGGAAGTTATGTGCGCGATCAAGGGCTGCTTTCACTGCAAGAAGCAATTCGGCGGCTAACCTCGTTCCCGGCGCACACGCTCCGTGTGCAGGAGCGTGGCCGTCTGATCGCCGGTTACTTTGCCGACGTTGTTGTATTTGACCCGACCACTATCCAGGATCATGCAACCTTTGCCTCCCCACATCAATTTGCAACGGGCATGTTTCATGTTTTTGTGAACGGCGAACCTGTGCTAAGTGATGGCGAACATACTGGCGCAAAACCCGGAATGGTCGTGCGTGGGCTGGGCTGGACTGGAAAATAGCCCCTGCTTTAAGGCTTCAAATGGGCGATGAAGTCTTCCCACACTGGATAATTGCTGCCTGTCCAAATTCTGGCTCGGAACTCATCGGCCTGAGCCTGTGACCAGCCGAGATGTTTTTGGGCGTAGAGTGAATAAAAAGCCGTCACCCGGAAATTGGCGGCGCAATGCAGGAGCGTTTTGCTGTCCTGACGCTGCTGCATAACGCGCTCAAACGCCTCGAAATCGCTCTCTTTGGGGCTGTCCCATACGACCGGAATATGCTCATAGTTCAGGCCGAGCGAACGCACTAACCCCGCTTCATCGGGCAAGGCACGGCTAGAATCCAGCGTGGCAAGATTGATGATCGTTACGAATCCTTCGGCAGCGGCGGCTTTGATCTGTTCCTCTGTCGGTTGGCCGCTTGTGAGAAGTTGATCGTTAACCTCAATCGCGTTGTAGATGTCTTTTGTACTCATCAGCCTGTTCTTTATCCAATTCGGTGAATAGCCCAGAAGTCTACTTCGCAACCCTTTGCCAATGCAAGGCGCAGGTTATGATCTGACCGAATAAACTCATCCATACTCCATATTCCATCTGCTAGGGCACACTCCCAATACATTGAAATTGCGAATCCTTGAGGACTCGTTAAACTCAGGTGACATTCAGCAATCGGATCAAGGAGGCATCCCATCGTCAAAAGGTTTTTAGGCGTGACCATCCGGTGATTCTGTGTTTCAGTCACATTTCCAGATAGCTAATGAGGATTCCCGATAATGCAAAAAATGATTACAAGACGGCACGTTATTACACTGGCGGCGATTGCTGCCCTGATGTTTATGGCGCTCTCACAGGCGCATGTCAAGGCCGCCGCTAACGTCACATTGGTGATCGAAAGCTGGCGAACCGGCGATGAAGCGGTATGGGATACGATTATCGCCAACTTCAACAAAGTTCATCCAGAGATCACGGTCAAGTTCCAACCGACGAAGCCCGATCAGTATAACGGCGCGCTCAGTGCCAAGCTCAGTTCTGGCACAGCGGGTGACCTAATCACCTGTCGGCCATTCACGTTGTCGCTGAATATGTTCAAAGCCGGACAGTTGGCCGATCTGACAAAGCTGCCCGGACTGGAAAACTTCAGCACATTTGCCAAACACGCCTGGAGTACGCTTGATGACAAGAGTACCTTCTGCGTACCGATGGCTTCCGTGCTGCACGGCTTCATCTACAATAAAGATTACTTCGACGCACACGGCTTCACTGAGCCGAAGACCTACGAAGAATTCCTGACGCTGCTCGAAAAGATCAAGGCCGAAGGATCGATGACCCCGCTGGCACTCGGCGTTAAGGACGGTTGGGCAGAAACTTCGATGGGTCTCGACAATATCGGTCCGAATTTCTGGGGTGGTCAGGACGGCAACAATGGCTTGCTGGCTGGTACACGTCAATACAACGATAAGGGCTTCCTGGCCGCGTTCGATGCGCTAAGCAAGTGGACGCCCTACCTGGGCAAGGGTTTCGAGGCGGAGACCTACTCCGACAGCCAGAACCTGTTCACCTCTGGCAAGGCCGCGATCTTCCCGGCTGGCTCATGGGAAATCTCCGGCTTCGAGCAGAGCGCCTCGTTCAAGATGGGTGCATTCAAAGCACCGCCGCCTGCCAGTGCCAGCAAGTGCTATGTCTCAAACGAAATCGACATTGCGCTTGGCCTCAATGCGGCCAGCAAGAATGCCGACGCGGCCAAGACCTTCCTGTCCTACGTAGCAGGTCAGGAATTCGAGACGGCTTATTCACAGGGCTTGCCCGGCTTCTTCCCGCTTGGCAACTATAAGATCACCCTGAGCGATCCGTTGGCAAATACGTTCCTGGGTTGGACGCAAGAATGCGGCTCGACGCTCCGTTCGTCGTACCTGCTGCCCTCGCCACCCAATGGCACAACAGACGTTGAAACTGATCTATGGAACAACCTGGCGCTGATGCTGAGCGGTAAGCAGACTGCCCAACAGACTGCCGATACCATCCAGAAGAATATGGCTGGCTGGTTCAAGCCTGATGCCAGCATGTCCGCTACAGCAGCGGCTACGATGGCCGCCACACCCAAATAAGCTGTTCACAAGCGTGCCGCCAGAGATCATCTGGCGGCACGATGCTCGAATTGTTGTGATCATTATTTGAAGCCAAAACAATGATGCAATCCACAAAACGCAAGCCCTTTCCCTTTCATATCGTCGTTTTTTTGTTCCCGGCGGCGGCCATTTACACACTGTTCATGGCCTATCCACTGCTCGATTCGCTGCGCCTGAGTTTTTTTGATCAAAATGTGAGCGGCGCACCGGTGTTCGTGGGATTTCAGAACTTCCAAACGCTGTTCGGTACTCCGCAATGGTCAGGGCATTTTTGGAATGCGCTGCAAAATAACTTTGTGTTTTTCAGCATCCACATGCTGGTACAGAACCCGGTTGCGCTGCTGCTGGCGACGCTGCTGACCGCCAAAAGGCTGCGCGGGCGGGCAATCTACCGAACGTTGATCTTTGCGCCGACTACGCTTTCGGTAGTGATTGTAGGCTTCGTATGGAGTCTGATTCTCAATCCAAGCTGGGGCATTTTCGATAATATTTTGACGGGTCTCGGCCTCGGCAGTTTGATTCAACCCTGGTTGGGCGTACCGGGTACATCACTGGTGGCCGTCTCGCTCATGTCCGTCTGGCAGTGGGTTGGGCTGCCGATGGTGCTGTTCATGGCGGCATTGGTTGGCATCTCCGATGATCTGATCGAGGCAGCGCGTGTCGATGGGGCGTCGGCCTTCACAGTCTTCACACGAATCAAGCTGCCGCTAATCCTGCCGACGGTTGGAATCGTGGGCGTCCTGACCTTCGTCGGCAACTTCAACGCCTTCGATCTGATTTATGCGACGCAGGGTGCATTGGGTGCGCCAAATTACGGCACAGACATTTTGGGCACATTTTTCTATCGCACATTCTACGGCTTTCAATTGCAGCCCGGCAACCCGACGATGGGCACAACTATCGCGGCGGTCATGTTCGTGATCATTCTTGGTGGTGTTTTGCTCTATTTGTTCGGCTGGCAGCGACGAATCGCCCGGATGCAAGGGCTGAGTTAAGGGATACATCTATGTCAAGAGTAAACCTCACCGCCCAAAATTATTCCAGCCCGGTAGCAACACGGATCGGACAGTTTCAGATGGGTAATGCCGCGCGCGCTTTCGGGCTGCACATCGTCTTGCTTGGGTACAGCGCACTGGCAATGTTTCCGATTATTTTGACGGTGATCAATTCATTCAAAAAATCGGGCGATATTTTTGGCAAACCGTATACGATTCCAACGGGCAGCCTGTTCTCGTTAATTGGCTATCAAACGGTCTTTAAGCGTGCAGAGGCGTTCTTGTATCTACGTAACAGCCTGATCGTGACGGGCGGCTCAGTTGTTTTCACGCTGCTGTTAGGAGCTATGGCCGCCTTTGCGCTGGCGATCTACAAATTCCGAGGCAATACGGCGATTGCGCTGTATATGTCGCTGGGCATTATGATCCCGATCCGGTTAGGGACGGTGAGCATCATCCGATTGAGCAGTTCGCTTGGCCTGACGGGGACGCTGCAAGGGCTGATTTTCATCTATATCGCGCAAAATATCCCGCTGGCGATCTTCATCCTGAGTCAGTTCATAAGCGAAATTCCTATCGAATTGATCGACGCGGCACGCATTGACGGCGCGAGCGAGTATCGAATATTTGCCCTGATCATTCCGCTGATCCGGCAAGCCTTATTCTCCGTGACGGTCTTCACGATGATCCCGATCTGGAATGATTTGTGGTTCCCGCTGATCATGGCCTCTGGCGATGAGACCAAAACCGTGACACTTGGTGTCCAGACTTTTACAGGTCAGTTCCAGACGAACTGGAGCGCGCTGCTGGCCGCCCTGACATTGGCGATGCTGCCGGTACTGCTGATCTATATTTTCACCTCACGGCAACTTATCAAAGGATTGATGGCAGGTGCCGTTAAGGCGTAGAATAGGGTGCGCCCTCACTTAATCTTTATTGTCAAAAGCGCCTGTTTGTGGTAAACTCATCCGGTTGCCACAAGCAACCCTGCCCGTTTAGACCGAAAGATTTCCATGCAATTTGAAGATTTGAAGCTGATCGAACCACTGCTGCGTGCAGTGCGCGCCGAAGGCTATACCGAACCCAGCCCGATCCAGGCACAGTCGATTCCGTATGTGCTGGAAGGGCGTGATTTGCTCGGCTGCGCGCAGACCGGCACGGGCAAAACGGCGGCCTTCGCGCTGCCTATTTTGCAGCGGTTGGCGCTTGCTCCGCGTCCATCCGGCGCGCCGCGCATTCGCGTGCTGGTGTTATCGCCCACACGCGAACTCGCCTCGCAAATCGGTGAAAGTTTCGATGTCTACGGGCGCTACACAGGTTTCCGACAGATCACCGTATTCGGCGGGGTCAATCAGACGCCGCAAGTAGAAAGGTTGCGACGCGGTGCTGATATTCTGGTAGCGACACCGGGACGTTTGCTCGATCTAATGTCGCAAAACGTCGTCAAGTTTGATCGGCTCGAAGTGCTGGTACTGGATGAGGCGGATCGAATGCTCGATATGGGCTTCATCCATGATGTTCGACGCATCATCGCGGCGCTGCCAACAAGACGGCAAACGCTGTTCTTCTCGGCCACCATGCCGAACGATATTCGCAATCTGGCGGATAGCATCCTGAATAAACCGGTCAGCGTGGCCGTGACGCCTGTCGCTTCGACGGTTGAGTTAATCGAGCAGTCGGTCTATTTCGTGGAGCGGGGCGATAAGCCGCTGCTGCTCGAACACCTCTTACGCGATAAAACGATCCAGAAGGTATTGGTTTTCACGCGCACCAAACACGGTGCTAATAAGGTAGTGCAGCAGCTAGACCGGGCGCGCGTTTTTGCCGAAGCCATTCACGGCAACAAATCGCAGGCAACTCGTGAACGTGCTTTGGCGAATTTCAAGGCCGGGTCAACGCGCGTGCTGGTAGCGACTGACATTGCCGCGCGCGGGCTTGACGTAGAAAACATCACACATGTGATTAACTACGATCTGCCCAACATCCCGGAAAGCTATGTACACCGTATTGGTCGTACCGGACGCGCTGGTGCCGCCGGAATCGCTATCTCGTTCTGCGATGAGACCGAGCGGCCTTTCCTGGTCGATATTGAGCGATTGATCAAGATGCACGTCCCGGTGGCGACTCAGAACCCCTACCCGTCGCGGCTTGGTGTGCCGTCACCGACAAACCTCACGCCGCGTGGTTCGCAAGGACAATCGCAGAATCGCCCGGCACAGCAGACTGCAACACCGCGTCAAGCCAATACTCCACGCCCGGCCAATCACGGCCAGCGGACTGAACAGCCGCGCCCTGACGCCTCAAGCCTTGCCAAGAGCCGCCGTCGCCGCCGCCGCCCTGCCGGACAGAACGAAAAAGTCCCGGCGGGATCGTGAGTATATACAGTGTCCCGACGAGCAATTGCCGGGACACTGAAGGTTAAAACCTCAGACTTAGGGTTTTACCGTAGCGGCCATCGTACTTGCCATTGTTGCGGCGGGTGTCGCAGTGCTGTCTGCGGTCAGGTATTTGCCGAACCAGGCCAGCGTCTTTGCCCAGGCATCCGTCGCGGCTTCTTTGTTGTACGATGGACGAGTATCATTGAAGAAGGCGTGCTGCGCGCCCTTGTAGTACAGCATTTGGTTAGTTTTGCCGAATTCCTTTAGTTTGCTTTCCCAGGTACGAATCTGGTCTTCGGGCACACTGTCCTTTTCAGCATAGATGCCCAGCCAGGGTGCAGAAACAGCTTTCAGATCATCATCAGTGGGCTTGGTTGCGTTACCGTAAAACGACACGGCAGCGCCGATATTTTGTGCTTTGTATAGCGACATAATCGCCAAACCGCCGCCAAAGCAGAAGCCAATCACACCTGCTTTTTTAGGCGCGACGTAGTCCTGAGCGATCAGGTAGTTGACCGCGCCCTGAATATCACCCAAAGCCTGATCCATCTGAACTTGCATTACCAATCGCTGAGCATCGCTCGGTTCTTTGGCGACGACACCCCGATACAGATCAGGCGCAAGCGCGGCGTAGCCCTGCCCTGCAAAACGATTGACGACGCTCTTGATATGATCGTCCAGTCCCCACCATTCCTGAATGACAACGACGGACGGGAACGGGCCAGCGCCTTTCGGACGCGCCAGGTAGCCGGGCGCGTTATCAGTGGCGGTTTTGAAGGTGATCATGGATGTTTCAATGTCTGCCGCTTGCGTTCCCGACATGGTAGCCGCCATTGTTGCGGCGGCGGTGGGTTCAGCGGTAGCGGCCTGATTGGCGGCGATAATCACTTGCTTGAAAGGGGCGCCATTGGCGGCCAGCAACAGCGCATTGGCCGAGGCCACGCCACCTAACAGCAGTGCGGCGCGTTGCAGAAATTGGCGGCGTGTAACTTTTCCAGCTTTGAAATCGGTGACTAACTGTTGTACTTGATCTTCCATCGGTTCGTCTCCATCAATAACCCATCGTTTCGGGCAGTGCCCATTTAAGATATAGCCAAAACAAGACCACTTGCCAAAACGTCTCACGCCTGTCTCATAGATTGCTCCATGCTAAAAGAGTCGAGTACACTTGACCGAATGAATGCTGAGGTACTCTGTACAGATGATCATTCCTGAATTCAAGCTCGAACGCTATTTCGCCAAATGGGAATTCGCCGCGCCCTATTTGTTGTGTAGTTCGGATGTGCAGGGCTACCACATGGCCGATGTGCTGGCGTTGGCCGATGAAGAATGCCAAACACTATGGAATAACCTGACACTTGGCTATACAGAGTACCCCGGCCACCCGCTGCTGCGTGCGGAGATCGCCCAACTGTACGAAGGTCTTTCGCCCGATGAGATTTTCACCTTTGCAGGCGCAGAAGAAGCGGTCTTCGCATTGATGAACGTTCTGATCAGTCCCGGCGATCATGCGATTGTGCTGTGGCCGGGTTACCAATCGCTCTACGAAATTGCGCGTATGGCAGGCGCAGATGTGACATTGCTACCTATCGAACATGAGTCCGGCTGGGCACTCGATCTGGACAACGTTCGGCGGGCGCTGCGCCCCAACACGCGCCTGATCGCGGTCAACTTTCCACACAACCCAACCGGTTCGCTGCCCGATCAGAAGATGTTTCGAGAACTTGTTGCGCTGGCGGATGAGGCCGGGATCACGCTGTTTTCAGATGAAGTGTATCGCGGGATCGAATATGATTCGGCGGAGCAACTCCCGGCGGCGGCCAGTTTATCACGGCGCGCGGTGAGTCTGGGGGTCATGTCCAAATCGTTCGCGCTGGCTGGATTACGGATCGGCTGGCTGGCGACTCACGATGCCGAACTTCTGAAGCGTGCTGCATCGTTCAAAGATTATCTGTCGATCTCCAACAGCGCGCCGAGTGAAATTCTGGCATTGATCGCGCTGCGCGCCAAAGCGACGGTGCTTGCGCGAAGCCTGACCATAATCCAAAACAATCTGGTACATATAGATCGGTTCTTTGCCGAGTACAACGATCTGTTCGAGTGGGTACGTCCGAAGGCGGGGAGTATCGGCTTTCCACGTTTGCGTACTGAACTGCCGATTGAACAGTTCGCGGCTGAGTTGGTAGATGATCAGGGCGTGCTGATTTTGCCGGGCACAGTCTATGATCATCCGGGGAATCATTTCAGGCTGGGCTTGGGACGCACCAATCTGCCGGAAGCACTGATGCGTTTTGAGGCATTTACCAAAAAGCGGTTGCGCTAGCCAGTACCTGAGTAACAAAAAAGGCACTGTATAAATACAGTGCCTTTTGATGTGCGACTCTCTATCGGGTTAGAACCGGTCGCGGCGTCCACCGCCACCGCTGCCGCCGCGGCTGCCGTAGTCATCGTCCCGACGACCACCGCCACCGCCACCACTCCGCGAACCGCCGCCACCATAACCACCACCACCGCCGCCACCACCACTGCGCTCTTCACGCGGGCGTGCTTCGTTGACGGTCAGGTTACGATTGCCCATCATATAGCCGTTGTACTGGCTGATCGCCTTGGTCGCTTCTTCAGCCGACCCCATTGTCACGAAGGCGAACCCCTTCGAACGGCCTGTTTCGCGGTCTGTGATAACCGCGACGTCGGTTACCGTGCCCGACTTACCAAACAATTCGCGCAGTTGCGCCTCATCGACGCTGTAGGGCAGGTTTCCAACATATAACTTCGTATTCATTCGACTTCAATCCTCTCATGCGTTCGCGGGCGGCAGTTTCCACCCCTCTCAACAGTATATCATAGCCTGTGCAATTCGTACAGCGCCAATTTACAAATAGTCACTGGCACGATAAAATAGCCCGATTCAGGACTAATCCCCTCACGTACAGCCTAATTGAGGATCACTATGCTGCTCAATGGACTCACGTCCCGCGAAAGCGCGTCAGCTTTGCTAATTGGCGGGGGCGGTACTGCTCCCGAAGTGCATACCGAACGACTGCTTGGCCGCTTCATTCAATTGGCGGGCGGCATTCACGCGCCTATTGTGGTGCTAACCACCGCCACCAGCACCCCCGAACGGCAGCGACAGCGAACGGGCAGCTTTATGCAAAGCCTGGGCGCGCAAAATATCCATGCACCGTTGATCCGTACCCGGATAGAGGCCGATGATTTGGATCATGCGGAACTATTACGGACTGCGCGCGGCATCTATCTGACGGGTGGTGATCAGAGCAAATATACTCGGATTCTGAGCGGCACAGCCTGTGGTGATGCTTTGCAAGCAGCACTTGAAGGGGGTGCGTCTGTAGTCGGTGGCACAAGTGCCGGGGCGCATGTCATGGGGCGTGTGATGATCGCGGGCAGTTACGATTGGATCATGCAGCGGCGCGGGCGCGTTCTGGTACGGCACGGTCTGGGCTTGCTCAGTGATCGGGTGGTCGTTGATTCGCATTTTAGCCAGCGGCGGCGTATCCCGCGTATGCTTTCTGTATTGGAACATTTCCCCAACCTGCTCGGTATCGGGCTGGATGAAGATACTGGATTAGTCGTTGACCAGTCGGGCATTGGGGAAGTGATTGGCGCGGGGCTGGTTTACTTTTTCAGCCGACGACGCGGTACATTGCGGCTAAATACGTTGGCTGAGGGTGGTCAATTTGATCTGCTGCGGCGCGAACGGGTGCGCCTCACACCAACAACGCTGCATTAGCCGATAGTAGATGCATGCTCGAGTCATCCCTATCGAACCGGGAGCAGAACGCCCCCGGTGATATAGGTTGGTACGCCGTGATCAGTCGAAGCTCGACGGTACTGTTGGCTGCCCAACGGGAGTTGGCAGGTTAGTCGGCGGCAGCACGCCAGGCGCGAGTGTGGCAATGAAGGCATCAATCGCCACTATCCCATTCAGTGGATAGATACGCAGGATGTGTGTACCAGTCGACAGATTATTGACCGTCGCACGTACTCCAAACGCCTTCTGATCGGCTTTAGCATTGACCGTTTGCACCATTTTTCCGTCAATGGCGAGAGCGAACGTACCGAACTTGGGGTGTTTGACATAGATCACATCGATCTGTGTGCCTGTAAACGCGATGCTCAGCGCGTCATTCGGATTGCT
Source organism: Aggregatilineales bacterium (assembly GCA_038239365.1). Taxonomy (GTDB): domain Bacteria; phylum Chloroflexota; class Anaerolineae; order Aggregatilineales; family UBA2796; genus JBBRMW01. Next base: position 14,175 of record JBBSEU010000037.1, read on the forward strand.
GCTGTACAGATAGCTTCCGCTGCTGGCTTTGCTGGCACCCATGCTCTGCCAGTTACCAATCCGCTGGACATTCAAGTTATCCGACTCGATTACAGATGGTGTGACGGGCGCAACCACTGGCGCGCTGGTGGGTTTAACCGTTGGCGCGATCAAGGCGGCAACCGTTGGCTGCACTTTCGCGGCGGTTGCGCTGGGAGGTACGCCCCAGATCAGGTTGCCGTTTTGATAGAGCGTTACCTGACTCCAATCGCGGAAACTGCGTTTGGTCGCGTCGAACGAGTAATCGTTGGTTTGATCAAAGTCACTCCAGTTCACGCGGTTAATACGGAGCAGCACTTCGCCCGTCTTTGCACCCGGATACAGGCTGTCATGGGTATTGAAACCAACTTCCAGATAACAATCGGCGTCACTGGTGGTCGGGTTAAGATCGACGAAATGACCTGTCACTCGCTCACAACCCATATCTGCATAATCGCAGTAGAACTTCAAGGACGTTTCGTTATCGCGCGTGAAGTAATAGCGGATCGTCAGATCGTTCAGCTTAACCGTCGCCTTGCCCGTGTTAACGATGTTGATGGCTGGAGCCAGATTATCCGGTGTCGAATTCACCTCAGAGGTTGAATACTGAACCTTGAAGCTGCCGCCAGTGGTCACAACCTGTGTATTCGTCGGTTTGGGGGTGTTGGTTGGCGCATTGGTGGCGCGTGGTGTTGATGTTGGTGCAGTCGTTGTACGCGGCGTCGATGTCCAGGTACTGGTCGGCCCCTTTGTTGCGGGCGTGGTGGCCGTCGGCAACAGCGTCGCGGACTTGGTAGCACGTGACGTGGCTGAAGGTTGGTTGGTTGAAGTCTTACTAGTTACGTTAGTAGCAGTTTTAGTCAGGCCGCCGGGTGTATTGGTTGCCGTGTTCGTTGGGGTGGATGTTGAGGCCTTCGTATTCGTCGGCGTGGCGGCTGTACCTGTCGTTGGGATAGTTGCCGAAGGGACAACGCCGTTAGTGTCAATGTTGATGCGGCCTAACTGATACAATCCGGCACTATCCTTTGAACTGAGCGCCAATTGAATCGGCTGACCGTAAACAGGTTCTTCAAAGGCGAAGTACATATCGTAAGCGCCTGCGACTAGCGCCGGAATGGTGACGTTCTCAGCGATGCTTACCGGATTGGGCGTACCTTTTGGGCAGTTCATAAAATCGGTGCTGCCCGAAACAATCCCAGTGGGCAGAATTTGGCGTATGTCCGTGTTTGGGAATGTGACAGCTGCCGCTACCGTGTTTGATCCGGTAGGCTTGAAATACAACTTCAAGGGATAGCGACTGTAGGCGGGCGATGTACCCTTGTTGACCCATGTGAAGTTGAAAGTAGCCGGGCTGCCTGCTGAGGCACTGCTCGGATAGGTAGCCTGATTCAGGACAATTCGGTAGCCCAGTTCACGCCATAACGGGTTGAAATCATAGCTCGGTTTGCTATCGAAATTGTTGTGAATGGTCGAGAGGTGAAATTCACGCGCAAAGCACAGCGAACGCTGCATGATGCCGCTATCCACCGGTGCGTAATCCGGCGTTCCAAACTCACCCATGATCGGCTTCGTCTGCCAGATTTGCGCGATCATGCCGCTGATTCGATCCCGGAAATCCTGGTTGCGGCTGTCATTCGCGCCAACGCCATCGAAGCGGATGCCTGCGCCGTTCGAGACGCCAATTTGTACGTCTTCCTGGTCGCCCCGGTTGATCAAAACGGGCTTATTCTTAAAGCCGACATATGAGTACGATACGACTTTTTCTTGACCATTCGTATCAATACAGCGCCCGGAACCATTGCCGCCCGTGAACATACGAATGATGCGCGTGCGTGCATCGATGCTCTGCTGTAGAGTCGGGTCATTGACATCCTTCGTCTGGTCGTTCGGAAAACGTTGCAAAACCGTCTTACCCGAAAACCATTCGCCGTACCAGCCATAGCTGCCGATATCGACTGCGCTCACCGCCGGATTAGCATCGTAGCGGCGAGTCAGTTCATTCGCCAGTTTGCCCCAGAGATCGAGAAAGACACATTTCTGATAATCGATCTCCGGGTAGACCGAGCCTCCCCAGGGTTCCTGTCCATTCGAGTAGGTAACTCCGGCAAACGCCGCCCAGGAAGGAATATTCGGCAGCGCACCGGGGCCAACAACATTACGAACGCGCAATTGCACAAACTTCTTTTGAGCCACCATGTTTGAGATAAACAGGTCAATATCCGCAAAGTTATAGGTATCTAGCTGTGGGTTGAGTCGATCCCAGTTCAGCGGCCCGCAGGCAACTGCCTTGCCATTACTGTCACAGGTGGCTGTTGCCCGCAAATACCCGGTGCTAAACGGCCACCAGGTACCATGCACATCATGGTCTTGAAAGCCCATCAGCGGGTTTTGCAGAATAGTTGTGGCATCCTCCGTTGGATTAACGGTGGTGCTGACGCTGAACGCCGCAGACCGAATCGGCGTAGCAATAGCCGCCACTAACAACGTACCGATCAATAAAAAAAGCGTGAATCGCTTGTGTAGTGCTTTCGTCATGCTTCTACCTCTCCCCTTGTTGATTAGCCTGCGACAGCTTTGTATGTCGCGGGTCGTTTACAATCTTCATAGAAGCAGCAGTTCTTCTCAATGGTTATAAAGTACCGTATGTCATCACAAATAAATTATGGAAATCAAACTTTATACGAATAAATGGTGAATTAAGAAGCTCTGCATTACATCAACCCATCCTTATTCATCCACATAATTTTCACAATATTGACGATTCATTGAGACGGTATGAAAATCACAACGGTATAACAGGGCATTTCTAAAAACTCGAACGTAAACTAAACTTCCTCGACACGTTATTCCAATAATTACTTACAGTTTTGTGTATTTGGTAAACCACAACGTACCCATTAAACTCGTAAGAGCCTCTCAGCACAGGGCGTTCTGTAATTTTTAGTGTATACGTGGGGGTAGTTATGGATTATCCAGTCGAGTATTTGAGTGAAATGCGTGAGTATAAAGACGATGAATTCAAAAATAGCCCATACTCACCGCTGACGCCCGAACAGCAAAAATTATTCGATGGCTTGAGCTACTTTGAGCCGAATCCTGAATTGGAGTTCAACGTCACGCCTATCGAGTTCGAGTCGAAAGACATGGTTCGCATCCTGACCACTCAAAACGAGATCAGGCATTATCAGCGTTGGGGCAAAGTTGAGTTTGTGGTGGACGATCAGCCCGTTAGCCTGACTTTGTATTTGCCGCCGGGGGAAGCGCGTTTTTTTGTGCCGTTCACCGATGCCACGACGGGTGATGAGTCATATAGCGCCGGGCGCTACGTGGAACTCGAAACAAACGAGGAAGATGTGACCGTGCGGCTGGATTTTAACGAGGCGTACTCTCCATATTGCGCGTATAACGAGCCGCCCGAACTGGCCGAACAAGCTGGCCGTGAACCACGTGTCTGGAACTGCCCATTAGTGCCCGCCGAGAATCGGCTGAACGTGGCGATTCGGGCGGGCGAAAAGACACCAACAGGTAGTTGGATCATCAGCGAACATTAGGCTCGCGGAGCATTCGCTATCCGGCAATGACTGGGTCTTCTCGATAACGGATTGCACCGAAGCCGCTGATTTTGCGGATTAGCGTTGCTTTGCCCATATATTCAATCAAGCCCGCGCCGCTGATGCGTGCCGTCAGTGTTTCACTGACATTAACAATGGCGCGGCCTGCCCCGCTCACATCAATGCTGGCCTCTTGGCTCTCCAAACCACTGGCATTGTAAACACCACTGCCTGGAATGCGAACGGTTTGTTCGTGAACCTGCCCCTTTACAAGCACTTCACCCGAACCGCTGAGCGTCACAACCAGATCGGGTACATCAATGCTTTGAGCGTGGATAGTCCCTGAACCTGAAAGCCGAACCGCTTCCAGATTGCAGCTTTCTAACGTTACACGTCCCGAACCGCTGAGCGTCACAGTCAAGTGATCGGCTTGAAGATTTTGCGCCTGGATAGTGCCCGAACCGGCCAGTTCCAGCGCACTCAGACTGCGAACGGTCAGCACGTAACGGATCGGCCTGGTCGGTTGCAAATGCGTGGATCGCTCGATGCTCAGGTAGAGTGTATCGCCGTGCACTTCGCTGATCAGTTTTGGCAGAAGATTGTCCTCGGCCTCAATGATCAGCGATTCGGTTTCTGCCTGAGTGATACTCAAGCTGCCAATGCCAGCTAGCAATACTTGATTGAAGTCGCCTAGGGGACGCGACTCGCTGATGACATTTCCCGATCCGCGCTCAAAGAAAGTAGGCATAACAAAACACTCCGCGTTGCTAAATTGCACTCATAGCAAAATAGTAAACCGGATTTTAGAAAAGTCAATATCCAAATTAGATTTCTAAATATATTCGGCTCTAAAACCTCGCAAATTGAATGATGAATTGATAAACGACATTTCGATGTTCAGAGATGTACGGGTTGCCCGCCTTGTTCAGCCGAGTTCCGAATGGCATCATACAAGCGCGCCATACGGAGACCCACTTCGGGCGGACAGGGGTTTTCAAGCTGACCTGCCCTTACCGCGCGAAACTGATCCCACGCACCCATTGAGTGCGGCACTTCGACAGGCTGCAAGTGCGTCTCACCCATGCGTTGCAATTCCAGATGTTCGCCCCACTGCCCGGTACGGACAATACCATTGCTGCAAAACAGCCAGATATCCGAATTGCAGGATGGGATAGCTTCCCCACAGGCATTCAATGTCACCAGCGCGCCGGAGTTGAGACGCGCCGCAACAACCCCCAGCGTTTCAACCGGGCGGCCATGCTGATCAAGCAGTGCCATCACTTCGCTAAAATCTTCACCAGCCAGATCGCTGACCGTATTCAGCATGTGCGCGCCCGTATCGAACATAAAGCCACCACCCGAAAGACTCAGGTTTTGCCGCCACGATCCGTCGGTGAGCGCACCCCAGTTTTGCCAGGTCATGGCGTTAATAGTGAGAATTTTGCCCAATTCGCCGGAGCGCAACATCCGTGCCGCTGTGCGAATCTGGGGTGATAAACTGCCCTGAAAGGCAACTACCAAAAGCCGTCCTGTTCGATCCCGAGTCTGGATCAGGCTGCGCGCTTCGGTGGCATTGATCACCATTGGCTTTTCAAGCAAGACATCGAGTCCGGCTTCAAGACAGGCCGCTGCTTGATCGTGGTGATAAGCGTGCGGTGTGATGATCAATACGGCATCGAGCGCGTCAGCGTAATCGCGCAGCATATCTTCGAGTGTTGAAACGCTGGGTGGCGCGCTCAGATCATGTTCGATGAACACCTCGGAAGTCCGTTGAAGTTCCACCGCCGAAGGTTCGCAGAGTACCGTGATCTGGGTTGTGTCCTGCTGCTTAAGCATCTGTCGAATGTGGTGACGCGACATGCCACCGCAGCCCACAATGCCAACACGAGTGATGGGTGAAGTATTGATCATTATTAAAGTGTTTCCAGCTTTCCAAAAAGAGTAAAGATGAGTGGCTCATCAGAAGCAAATTTTAACATGCAGGTGACATAACAACAAAATGGGCTGAGTTTGAAGCCAGACTCAGCCCATTAGCCAGACTAGACGTAGAAAATGTCTGAGCCGCCTTCGGTTTGAGGTTCACGCTTGGGTTTAGCGGCCTCACGCTGATCGAATTTAGGCTTATGCCAGTCACCCTTGCCGCTCCAATCGCCCCACTGTCCCCAATTGCCCCATTTTGCCCAGTGCTTGCCCTGTTCACCCTGTCCCCATTTGTGGCGGGCAAACCAGACCCCCAGGCCGAACATCAGCGCGAATGGCAGTAGGCCAATTGCCAGCTTGACCACGAAAAACGTCAGGCTCAGAATCGGTCCGGCGAACACAAAGGCGATTAATGCCAGCAAAAGCAGCGGCCAAACGCTAAAGCCGTGCCGATGCTGTCCAAATTTCCCGTGCTTACTGTAGTTATACATTTGAAGCTCCCTTTTGCCTTGTATAATGATCAGTACGCCCAACGCTTGCCTGGGTAGCACTTTTGCCGAATGTCTAATAAATCGCTTACACAGCAGACTCTACTATTGCGTGCTAAGCAGCCGCCAGGTTAACCCTGACTGAAAGATTTGATAGTGCCCATTTATTCAGCTATAATGCGCCGCTCTATCGAGACTGTACACGGGTGGGATGATCAAGCGAAGACCGTCAACACAACAATGTCCGATTTGCCGGGCACTTCAACCGATTGAAGCAACCCGCTGCACACATTGCGGCGCGGCGCTATTAGGTGTACCCGTCAGTGCCACTCAGATCAGTTCTCCCACACAAACACGCTTGAAACAAACCGATCCACTGCCGCCCTCCCCTGGCAACTGGGACGATGGCGAAACCGATTTACACGAGGGTTCGCTGCCCGCTTTTCCGTTGGCCGGGCTGCTCGTCCTGCTGGTGACGCTGGGGATCATCAGTGGCACTGTATTTTTACTGATGCGGCGCGGCGATTCTCAACCGGTCAGCACGGCACCCACCGAGACCGCGACCGAACCGATCAGTGAGCCAACATCTTTACCATTGCCGGGCACTGTCATTGCCGGGCTGGCGACATCGAATACACCCACTCCGCCGCGCGCCACTATGCCGCCCACCAATACACGCATTGCACCCCCAACCTTAACGCCGAGCATCACGGCATTGGTTGAGATACCGAGCATCACGGCGCTGCCACTGCCAACAGTAACGCCCATTCCGCCATCTCCGACGATCACACCAACGCGCGGGCCATGTATGCAAAAAGCAAAGGCGGGTGACACATTAGGAGCATTGGCGGCACGCTGCGGCCAATATGGGCAAGCCGTGATTCAGATCATCCTGGAAACCAACAACATGACCAGCCCTGCACAGTTACAGGTGGGGCAGATTGTCGAAATCCCCTGGCCGACGCCAACAGGTGCGCCAGCCGGAAACACGCGCGCTGCCGGAACTCCAAACGGTGTGGAAGCAGCCAACGTTGAGCCAACGCTCCCGGCGGGCGTCATGTGGCATGTTGTCAAAAAAGGCGAAAACGCGATCATCATCGCCGCCAAATACAATGCGACGATCAAAATTTTGCACGATCTGAACCCTGAAATATCGCAGAGTTTCTCACAATGCGACTACGGGCTGCCTGCCGGAGGCAAAGACTGTACAGTGAACCTAAGTGAAAACCAGCGGATTCGGGTACCGGCACCCACACCAACCGCTACGCTTTCCCCGACACTGACAGGCAGTGAAACGGCCACACCAACCGCCACTGCCACGTTTAATGCGCCTAACAGTGACCGCCCCGAAGACAACTGGCTATACAGCCCAACAGACCTTCCGGTTTTGAGTTGGACTGCGTCAGGGACTTTGGGAGCAGGTCAGGTGTACCTAATCACGGTCAAAGACCTGACGATCAATCGCCTGTATGTCGTGAGTACCAAAGATACTTCATTCCAGGTGCCGCCCGAGTGGCAGCCTACCGATGGTAAGCGCCATGAATTTTCCTGGTCGGTCAGCGTCGCGCAGTTGAACAGCAGTGGTACGCCCGTTCCCACTGCGTATACTACCGAAACCCGCACATTCACCTGGCAAGGGCCGTGACGGTCAAGCCGAAGGAGGTCCTTGATTGACGAATAACTATCGCGCCGTGCGCTGCTGGCTTAAACGGTTTGGCTGTCTGGCTATCGTGCTGCTCTTGCTATCAGCCTGTCGCGCTGATACGTTGCCCAACCCCACTGTGATCCCAACCGTCGCACCAAATACCGCCGCGCCTTCATTGACTCCATCCGCAACCCTTTCGGTGAGTGTGACACCGATTCCAACCTTTCGCCCGATCATTACCGTCACAAGCGGCCCCACCATTGCGGTAGTTGCCAATGTCCCAACCAGAGTTCCAAGTGCGACGCCTGTTTGTCTAACAGCGCGTGCAGGCGACACGGTTGTAACCCTGCTCAATCGTGGCGGCTACAACGATCTTTCGTCCGCGCCCGCCTTTCGCCAGTTAAATAACATGCCGCCCGGCAGTAATATCATTCAGGCCGGGCAGTCGTATTGCATCCCGCGCCAAACAGCGACACCAACGCCTGAAAACTGGGACGCAACCCGAACCATTGTTGCTCCGTTACTGCCAACCAGTGGCGCAGTCACGCTCAATGAATACACAGTCAAAGAAGGTGATACGCCGCTGGCACTGGAGATCAAAACAGGCGTGGCTCTCAGTTATTTGTGCCAGTTAAATCCAGCCCCCGACGGTCTGAACTGTGCGGGCTGTGACCTGAGCGCGCCTATTTATCAGGCCAAGTGCAGGCCGACGTTGCGAATTGGGCAAAAGATCAAATATCCGGGACCAACACCGACGCCAAGTGTCACACCCACTCTGACAGGCAGCGAAACCGCCACACCGCTCCCAGCTTATAATATCCCGCGTATTCTGTACCCGTCGAATGGTGGGGTTGTATCCTCGGAGTCGGTGCAGCTATCATGGCTGCCCGGTGGTGGCACACTCAACCCGGATGAGGCTTACATGGTGCTGCTGACGGATGCGACGGTGAGCGGCAATTCACGTAATGCCCAATTTCTAACACAGGCCACTTCCTATCGCCTGACGCCGGAATACGGACCGCTGGATGGCAACCCGCACACGATCTACTGGCAGGTGGGCATTGCGCGGCTCGGTGCAGACGGCGCGGCCATATTGATCAGCGAGAAAAGCCAGGCGGTTTCGTTCACCTGGCAGCGCCCCTGACAGAAGGCTTCGTCAGGGTGAGGCGACTGACACAGAGATCGCCGTCAATGTCTCGAAGTTGAGAACGGCGAAACGGGCGACAATCCCCTGTCGGGTACGTATCGTGACCAGTACAGATTTGCCGCCGGGGAATGGCTGTGTGTCCTCAATCCGTTCATCACTTGCCAGCAACACCTTGATCGTTTGAACCAGAGTATCGCCACGTACTGGCTGAATGGCAAACGTGCCACCTGCGCTCGGAATCCACAACAGCGCGCTATCACTCAGAATCCAGCGTGCGCCAACTGCCGGGATGGGGATCGCCAATGAATTCAGAGTACGTCGGCCTGCAACATCAATCGGCACGACGGAAGAGCAGTTATCTTTCTGAGTACAGGCCAGCAGCCAGTTCCCCGCTTCGTTCCAGGCCGGGGGGATCGGCGCATCGGCATATTGGAGCGTCGGTGGAAGCGTAATCGTCTGATGATCTGAGCCATCGGGGCGCGCAATCAACAGAGTCGTGACGGCGTTGTCGTGGTGCAGCCATGTAATATGTTCACCGTCAGGCATCCACAGCGGATAAATACCTTCACCGAATGTATTTAACATCCCGTTTGATGTGTCCAGGATCAGCAAACGTGAGCGATCCCCGAATTGTGCCCAGATAATCGCCCGATTATTGTCCGGCGACCAGCGCACATCCAAAATGTGATTCAACGCGGCTTCGATATGCGGCAAACCCGGCCAACTGGCATTGGCGGGCAGATCGAACATCAGAGTTTCGCCGCCCAACCCGAGCAGGCTCATCCGCTCCACACCATAAATCGGGGTACGTGTACCATCACAACGCGGCACGGTACGCCACAAATGCCGAACTACCAGCAAGCGTGTCGTGTCGGGTGAGCGATAGGTTGAACTGAGGCCAATATCGGCCTGCGGATCGAGTGCCGAGTCTTCACGCTGCCAGCGCGCCGGACACTGTGTTAGCGTTTCTTTGAGGCTTTTATCAAAGAGCGCGGCCTCATGTGCCGGGAACACATCATGTAGAGTACCCGCCACTCGTGGTACGAAGAAGGCGGCCAGGGAACGCATCACTGCCCGATCATTGATGCGGATCAGTTCGACGCCCCCGGCAGTACGACGGGCAGCGTCCAACAAAATTTGCCAGGGTTCGAGTGCGTAACGATTGCTGAGTCCCTCAGCTACCCACCCCGTCACCCCTGTCAGCGTGCGTACCTGCCACCATTGAATATTATCAGCACAAGTTGGGCCGCGAACGATGGTAAGGGGCGTCCCTTCGGCAAGCGTGCTGTTGACCCGCGCGTTGAGACCGGGATATTCCTGCAACCGGCTGCCCTTGCCGCTGCCATCCAGCGTATAGGCAACCCGCGCCACTCCGCCAATGGTCAGGCGCGGGGTGAGCGCATAATTGGCGCAATCGGGGTTTGCGCCATGCGTCGGTAGCGGTAGTATCAGCGCCAGCAGCAGCAATGCAAAAATGAAGATACGCAGCCGCATCAGGATCGCCTCACGTTAGAGATCAATGTCAGGGTAGGTTGTCATTCGGAACATGATAACATGCGGTTGGTGCAAAAAAAGCGCAAAAGCCAGCAAATATCCTGTGAATTTTTCCGAAATATTCTAACCGTTCAGGCCGATTTGTCATACAATACACATTTATCTATAGCGTATCGACAGGCAATGGAACACTCTCGTTATAAAACGTCCATTGACGCGGTTTCGACTGCTCTTATACTGAACATCATCAAAACGTGGAGCATCTCTTGATTCCCGCAACACTCCTGCGGCGGCCTTCAACCTGGATCGGTCTCATATTCAGTGTAATCAGTATTCCGATTGTCTTGGCCGGGGTTAACCTGCCTGACCTTTTGGCGAAGCTGGCGCAGGCGGATGGTCGCTTTATTCTGTTAGGGATCGTCATCATCGGCCTGATTCCCTTTGTGCGGGCACTGCGCTGGCAGGTTGTTTTGCGCGCCAAAACGCCTTTCTGGGCGGTCTTTCACGCTGAAAATGTCGGTTACCTGATCAATAACGTGCTGCCGCTGCGAATGGGCGAACCCGCCCGCGCAATGATGCTCAGTCGTTCCACGTCGATTCCGGCTGCCGAGGCGCTCTCGACGGTTGTACTTTCCCGGATTGCCGACATGATCGCCATCGTAGGGCTGCTGGGGTTAGCAATTCCGGCGCTCAGTATCTCGGCGAGTGTGCGTGCGGCTGGCTACGCTACACTGCTGATTGCTTTTGTACTCATCGTCGGTGTTATCGTTTGTGTTTTGGCACAACAACAAGTGCTGCTCCTGCTCACCAGGATCGGCCATCGGGTGCTTCCGCACGGGCTGGCGGATCGACTATTGGGATGGACTGCCGAATTTTTGAACGGCTTGCAGTCGCTTCGTGAAGGTCGCCGCCTGATCGGGCTGATGTTCACGACGGCGCTCCTCTGGTTTTTCTACTTTTTGTATTATCAGATGATCTTATGGGCGTTTGCACCGGGAGCGCCACTCGCCTGGGCGAATCTGGCAACCTGTACGGCCTCGCTTAGCACGGCGATCCCGTCCTCACCTGCTTATATCGGCGTGTATCATGCCGTCGTCGCTTTCACCCTGACTCCTTATATCGGTCAGGATGCGGCGCTTGGCTACGCGATTGCGCTGCATGCCATTGAATTTATCGGAACATTGCTGTTCGGCCTTATCTCTCTCACGATCAGCGGTACATCACTCGGCAAGGTCACGTTGGGCGCGGCTGCGCTCAGTGAGTCCGCGCCCTCCTGATCATCTTTATCGAGGACTTATCTCATGACTCCCAGACCGTCTATCAGTTTGTTCTACCCGATGTACAACGAGATCGGGCATATTCAGTCGATGACCACCAAAGCGGTGGCCGTGTTGGAGCGCCTGACCGATGATTACGAGATTTTGATCATTGACGATGGCAGCAGCGATGGCAGCGAACGAATCGCGGACGAATTCGCGCGGAATAATCCACACATTCACGTTATCCATCATCAGGGCAACAAGGGCTATGGTCAGGCGCTGCGAACGGGGTTCGCCAGTGCCAGCAAGTCGATTGTGGCTTATACAGATTGTGATGAGCCTGTCGATTTGAACAAACTGGCCGAAGCGATCCCGCACCTGAGTGATCACGATATGGTTATTGGTTATCGTGTCAATCGCTGGGAAGGTTGGCTGCGCTTTTTCTACAGCAAAGGTTATAACGGGCTGGTACGCTTTCTGTTTGGCGTCAATGTGCGCGACATCAACTTCTCATTCAAACTGATTCACCACGACGCGCTTCAACTGCTCAATCTGAGCGCCGGATCGGTGTTTATTGATGGCGAACTGCTGGCTGAGGCCGCCCGGAATCGTTTGACGATCTGCGAAATGCCGGTTGAATATCAGATGCGAAAGCATGGCACATCGAACTTCAACTCACTACGGGCTGTAACTCATACACTGGAAGAAATCGGGGCATACTGGGGTCGCCGCCATAAATCGGCTCGCGGCGGGATGCGCGTGTATCCCGCCGAACGCTAGACACTGAGGTACAATAGGGGCGCGCTGTTTGATCACAACAGGATCGCCCCATGCCCGATCCGCAACCACTACCCGAAATTTGCCCGTTTCTGGCATCTATCAACGATCCCGATTCGGTCTACAACTACCCCTCGGAAGAAAACCGCTGTGGCAAACCGGGTGGTCAGTTACCCATCGCCTCGGATTATCAACTGGCCTATTGTTTACGGACTCGTCATTGGTTCTGCCCGGTGTTCACTGGCGCAGTCAAGAAGCCGCCGGTGCCGATTCGTTTTGAGGGGTCACTTGGCGAGATTGCCAAAAACAACGCGCCGCTAACACTGCCGTCTGTGCCACGCCTGGACAAACTGGCACCCGTCGTTTCAAACGAAGGGCGGCCTGAGCCGGGACGTTCCACACGCGGGTTGATGATTTTGTTCCTGCTTTGTTTGTTGGGAATTGGGTTAGGGAGTGTGATTTTGTTGGGCGGGCGTTTGAACGAAGTCGTAAGTTCAGCATCGCCAACAATCGCTATGACGACGGCAACGGACACCGCAACGCCTTCGGCCACCGACACGCTAAGCCCGACGGCCTCACTCACAAACACGGAGATACCCAGTGAAACTGCTACGTCCCTCAGCAGTGCGACGAGTACCCTCACAGTGACGGTACAGGCCAGCGCAACCAGCACCCTGACTTCAACGGTAACAGCAGCGAATCTAACCCTCAAAGCGTGTACACCACCAGCGAACTGGCAGGCATACACGGTTGCGGTGGGCGAGACGTATTACAAAATCGCGGTGAAGTTCAACACAACGGTTGATGCGCTTCAACGGGTGAACTGCTTATCAAATCCGGGTAAGCTGTTGGCCGGGCAGACGATCTACGTTCCGCCGTTGACAGCCACCCCATAAAACCTTAGCCGACAACCGGCAAACTAGCATAGGCGACGTTGTACTGCAAATGAATCCAGTAGATCGATACCCAGCCCACTGTACCATTGCGAGCAACAATTTTTGCCCAGTTGCCGCGCGCGTTGCGTCCAAGAACGCTGACATACTCTCCCCAGTTTGTTACACCCAGCACACCCGCCGTGATCTTGGGGCTTGTGCGAATGTACAATTGTGAAGCCCATACCTGTGCGTTCATCACACCCTGCTGAGCGGGGGCGGCTTTTGCAGGCGCTTGAACAACGGCAAAGCTAGTGAAAACCAAAAGGGCGGCGATCATGACCAAAGTCAGGCGTTTCATGTTTTTCTCCTCGAACAAAAATAGGATGGGATAACTCTAATCACGTCTGCCAAAAAGCGCAACTTAAGCTAGAGCGTTTTTGGGAATAAACTAGCGAGCAGGGGCCGGCTGAGCGCAGAGGCGGAGTAGGCGTCGAATGGAGGCCAGGTAAAGCCAAGCGGTGCTGTGTAAAAGGGAACGCTCGTAGTCGCGTGAGAGGCGGCGAAAGC
>JBBSEU010000038.1:0-27764 GCA_038239365.1 Aggregatilineales bacterium
ATGACCCCGCATCCGCCACTTTCTCAGCCGTTGTCAGGCGGCCTTGACGCCCTTCTTCAGTATCAGCGCCCGCCTGCGAATCAACCAGTCCTAGCGCCAAAATGCGCTCCGGGTGCATCTTCCAGGCAGCCAGCGATACATAACCGCCCATGCTGTGCCCGATTAGGACAAACTTTGCGATCCCCAAACTATCGAGCAGCGCAAACACGTCGCCCGCCATCGTATCCATGTCGTACACGCCTTCGGGAGAGGCACTTGCGCCATGCCCCCGCAAATCGGGCGCGATCACATGATAATGATCGCTCAAGCCTTTAATCTGCTCACGCCAGATCGCGCTGTTCAGTGGATAGCCGTGCAGCAAAACGACAGGTAGCCCCTTGCCCTGTTCGGTATAGGATAGTTTGAGTGGAATCGCCATTTTTTGATCTCCGTCGGTACATCGTGAGCGCGCAAGCCTAGCACAAAGCACGCCGATTAGATAGACCCACTTAGCTCTTTGCGTCGCGCCGCCGCTGGTTCGACGTGCTGCCGCGCAGCCGCCGAACCTGAGTGAAGATGCTGAGCAGCACCAGCGCCACCTGCCCGACACTGTGGAGCCGATCCGCCGTCGTCACGACGCGATCCTGTCGTACCAGAGGCTTAACGGGTTTGGCCGCTTCAGGTTTAGGCGGCTCAGCTTTTTGCGGTGCCGGAGTCACCATTTGCCGATCTTCGATGTAGACGGCAGGCTTCTTGACAGGCAGTGGTTTGCCCGCCCGCTTGACCGCGTAGACTTGCGTGAATTCCGCACCGAAGAACAAGATTTGTGCCGAGTAGTAAATCCACAACAGGAGTACGACCAGCGAACCCGCCGCGCCATACGCCGAGGCCGGACTGCTGCGCCCCAGATATAGGCCGATCAGGAACTTGCCAATAGTGAATAGCAGTGCCGTAAATGCCGCGCCGATCCATACATCACGCCAGCCGATCTGGACATCGGGCAGCACTTTGTAAATGGCCGCAAACATGATCATGATCACGACGAACGATAGTACAAAGTTGAGCAGTTCGCCAATGCCCGCCGACATGGGCACTATGCCGCCGATGAATTGACTGGCCGCCGAAAGCCCCGCGCTTAAAACGAGCGATACCAGCAGCAAAAAGCCGACGCCCAGTACCATTGTGAACGACAGAAATTGGCTTTTAATATTTTCAAGGATGCCTTTCAGTCCGGGTTCGCCTTTGACCTCGACGCCCCAAATCTGGTTCAATGTGCCTTTCAATTGGCCGAAAACGCCCGCCGCGCCTGCTGCCAGCGTCACGACGCCGATCACAGTCGCAATAATGCCTGATGATGGTTTGCTGGCGTTATCAACCATTGTTTGCACGAGTGCTGCGCCCGAATCGCCTACCAAACCTTTGATCTGACCCATAATCTGATCTTGCGCGCTGGATTTGCCCACGACCAGACCGATAATGGTGATCACGATAATGAGCAGCGGCGCAATCGAGAACACCGTGTAGTAGGCCAGTGCCGCCGATAATTGCGACGCTTTATCTTCACCCCATTCGGTGATCGTTTGTTTGAGAACGTCCAAAAGCTGCTTCGGACTCATGATTGTATACCTCTGCTTTGATGATGCTGCCGCCATAGCACAGCGCGTGCCAGAGTCAAAGAGGTTTGTCCTCACATAAAATCGCTAAAGCTCAACCAGCGTGCCCAGATTGCGCTGCTCCGCGATAGCCAGCACCCGCGCCGCTGCCGCTGCATCCTGTACGGCGTTGCCCACCGACTTGAAAAATGTGATCATTTGATCATTTTGGCGACCTGGTTTTAGTCCCACCACGATCTCACCAATCTCCGCGTAAATATGTTCAGCCGTGATCAGGCCGGAACGGATCGGAATGAGCAAATCGCCCGCTTCGGCCAGGCAGCTTTCACGCGAATCGACCACCACCCGCGCCTGTACCACCACATCGGCGGCCACTTCCTGCATCGTTGGCTGATAAGAGCCGACACCGTTGATATGCGCGCCGGGTTTTATATCGCGGGCATAAATGACTGGCTCACTGGCGGTTGTCGCCGCTACGACTATATCAGCGTCATGTAGCGCGTCGGCGGCGCTCTGTACGGCGATCAATTTGATATTCGGGTACAGCGGCGACAGGCTCTCGATAAACGAGCCAGCGCCACGCCGCGAATAAACGCGCACTTCACGAATCGGGCGTACCGTACAAACCGCTTCGATCTGTGTCCGTGCCTGAGCGCCTGCACCAATCACGCCTAAGAGCGCCGCGTCAGGCCGCGCCAGCAGTTCCGTCGCCAGCCCCGAACCTGCCCCGGTTCGCAATGCCGTCAGGTACGTACCGTTGATCAGTGCCCGAAATTGCCCGGTCTGCGCGTCCATCAGCAGCACACTGGCCGCGATCATCGGCAGTGCTTGCGGATAGATCGAAACGATTTTGACGGCACTGAAAGGCATCCCGTCCACGTAGGCCGGCATGAACAAATTCGTACCCTCAGGTGTGGCAAGGTGGCTGCGAAGCGGCACGCGCGCCCGACCTGTCGATAGGGCGCTAAAGCCTTCGCGCATCGCCTCAATCGCTTCACGCATGGGCAGCGCGGCACGGACATCCTCGGCGCTCAAAACTCGGATCATGTGTTTTTAACCAGGTAATAATTGAATCGTTTGCGGATGCGGTTCGCTGTACGCCAGATGGCGCATACTCAACTGACCACTGCGAAGCGTGTTTGCCTTGAGTGCCAATAGATTGAGCGGGGCTACTGGTTCACCGTTGCGCGGCGCTTCGTGTTCCAGCCACAAACCATAAACGCCATTGGGTAGTTTACTGAACGACTCGGTCACGTTGGCGCGCAGCAGGGCATAATCCGCATCATTTATGTAACACGTCACGGCAGTGTTGTAAACCAGCAGCAGTCGTGTGCCCGGCGCGATCTCCTCGTGGAGCGTTTTTGCCGCTTCAATGATGTTCGCGCTGCGAATTTCGGGCGGCGGCTGCAACTGGTTGAAGGCCGCCGCAGACCGATCAAAGCGTGCCAGACGTGCCGCTTGATCGCCCCAGATGCACGCCCGCAGCGCGACCAGATCGGACGGATTATCCAGATACAGCGGATTTTTATCCAGACCCAGGCGTTTGATGATATTGAGGCGCGGCAAATCGCCGGGCGGCAGCAGTTCGACGGTTGAAGCCAGCGCACGACTAAGGTCAAGCGATTGCGTGATGAGCGGCTCACCAGAACCCAGGCGGCGTTCGCCATCGACAGACTGCCATAACCAACTTTGCCTGTCCGCCGCCAGATTTAATCCCGCCGAACAACCCAGATCAACCAGCGTAATCGGCAAATCGGGCGTTCGGGCGCTCAGAATCAGCGCCGGGATCAGCCACATCGCGCCCCGGCTGACCTCGTTGGTCTGGATGCGACCCGTTTTCAGAAAGTCGCGCAGGGTAATACTTGGCCTCATAAACAACCCGCCAAGCATCTGATACAGCACATCACGGTCATAGTCCGGCACGAAACTACCGCCCACCGTCTCAAAAAAGCGGCTGATGGGCAAGGCTTCCGGGTCATCATTCAGCACCGAAGCATGAATGGCAGCACCCAGCACCAACGGCGCTTCAAAATTGTTCGAGAAGGCGCGATCTGACCATTCACGGCTCAGCAGTTCGATCAACGCCTGATCATCCAACAGGAGCGTGTCGCGTGCGGCATACGTCTCGGAAATACGCGCTGCAAATCCAAATATCGCCTCATACAGCGGTGAATAGCCCTTGCAAAACTGCTGCTGAGACGCAAATTGCGCGGCCAGTTCACCCCACGACAGATTCATATCACCCTTCTTTTTGAGCCAGCAAAACCAGTTGATCACTTTCTGTCGGGTCTACCGTTTCGAGCGCCGTATTCATCGTCCTGAGCAGTTTGAAGCCGATCTTGGTGAGCAGACGTCGGATCGCCTCAATGGGGTAGCCGCGCTGCTGGTGAGTTTCGCTGGCACGCCGCCACTGAATGCCGTTGTAAGTCACGATCTGATAGGTAGTGGTCAGCAACAAGGTTTCGTAGCTGAATTGTCCGTGTGTCACAACCAGCGCATTGTCGCCATCATCGAACACGATCTGATCGCGGCCACCCGCCGCCAAGCCCCGGATCGTCCGAAAATCGAAAAAGAACAGCTTGCCCGGATCAAGCGCGGCATGAATCTGGCGAAAGGCCGCTTCCAGTTCCGCGATAGTCAGCAGCAAATTGAGCGTGTTACCGAGGCAGAAGGCCACATCCGCCGCCGCTTCGATCTTGAAGTTTCGCATATCGCCCTGCTGCCACTCGATGCCGAGTCCCATTGGCTCAGCCTGGGCTTGCGCGATCTGTAACATGGCGGGCGATGAATCCAGCGCGAACACGCGGTAGCCCTGTCCGGCCAGCCAGACCGCAACCTGTCCTGTGCCGCTCCCCACATCCAGCATCGTGCGGCCAACCCAATCGGTTGAAAATACCAAATCCATCAGGCGCGGGATCAGTTCTTCACCATAGCGCGCAAAGCCCGCCACTGTATACACATCGGCCAGCGCGGAAAAGGGTTCAGAAGGCATGACATTCGGCATGATGAGTTCCTTTATGGGCTAATCAATTCAAGGGCGCGCTGCTATAAATCGTTTTCAGGTCTTCGCTGTAAATGACGACACTTTTATAGCGGGCTAGCGGCAGTTGTGTTGGGATGCGATTATAAGTCTGACTGCCGATACTGCCCTTGAGCGCGCCAACTAAAAACTGCTGTGCGCCTGCATTCAGTTCGAGTGTTGTCCTGGGCGCGGCGACAGTGCTTAGATAGACGTTCAGATGCGGCCCGTTGGTGACAGTGAACTCATCGAACCTCAACAATAGTGTATTATCGGGCAAACGATACAACGTCGCCTTGCCTGTTGCCATGTGCCGCGCGTCAATCTGTGCAAAATCACCCGATTTGATCGGCTCCATCGCGCTAAAATTCGGCGTCGCCTGATCGGAAGTGGGGGCAGGCATTATCGTCAGCATGGCTGCATACGCCGTTTGTGCTGCGCCCAGGCTGTCGTCTTTGCGAATCTTTGCGAACACGTCCCGTTGAGCATCCGTCGCATTGGCAAAGTCCGCGCCGCTCCCGCCGCGCAGGGTCACAAATTTGCGCCAGGTGGGATACGTGAACAGGCCAAGCACGATCAACGCGCCCAAACTGAGCAGTCCCCATCGCGGACGGTGTTTCATACGAAAAGTCGCTCCCTAAACAGCCAGCCCCCGTATTGTAGCCTATTTATTCGACGCGGTGTGCTGGTGAATTACCTGTGTCTCCGGGTGCAGACTGCTCACCCAGTCAGCCACTTTTCTAACGGCCAGATGCGCGCCGCGTGTTGGACGCGGATAACCCATTAAGGCCAGCCGTACAACATAACGATGCGGCTCGTCGTGACTGACAATCGCAATGCCGGGGCGCTGCTCGATCAGTGGCTCATCAATATAGGTGTCAATCAATAGGCCATTATCATAGCGGTTCTGATAGATCGAAAGCAGCCGCACATGAATATCCTCGTGCGCGAACTCGGCAGGTTGAAACGCCTGGGCAATCTCATCCAATGTTAACGGGCTTTGCAATACAACATTTGGCATAGTCTCTCCAGGAAGCGGTGGGATCGTGGGCGGTGTAATAGGGCTGGAATCGCGCTCCCACTCGAAATAATGGCAGGTCACACCGATCTGCTGCGCTTTACGTTCGTAGCGCGTCACGGTTCGGCCTGGAACGGCAGTGACCCAGGGGGAATTGTGGCGATTGACAAGTCCGGGCGTGACTGCCAGATCGTGCGCGATGCTCTCTGCATAGGCGGCTATGTCCGTCGCAATGGTTAATTGTGCGCCCGGTTTCAGCCGTGACGCGATCAGTCTCAGCGTTTCCGGGTTCAACAGCCGTCGGCGTTCGTGCGCTTTTTTGGGGAACGGATCCGGGAAGTTGATGTACAGTTGATCGATCACTGCCGGGACGCACACATAACTCAGGAGCAGTTGCGCGCTGGAATGTATCAGGCGCAGATTGGTGAGGCCAAGTCGGGGTAGCTGCTTTTCAACATCCCACAGGCAGTGATGCGAAATTTCCACACCCACAATGTTGGCGTCGGGATGTTTTCGTGCCAGATCGATCAGGAAGTGACCACCGCCAAAACCAATCTCCATGATAAGTGGCGCGGTGCGGCCAAATAGCGTTGCCAGATCGGCAGGCCAGGGCAGCCGAATCCCTTCATAGCTAAACGATTGTGGAGTCATGGCTTCATTTCGTGCGGATCGGAAACATTTATCAGGTGGTGCAGTTGACGCATGGCAAGCGCGATAGTGTGTGCCATTGCGAACACCGTCAACCAGCCCGCCCATTCTAACCAGTTCGGCCCACCGAGCAAATAGATCAGCAAAAATGGGTAAAACGTCAGCACACTTTTGAACGCCGGTGACACCTTGCCGCTGTTGATATTCACCAGGTACAGCGCCACATTGCTCACCGGGTACAGCACGCCATACAACACCGCCACAAACGGCGATAGCGCCCCAACTTGTGCCACCGCCGCGACAGTCAGCACTTCGCGCACCTGATCGGCCATCTGATCAACCAGCGCGCCGTAAGCATTTGCCTGATTCGTGTAGCGTGCCAGCAAGCCATCCAGCCCATCCAAAATTAGGCACAGCACCATCAACCCGATCACCGCCGCCCGATTGCTGCCAATGACGAAAACCATCAACACGCCCAACGGAATTTGCAGCAATGACAGCACATTCGGGGAGACATGCAGCGCCGCCAGGACTCGCAGCAGTGGCAGCGCCAATCGCATTCGCAGCGATCCGGTAAGGCGTCCAATTTCGCGCTGAAAGCCGCTGTACGAATCGGTGTGCGGGGATCGCGGTGTCACAACCCTCCCCTAATCCCTACCACGAGCAGCAGCAAAATGACTGTAAACAAACCCGGTGAAGACAATCCAAGCAGCAAAAGCGCCAAAAGAATCAAAAACCCTGTCGCCATCAAATGCTCCTTTCTTCTTATAGCGCGGTGATTATCCCACATCCGAACCCGCCCGTACAGATGGGCACGCCTTTTGCTTTTTAACTCTCAGAGTAAGCACAACCATTGAGAAGAGGGATAAGCAATGTTTCTATTTTTAGCTCAGGTGACAACGCCAGAGGTGACGATTCCTTCGTTCACCCTGCCATCAATTGTGGTTACGATCATTGTGGCGGCGCTGTGTGGTGCCTTGGCGCAATTGATTGTTGGCTTTACGCGCGGTGGGTTGCTGGCCGCGTTTGTGGTAGGGATCGTTGGCGCATTGATCGGGCAATGGCTGGCCTCGGCACTGCGTTTGCCGAACCTGATCGTCATCGCGGGCGTGGACATCGTCTGGACGGTCATCGGTTCGGCAATTTTGGCGGCACTGCTGGTTTTGGCGATTGGCGGGCGGCGTTTTCGTCGCCGCCGCTCGTACCGCTCCTACTAGACGCCTTCGGGCGCGTGCCAGGGTTGCAGCGTGATCGGTTTCAGCACGGCCTCAATCTCGTTACGATGCGGCTCTAACCAGGGCGGCAGTTGCAAACCTTCACCCAGTCTGGATACATCTTCATCGGCCATAAAACCCGGTCCGGCAGTCGCCAATTCGACGATGTGCCCGTCCGGGTCATTCGTATAGATGCTCTTGAAGTAGATACGATCCATCACCGGGGAAACGCGCAGTCCCGCTCCGATCAGCTTTTCGCGCCACACCAACTGAGTCGCCTCATCAGACACGGCCAAAGCGAAGTGATGGGTTTGTCCAGCACCCATCTGGGCACGTCTCGAACGATGCGGATCGCGTTCAAAATAACTGATCAATGTGCCCGGTTGACCATCACCAACACCCCAATACCAATGCGCCGACGTCGGATCATCGAAGTTTGAGGTCTTTTTGAGCAGCCTCATTTCCAGCAGTTCGCTATAAAAAGCGTGCGTGCGCTGGATATTTGAGCTAATCGCCGTGATATGGTGCATTCCGCCGTTCAATGCCATATCCGCCGAAATAGTTGGCACTGGTTCCGGCCACGTTTCGGCCTTGATGCGTGCTTCATCCCGGTTGGCGATCATCATCTCCGGCGGCGGCTCACGATAGGCCGTGCCCAGTTGCTCAGGCGCTTCGTCGATTGCCCAGCCCGGCCCGCGCGTAGCGATCTCCAAAATCACGCCATCCGGATCGCGGAAATAGAGCGACTTGAAGTAATGCCGATCTAGCGGCCCGTTTACGCTCAAACCCTGATCGGTGAGGCGGCGTTTCCACTTGAGCAAGGCGTCATAATCAGCCACTTGCAGCGCCACATGATGCGTACCGCCCACGCCCGGATGACCTTTGGGCGCTGTCGGCCACTCGAAAAAGGTAATCGCTGTGCCGGGGCGTCCCGTCTGATCGCCATAGTACAAATGGTAACTGCCCGGATCATCGAAATTGACAGTTTTCTTGACCAGTCGCAGACCCAGTACGCCCGTATAAAAATCAACGTTACGCTGAGCGTTGGCTGTGACCAGCGTGATATGATGCAAACCCGTGATTGTCATTATGAATTCCCTAACTGCCCGGCAATGGCTTCAATAAGCAGACGATGTTCAGCGGCGTGCATCCGTTCGGTAAGCGACTCCAGCGAATCACTTGCCAGGATCGGCACGCTCAGGGAGGCAATCACCGGCCCCGTATCGACACCGGTATCGGGCACATAATGCACCATGATTCCTGTTTCGGTGATCTCGCCACGCCCGAAGGCTTCATAAGCCCGCTCAATCGCGTTTACGCCAGGGAATTGTCCGGGTAGTGCCGGGTGCAGGTTGATCACGCGGTTAGGGAAGTGCCGCAAAAACGCCATGCTCAGAACGTGCATCCAACCCGCCAGGATCACCCAATCAGGCTTATACTGCAAAACATGGCCTGCCAGATCAGCGTCGTAATCCTCACGAGTGCGGCCAGTCTCGGTGTACCACTTGAGCGGATGATACAGCGTTGGCACACCCGCGATCTCTGCCCGATCCAGTGCCCGCGCATCACGCCGATTGCTTACTACAAACACAACTCGTGCAGCAAGTGTTTTGGCGGTACAGGCATCCAGAATCGCCTGTAAGTTGCTGCCATTGCCCGACGCCAGTACTGCCAGATTTGCCGTCATAGCCTCACACCACTTCCTTTGACCACCTGCCCGATGCGATAACGCGGAAACTCTAAGGGCGCGGTCATGATCGTAGCGGCCTGTTCCGGCGACGCAATAACGATCATACCGATCCCCATATTGAAGACGTGGTACATTTCCGCCTCAGGCACATTGCCACGCCGCGCGAGCTCAGTAAAAAATGTCGGGATCGGCCAACTCCCCAGATCGATTTGTACGCCGAGGCCATTTGGCAGCACGCGCGGAATATTATCGTAAAAGCCGCCACCTGTGATGTGTGCCAGCGCCTTGATCGTGAACTGTCCCCGAATCGCCGTAATATGCGGCAAATAACTTCGATGCGGTGCTAGCGCCGCCTCAACTAGTTCTACCTCTTGCTCCCACTCTCTGTAAACGAAGAGGGGGTTGGGGGGTGAGGTCAACACGCGCCTGATCAACGAAAAACCGTTCGTATGGGGTCCACTCGATTCCAGGCCGATTAACACATCACCCGCTTCAATATCTGTTGTGGGCAGCCTGTCGCGGGCGTTCACCACACCGACAATGGTCCCGGCCACATCGAACTGATCAGGTTGATAAACACCCGGCATTTCCGCCGTTTCGCCGCCCAGCAAGGCACAGTTCGCGGCACGGCACGCTTCGGCCATCCCTTCGATCAACGTCACGATGATCGACTGATCGAGTCGGCTGGCCGCGATGTAATCCATAAAAAACAGCGGATGCGCGCCCTGACATAAAATATCGTTGACGCAGTGATTCACGATGTCGTGGCCGAGTCCGCGATAACGCCCGGTCTGCGCGGCCAACATCGTCTTGGTGCCGATTCCATCCGTTGACGCGACCAGGATCGTATCAGCGTCAAGCTGAAATAACCCGCCAAACGATCCGACTCCACCCAGCACCGCCGCTGAATGGGTACTGTTTACGGCGCTTTTGATGCGTTTGATGATCGCCATTTTCGCGCCAATATCGACGCCCGATTTTGCGTATTCGCTCAAGTCGTTTCACCTGTTTGGCGGCAATAGGACAGATCGCGCAGAAACTATATCGCTCATTATTAGAAATGTGTAAATACGCTCAAAGATATATTGACGATATATCGTTATCGTATTATAGTAAGCATATCACGATATATCGCTAAATAGCGAGAAAGATAATCTAACCATGTTCGACCCACACTTTTTCAAACACAAGCACTTTGGCCCCAACTTCCGACGGGGCGGACCCTTCGGCGGGCACTCCGACGAGGGCGGTGGCGGACGTAAACGCCAGCGTCGCGGCGACATCAAGTTCATCCTGCTCGCCCTACTCCAGGAGCAGCCGCGTCACGGCTACGAACTGATCAAAGCCCTGGAGGAGCAATCATCCGGATTCTATCGGCCAAGCCCAGGCATGATCTATCCGACGCTTCAACTCCTGGAGGACGAAGGCAGCCTGACCAGTAAAATGGTTGATGACAAGCGCGTTTACACCATCACCGAAGCGGGACAGCGCGCACTCCTCGAACACGCATCAGATCGGCATGAAGGCCATCGCGGTCCCTGGCAGAATGGTTTTGGCGGGGAAAGAGCGCAGTTCGCAGAATTGCGCCGCAGTTCGGTTGCGCTGTTCGAGGTAGTGATGCAAGCCGCTCGTTACGGCACACCGGAGCAGGTTCAGGCGGTGCAATCGCTGCTCAACAAAGCCAATCAGGATGTTCATGCTATCCTGGCAAAAGGCGACGACGTCAAAAACGTCTAGTGCCTAAGTCCCTTTAACAAACCGAGCCTGAGATGTACATCTCAGGCTCAGCTTTGCATGATATGAGTGGTTAACGACTACTGTGTAACGGTGATCTCGTCGATGTACCAACCGTCTGCCGGGCTGGTGCTTACGCGCGAGTCCAGCTCGAACTTGATGCTCATATTGCGTACTGCTGGATCCGTACCCAGATCGACGGTGTGAAGCTGCCAGTTCTGATACGTGATCCAGGGGCTGGATGTATCACCCGCATTGTAACCGTAGTTGACTGTTTGAACACCGGTTGCGTTACCACTGCTGTCCTTCGCAATAGTCTTGACTGTCGCTATCTGCCAGGTGAAACCACCATCCTTCGAAGTCAGGACGCGAATTGGGTCAGGGTTACCGCCACTGCTGCCCATTACGAACCGTTCGTAAAAGTTGAGGGTTGTTGCCGCATTGGCCGGGATAGTGATGCTGCCGTTCAGGTAGGCTGCCGTATCCTGGTTGATGGTGTAGTTCGTGGCCGCTGCGCTGCTGTGCAGCATGTTCGACTTCTCCGCCATCTGGAAACGCAGGATACCGCTGCCTGTATCATGGAAAAAGTCTACTTCGATGGTGTGCTGCCCACTCGTTCCGATAGTCGCTTCGTAGAAGTAGTCCGATGGACTCTGGCCAATGTAACCATCGCTGCCTTTCGACTTCCAGGGATAAGGTAGAGATGAACCGCCATAACTTGGATTGATTTGGGTGCCGTCGATTAGCAGCTTGATGCCATCAGCGCCCATCAGCCAGAAACGATACGTCCCGGCGTTGATCACCAGCTTGCGAGTGTAGAACGCCATGAAGTATTCATAGTCATTGGCGTCCGTCGTCCAAAGCGAATTTCCAGCACCGTTAGCCGGGATATTCGATGAGTTCCACAAGAAGTTAATCGTGGGAACAGGCACATGCTGGATCGATTTGACACAAGCTTTGCGCTGAACATCCGTGTCACTGGTCAGGTTGAAAAATGCCCAGTCCGAAGTGCCTTCTGTCGTCAGGTTGATCGAGCTGGCCGAATTGACGAAGTTGGACGGCACTGAAAGCTGTGCGGCACCCGGCGCTCCAACGGCCAGGCTGATCGCTCGTAAAGCAATCCTGCCAGCACCATTCAGTGAGTTGATGGTCACTCTGACCGTCAGGGTCTTCCCTGCACTGTTGGCGGCATAGGTCGTTGTGTAGACACCATCCTGCAAGGTACCAGAGGCTTTGTTGACCGTATCCGAGTAGGGACCGGCACTGCCGTCTGAGAGCGTCATGGTGGTGGTCACATTGCTGCTGTCGATATCCATGTACAGCTTCATGGTACGCACATTTTGATCGGCGGGTACTGTGAATTGCAAATAGCTGCCAGCCACATCGAGAACGCCGCCGCGCTTTGTGTTGGTGGTGGTCTGCGTTGGTGTGCCGTCTGTCCACGAGAAGGTCGGCCCAAAGTTATTGGTGCGAACAAAGCTGTCGCCCACCGTCGTCACGGCACTGATTTGCGAACCTACCAGTGGCCCGCACAAGGTGGCCGTAGCCGGACGCCCGGTAGTGACGAAGTTGCTGGTGAAGAAGTGATAGTAATCGGCATCCCACTGCGTATTCATCGAGCTGCCGCCATACGTATCGGCAACCGGCACGAAGTTATCAGTTGGGAAGTCGAAGTGATACGCACCAAAGTCGTTGACAGATTGCCAGTCGCCTTCTGTTGTCCAGCGGTTCAGGCTGTTGAAGTCTTCGCCAAAGGACAGGTTGTAACCGGTTGTGTTGCGCGGCCCAACGTACACATCATCCAGCCACCAGCCCTGATACGCCGTCAGGGTATCCAGTGCCTTGAGCCGGAAGCGCAGGCGAATCTGTTTGTTTACGCCGCTGACATAAGCCGTCAAGTCCATTTGCTGGCGTGACCAACCCAGGTTAACTCCGGTCTGATTGCTGACCACCGGGAAACCTGTCACCGATACCCAGGGCAGTGTTGACCAGCTTTGACCATTATTCGTCGAGATTTCGGCCAGGACGAAGTGACTGGTCGAGTTGACTGCATACTTGTTCCAGAAGCTCAGGATCGGGTTGGCGACACCTGTCAGATCAAGGGTTGGCACCAACTCCAAAACGCTGTCTTCAGGATTGGTATAGTTGCCGGAAGGCTGGCTTGCCCAGGTCTTGGTTGCGTTATGTCCGACGTTATTGGCAATTGACCACGCGCCGCCTGCGTGCCAGTTGTTGGTCGATGGCCCAATCGTCGGCACATTCGATTCGATATTATCCTGGAAGGCATTGGCCGCCACCACCTGCACTGGGTTATCCGTAACCGACAGGTCTTCGATATACCAACCGTCATCGGGCGTTGAACCAGCCAGGGCTTCCAGCCGGAAACGAAGCGTAAGGTTCGGGCAGCCCGTTGGACAGGCATAAGGCGTCAGATTGACAACATAGCGCGTCCAGGCCAGATTGGTATTGTAGTTGCCGCCGCTGTACGGCGAAGCAGTGTCGTTATACAAACGTTTCCAGAGTATCTGACCGGCAGGCCAGGTTGCACCTGCATCCGTTGACATTTCCAGATACAGATTGGCCGTTGCCGAAGTTTTCCAGTATGTCCAGAACTCAAGCATGGGTGCTGTTGTGCCGTTCAGGTTGATCTGCGAGATCAACTGCGCGGTGTTCGAGCCGCCCAGCGACGGGACGATGTAGTTTCCGGCAGGGCTGTCGGTCAGGCCAGTTGCACCGCTGCGGTGAATTGCCGGAATAACTCCGTTCGGTTGTGTCAGATTCCAGGTGCCGCCCAGCGTCCATTTGGTGACTGTCTCAAACGGCTCATAGAAGGGCACACCCACGATATCTGATGGGCGTTCGCGGAACAGGATATCGTCCACGTACCAGCCATCCGCTGTTGTCCCATTATCGGTCAGGATGCGGAAGCGGAAGAACCACTTTTGTCCGGCCAGCGAGATCAGATCAAAGACTTCCTGCTTCCAACTGGCGACTGCGGTACCCATTGCGATGTACGGATTGACCGAACCGACGGGTGTCAGAGGTTGCCATGCTGTCCGATTATCAATCGGTGCGGCTTCCACACTGATCTTGGTAGTCGTGCCAGCCAGGAAGTACATATCCCAGAAAACAAGCTGTGGCAGCGATGGATTTCCACCACCGTACCCGGTAAGGTCAACCACGCCATCCGTGTTCAGTGAGCAATCGGTATTGGCGGTATAAGGGGTGAGCGGGCTGTCTGTAAAGGCTTTGTTGCCGCTGGGCGTATGGTTCTGTTCGCTGCTGAGTGCCCAACCGCATTCGGGCAGCCATTTCAGGCCACCGACAACTGTCCCGTCCACGTTATCGGACGAAGGTATTGGGAAGACATCGATATTGTCCTGTTCGACGGCAATATCGTCGATGTACCAACCTTCTGAGGTAACAGACATTGGATCGGTATTGACCAAGCGGTATGCAATTTCGATCTTCTTGCTGCCGCTCAGGAAATTCATCCCACCGAAGCTCTTCAAGTCGAAGAATTCACGCTGCCAGTTGGCGTTCACCTGCCCAGCCGTATGAATAGTGACCCATGTCCAGTCATTGTTGGATGTGTAATCGCGGATACCCACATCGACATGCGTACTCGCGCCCAACGACCATTTATCCCAGATAACCATACGCGGCTTGGTGAGCGTCGAAATGTCGATAGAACCACGCAAGCGCAGGTTACAGTTGGAACTGACGTTGTACGCGCCGGGGCTGTCCTGCCACGAGAGCTGCCCGCTGCGACCGGGCTGGAAGGTATTCCAGTTACAAGGGCTGGGCGTCGAACTGGTATCCGATGGAAACCTGTTCGTATCGGCCAGTACGCTGAAAACGAGTTGTACCGAATTGGCACCCGAATTGCCCCCGAAGAAATCAACTTCGAGGTTGTAGTTTGAGGCTGCCGGGAATTGTACTTTTACCGTCTGGCGCTGTTCGGTGCCATTGGGAGCAATGCTCAGAATGACAGAGCCATTGATTTTGAAAACAGCACCATCGTTTATACCCACCACTAAGGCTGCCTGATAGACGCGCCCTTCAAGGGGTACAGAGTTCGGGGCCGTGTTCGTAAACACCCCTGAGAAGCCAGAACCACTGACACCCGCACCGGGGCTGCCATACCAGTTGAAGCTAATGTCACTGCTTTGAGTAGGCGCGGGCGGGTTAGCTGCTGCCCACGTATAATTTTTGGTAAAGACGACGCCGCCGGGCGTGAAATTGCCCCAGGACGCGCCGTTGTAGAAATTTCCCGTCCAGGGCAGTGCCGCCCAGGCGTCGGTCAGTGGATACTGCCAGCGCACACGGGTATCGCCCTGATCGAAAAACGGTGCCTGATAGGCAATGTCCGGCGGTGTTGGGCTTGGGCCGGGCGTAACCGTCGTGGTGGGCGTTGGTGTGGCCGTGTTAGTCGGTGATGGCCCCGCTGTGTTCGGAATGCTGGTTAGCGCAATAGTCGCATTCGCGGGTGTGTTAGTGATAAGCGTTTGAACTGGCGGTGTATATGAGGCGACTGCCGTCACATACTTCCAGAAATCCGTCGCGTTCAACGTGGAATAGGGCGTCACCGTCTGCCCGACCAGGTTGTAAACTGTGTTGCTGAATACGTTACCGAGTGCGGGTCCGGTGGCAGTGATGATCGCCACAACTGCCAGCGAGACAAGGACGACGATCAGCACATACTCAACGAGTGCCTGACCGGGTTGCCCGCGCCGCCGCTTCACACCTAAAGGATTCGCCATAACGTTCACTCCTGAACTCTGTTCTATCTATCCGCAGGGATAGGGTATATCTATCCCAAAGCATATAAGGTACTCTACCGCTCCCCTTATAGTACAGAAATTCGTCGCAACAAAACTTCAGTTTTGTGTTGAAATTGTCAGAAAGATTTTTCGAGGTTTTTATAGGGCGCTAAATAAGTCAGGCATCAGGTGACGCGCGTGGCTAAGGTAGTACGGCTCACTTCCTGTTTATATTGGAAGTAGCGTTCGGTCATGCTCACCTTGAGACTGTGCGGATTCTGCAAACGGCGGCTTTCGATACGGATCATGCCCTGTCGTTCGGCAGCATAGGCTTTGACTTCGGCCAGCGTGGGCGGCTCATAGACGCGCTTGCCGTCTACGAAGATTGGCAGGTGCAGCGTTTCAACTTTATCGAAGCCCTGATAAAGCGTATTTTGGCTGGAATTGCCGGGATTGACACCTGTAACCAGCATACCCGGCGCAATGACTTCATCTGGCATGGCGATCAGATCGGCCACGATCAGGCCGCGCCGCGACAGCCGAACGACCTGCTTGAAGCCCGGATTCGTCGTTTTTTCAGGTTGTGCCGAAAGTTTGATGCGTGCTTCCCATACACCGATTGCTTCTTCAACGGCGATCAATTTGTACACACCACCCAACGATGATTGATCGCCACCCGTGACCAACTGTGTACCCACGCCGAATGTCAACCGTTCGATCACCGCTTCGGGATCGATCCGCTCAATCGGAAAGCCAACCTCGTGACTGACTTCGCGCAGATAACTATCGGATCGGCAGCTTCGGCGGATTTCATTGTGGATCAAGGCGATGGCGTGTTCATCCAGTTCGTTGCTCAGGACGATGTTCATAGCATTCAGTTCGACCAGTTCAAGCATTACATGCGCCACAATCGACCAGTACACCAGATCACCGGAGTCGATGCGGACTCCCGCCGCGTGTTCACCGTTAGACAGCATTCGGAGCGCGACTCGAATCGCGTTTTGCAGACCACTGTGGATGTTGTACGTATCGACCAGAAACAACGCCGCGCGCGGGAAAATTTGGGCGTAGGCCGTGAACGCGGCTAGTTCATCCGGGTAGAACATGACATAGCTATGCGCGTGCGTGCCGCGAACCGGAATGCCAAAGTGGTAGCCCGCCGCAACGCTGCTCGTTGCATCTGCGCCGCCGATGAATGCTGCTCGTGAGGCCGTAATCGCGCCATCTACACCCTGAGCACGGCGCATCCCAAATTCGAGGACGGTCTTGTTCTCGGCGTTGAACTTGATGTGTGATGCTTTGGTGGCGATCAGCGTCGGGAAATTCATCAAGGCCAGCACCGCCGACTCGATCAACTGCGCTTCCTCGATAGCCGCCGTAACGCGCATCCCATGTACATAGGGCAGCAGAATTTCGCCTTCGCGCACCGCCTCGACAGACCCACTGAAGTGCAGCGTTCGCAAATGCGTCAGGAAATCGGCATCAAAGATTTTGAGCGAGTCCAGGTAAGCGATATGCTCATCAGTGAATTTGAGTCGTTCCAGATATTGAATGACGGCGTGCAGTCCTACGTGAATCGCATAGCGCCCGCCAAATGGGGGTTCGCGGTATAGATACTCGAAAGCGACGCGGCGGCGGTGCAGCCCGCTCTTGAAATAAGCGGCCAGCATCGTCAACTGATAGAGATCAGTGAACAGCGCATCTGCCAGTGGATCGAAAAATTCGGCCATAAATTTGCTCTCAATCAATTGGGATGGTTATCGAGATCGCGGCACGACTCTTGATTAAGCTCTCTAAAGATACCAAAAATCGCGCTCATGGTGATAGCATTTAATGACGATTCTGGCGAACAGACGAAAGGACGATCAATTTATGGCAACGAAAGCACTGCGAACAAAACCCAAACCGGAACTCATGGCCTTTGGTGAAAACTACGGGCTGGTGGTGCCAACGAAATACAGTGAAGAAACGCACGGCCTGTTTAACGTGCTCATGGCCGCCGACTCAGTCGCCACGCCGATGATCTTTGGCATGAGTTGGCGAACTATCTGGTTGTGCCGTGCGCTGGCCGGAGCTTTATTCGTGCTGCGCGATAAATCAACCGGGATGAAGCTGCGCTATCGCTTACAGATCGAAGCGGCCACCGGAATCGCCCTGATCCTGCTAGCCTTGCGCGGGAGCATCACGCCCTGGTTATTTGAGCGGTTATATCTGATGATTGGCGGTGGCATGATGATCGCCAATGCGCTGATGACACAGGTTGAATCCTAGCCTTCACCCTTCTCCACACCGTTCACGCTCCGAAATACTGATCCGAGCGTGAACTCGATCCAAAACAAAACTATCAGGCCAGAACCCCGCAGTTTTCCGCTTTAACGCTGTTAACAAAGTGCTATACTCTTGCGCCGTTGAGCGATCCAGCGAATGCACTTATTTTTAGCTGGATGGCACTTTTTCGTTTGAAAGGAAAAACATGCAGCAGTTAGCAGTAGTTGGTTGTGCCCACATTCATACGCCGGGCTTCATTAAACGCCTGAACAACCGCTCGGACGTGAAAGTTAAATACACCTGGGATCATAATAAGGCGCGTGCCGAGAAATCGGCTGAGGCGCTTAAAGCCAAAGCGATTGACGACCTGGATCAAATCTGGAACGATTCCGAAATCGAGGCAGTGGTTATTTGCTCCGAAACGAATCGCCATGAGCCGCTCGTGTTGGCCGCCGCGAACGCCAAAAAACACCTGTTTGTCGAGAAGCCGCTCGGTCTCGGTGCTGCTGATGCTTACAAAATGGCACAGGCCATCGATCAGGCGGGCGTCTTTTTTCAGACAGGCTACTTTATGCGCGGCGAACCGATTCACCTGTTTTTGCGGAGTCAAATCCGCGAAGGCAATTTCGGCAAGATCACGCGCATTCGGCACACCAACTGCCACGCCGGATCGTTGAACGGGCTGTTCGATAACGAATGGCGCTGGATGGCTGATCCGTCACAATCCGGTGTTGGGGGTTTTGGCGATCTGGGCACGCATTCGCTCGATATTTTGATGTGGCTGATGGATGGCGTTGAGCGCGTGACCGCCACCATCAAAGTTGCCACCGGACGTTATGGCGATTGCGACGAGTACGGCGAAGGCCTGATCGATTTTGTCAGCGGCGCAGTCGGTTCGGTGGCCGCTGGTTGGGTCGATATTGCTCACCCGGTCAATCTGATCATCAGCGGCACGGAAGGACACGCCTACGCCGCCAATGGATCGCTCTACTTCAAGAGCAGCAAAATCAAAGGCGCGGATGGCGAAAAACCCTGGACAGATTTACCGAAGGCATTGCCACACGCTTTTGAACTCTTTTTGGATGCCGTTGTCGGTCACAAGGATGTGCCGCTTGTCAGCGCGCAGGAAGCCGCTGCCCGCAGTGCCGTTATGGAAGCCCTGTATCGAGGCGCACAGCAGCAAACCTGGGTAAAACCCAGCACACAGTCAGGAGAAAATCGTTAAATCATGGCAAAGCAATTGAAAGTCGCACTCATCGGAATCGGTGGCATCGCGGCGACTCACATGCCCGGCTGGGCAGAATCGGAACACGCCGAAGTAGTGGCGGGCTGCGATGTGAACGAAACTTTTTTGCAAAAGTGGGGTGATACCTACGGCGTTTCGCGCCTGACCACCAACGCCGATGCGCTGATCAATGACCCGGACATCGACATCATCGACATCTGTACCCCCAACAACTACCATACGCCCCTGGCAGTAGCCGCGCTGAATGCCGGTAAGCATGTGCTGTGCGAAAAACCCCTGGCACCTGGCCCGGACGACATTCGGCAGATGATTGCCGCGCGTGATGCGTCTGGTAAACTGTTGATGACCGCGCAACATTTTCGCTTTTCGGGTTCGGCCAAAGCGATGAAAGCCGAATTGCAAACGGGTGCGTTGGGCGATGTGTACCACGCCCGAAGCTGGATGCTGCGCCGTTCCACTGTGCCACTCCGTCCCGGCTTCATCCTCAAGGAACACGCCAGCGGCGGCGCGTGCATCGATATTGGCGTGCATATCCTCGACTTGACGCTGTGGTTTATGGGCAACCCGAAACCCGTTTCAGTGAGCGGCGTTGCACGGACAGAGTTGGCACATTTGCCAGGCGCGTTCAATAACGCTGGCAACCTGATCCCGCCAGAAATGGATGTTGAAGAATTTGCCTCGGCTTTTGTGCGTTTCGAGAACGGCGCGACGCTGATCCTCGAAGTGAGCTGGATGCTGCACCACGACACGGCCAGCGAAGACATGCAAATGTGGTTGTATGGAACACGCGGCGGCAGTCATTGGCCGAAGTGCGAAATCTATCAGACCAATTATGTAACACGGCAACTTTATAACCGCACGCTGCAAATGCGGAAAGATATTCGTGAAGCGCACGCGCAAGAGTGCATCGAGTTCGCGCAGGCCGTTGTCGAGAGCAAGCCATCACCAGTCCCGGCGGAAGAGTCGCTGCAAGTGCTGACCATCCTGGATGGCATCTATCGCAGCCAGGCATCGGGCGCGGAAGTGCGGTTGACTTAAACTGTTTTTTCAGTAGCACGCCTGAGTTCCAACACTCAGGCGTGCTGCTCGGATTAACAGGTGCTTTCGCTTGATTTTCAAGGCATTCCACTGTAGACTACATTAAAATATCTTCATAGTCGTTCACAACTGTGACCAGTTGCCAAAACAGAGATTGAGAGTGGCGGTGCTGATTGGTTAAAAATGAATTGAGCAGTATGCAGGTCTGCCCGAATTGTAATCATCGGAATCGCTTAGGCGTCGTCTTCTGCGAAAACTGCGGAGCAAGCCTGATCGGAAACTCACCGATGAGTACCAAAACACTGGGGAACGGGACTGCACCGACTGCCGAAGCAATTGAAGCGGTGATTACGGGCGTTGGCAGTGATGTCTTTATAGAAGGGACGCTGCTAAAAATCGAGATTGATGGGGGCAATGAGCCGATCCTGCTCAAACCCAAACAGGAAACGATTCTGGGACGGCGTGACCCGGCGACGGGTGCGATGCCCGATGTTGACCTGACTCCGTTCGCGGGCTATCGGATGGGCGTCAGCCGCCGCCACGCCGCGATTCGTCCTGGTGAGGGTAATCGGCTGGACGTTTGGGATTTGGGCAGCAGCAATGGGACGTTCCTGAACGGTACGCGGCTGAGCGCCCACCGCCCTTACAAGCTGCGCGATGGTGATGAAATTCGGCTCGGTCAAATGGCGATGAAGATCAGCTTTCAGGCAGCGCCCGCTAATTCTCCCGCCAGTTAATCAGCCGTTCAACACGATAGCAACATCCTGGGCGGTTTTTTTCGCGCCATACAAGACTTTGCTCAGTTGAGCGTCTTTATCAACCAGTACGGCCAATGTTGCGCGCCCCGCCGGATAGACAACCATCACGCCTTCTTCGCCTTCCATCATCAGCCGCTCCAGGTCGCCTTGTTCCAGGCGGCCAAGTGTGCGTTCGGCCAGCCCGATCAGGGTGGCGGCCATCGCTGCGACTTGTGGGCTGCTGGTCGGGTTCGCCAGAATATCGCCTTCATCACCGGGCGGGTAGGCAGCGACTAACAGGCCATCGCGGTTGACTACCACCGAGGCTTTGATGCCGGTGACGGCAGCGTGCAGCTTGCGAAGGGTATCGTCGATTAACTCACTTCTGAATTTTGGTCTGGACATAGAGCATCTCTCTTCTTATCTGCATAATATAACGAACCAACCCACGCCCGTCTAGCAGTTTTCAGCGTCTTATCATCTATCACGATTGTATAACACATTGAAAATTACGCTTGCGAATTTCACGAGAATTCACAGGAACGTTACGGGTTGATTCAATCTTCCGGCATATCTCGGCACAGTCTATGCCAAAAAAGTGCTGCATTCAGGAAGATCGTTTGAGCATTGGCATGTTAATTTTGCCGCGCTCTGCCGCTGCAATCGCCTCTGGATAACCCGCGTCGGCGTGCCGAACAACGCCCATCCCCGGATCAGTGGTTAGCACTCGTTCCAGACGGGCAGCGGCGGCATCCGTGCCATCGGCCACGATCACCTGCCCCGCGTGCTGACTATAACCGATCCCAACGCCGCCGCCATGATGGAAGCTAACCCAGGTTGCGCCGCCCACTGCATTGATCAGCGCGTTCAGGATCGGCCAGTCGGAGATCGCGTCACTACCATCGAGCATCGCCTCGGTTTCGCGGTTCGGTGAAGCGACAGAGCCAGCATCCAGGTGATCGCGTCCAATCACGATAGGCGCTTTGACCTGCCCGGTACGAACCAATTCATTGAAGGCCAACCCGGCACGCGCCCGTTCACCGTATCCGAGCCAGCAAATACGCGCGGGCAACCCCTGAAAAGCGACTCGCTCCTGTGCCAG
This sequence comes from Aggregatilineales bacterium, assembly GCA_038239365.1. Classification (GTDB taxonomy): domain Bacteria; phylum Chloroflexota; class Anaerolineae; order Aggregatilineales; family UBA2796; genus JBBRMW01. The sequence continues at coordinate 22,070 of JBBSEU010000038.1, forward strand.
CCGAATCCAGCGGGTAAGCGGTTCGTTATCGGGAAACAATTTCAAAATCTCCTGATCAGTTCGGAAAATATCCGCCGGGTCACCGGATAGGGCTACCCATCGGAACGGCCCTTTGCCTTCGCAAAAAAGCGGACGCACATAGGCTGGCACAAAGCCCGGATAATCAAAGGCATTCTTGACACCCGCATCGAAGGCACGCTGCCGCAATTTGTTGCCATAATCAAAGACGACTGCACCCGCCTTCTGAAAATCAAGCATCGTTCGACATTGGGCGGCCATCGCTTCCGCACTGCGCCGCGCGAACTCGTCCGGGTCTTTAGCGCGCAGTTCCAACGCTTCTGGCAATGATAAGCCGCCGGGCATGTAGGCCAACGGATCGTGTGCGGGCGTCTGATCGGTCACAACGTCAGGCCGCACACCAAGCGCATACAAACGTGGGTAAATTTCGGCGGCGTTCCCGATCAAGCCGATGGAACGCGGTTCACCTGCTGTCAAGGCGGCCTCGACACGAACCATCGCATCCTCCAGATCGGTTGCGATCTCATCTAAATAACGGGTTTGTACCCGGCGCTGTGCCCGCGTCGCATCGACTTCGACAACCAGCGCCACGCCTTCATTCATCGTGACCGCCAACGGCTGCGCGCCACCCATGCCACCTAATCCCGCCGTCAGCACGAATTTACCTTTCAGACTCGGCCAACCATGCTGCGCCGCCAGCGATCCGAGTGTCTCATAAGTGCCCTGAACGATCCCCTGACTGCCGATGTAAATCCATGATCCCGCCGTCATTTGCCCGTACATGATCAAACCCTGCTGCTCAAGCGCATCAAAATTCGCCTGAGTCGCCCACTTTGGCACCAGATTTGAGTTAGCAATCAGCACACGCGGCGCGTCCCGGTGAGTCCGAAAAACGACGATAGGTTTGCCAGACTGCACCAACAACGTTTCATCGTCATTCAGGTTTTTGAGCGTTTCAATGATCGCATCGAAGGCCTCCCAACTGCGCGCCGCCCGTCCCCGCCCGCCATACACGATCAAATGATCGGGGTCTTCGGCCACTTCGGGATCGAGATTATTCATCAACATACGCATAGCGGCTTCTTGCAGCCAGCCCTTGCAGGTGAGTGTGGTTCCGCGTGGTGATTGGATGAGACGCGACATAATGGCTCCTGGATGATCCGAGTGTTAATTCTAGCACGCTTGCCGGATGACTGACTCACCTGTAAACTTTCAATTGCTGAAGGAGTAACAATGTGGAAGTAAACGCCCTCACGTTGGCCGCACACGATCAGGATCAACTCTACTGGGAAGGCGGCCATTACGAACTGAGCATGAGCTTTGACGGCTTACGGGATCGGCAGTGGCTGCGCGTCCTGCAAGCCATCTGGACTCATCCACGCCTGCACGGCCCGCTCGATGTGCGTTATGTGCCGGGCGCAGAAATTCATCCGGTGGAAATTGCCGTTCCTTCGCCGACGGCTACCCAGACCCAGCATGGCCGCATCGACATTGGCGTTGGTGTGGTTGGCTGCGATGTGCTGGCAACACGTTCTCTGTTTGAGTGTATCTCAATCTTGATTCCATTGGGGATGTTCACCGGACTGACTACAGGTGGCGATGTGCGTCAGGGCAACCGACAGCTTGTCGCGCTGGATGAAGCATTATATGATGTGGCATTGGCGGTCTACGATGTAGCGCCATTTAGCATCGCAGCGATTGGCCTGGAACGCGATTGTCAGGTCTCTACCGAATTGCAGCATGATCCCGTTCAACGGACGGAACTCGTCCGCATAGGCAACTTTTTGGCGCGACAAAGTTTATTGCAAGGCCTTCAAATCGAGACGACTTCATATCAGGCCGTGCAAGCCGATTTGCTGTGGGCGCGTGTACCCGGTGAGTGATGGCACACATTTTGCTAACAGCACTAGTTTGCGCCCTGAATGGGTAGCCAACGTAATAACAAAGGTACACTGTGCATGATGCCCAAAGTCTTGATCGTTGACGATGAGGAAAGCATTCGCAGCTTCGTGAGCATGGCGCTGGAAGATGAAGGCTATGAAGTATTTGACGCGGCTAACGGTGAAATCGCCCTCGGCCTGATTGATTCCCGGCAGCCAGAACTCGTGCTGCTCGATATGCGAATGCCCGTCATGGATGGTTGGCAATTCCTGGATCGTTTTTGCCAGCGTGAGGGGCCACAACCGCCCGTCGTCGCGGTTTCGGCTAACGCGATTAATCCGGCAACACTCGGCTGTGCGATGGATTTTCTTGCCAAGCCGTTCGATCTGAACAAGCTGCTGTCTGTTGTCGAAAAGTATGCGCCGCTTACTTGATGCGCGGGCAAGTTGACATTCTTGCTCAACCATGCTAGGCTGTAGTTCTGAAGCTATTTCATTACCCTGAAAGGAGCCGCGATCATGAGCAAAAATACATATTTCCTAACTTTCGCGGTTCAGAAACGGGTCTGTGGTCAGGGAGACGCATAAAAGGGCACATACGGGGTTAATTCAACTCGACTGCTTTGCGATTCCAGCGCCACAGGCAAAACCGGTGGCGCTTTTTGTTCGATACAATAAAAGGAAATCGCAAACTTGAGTGAACGACACGGCTTAGTGATCAAAACCCACAGTGGATTTTATACCGTTCAAACCCCCGAAGGCCGCTATGTGTGTCAGCTTCGCGGCAAATTGAAAGAAGCCAGCAAGAAAACTGAATTGTGCGTGATTGGTGACACAGTGTCGCTTGACGTGAACGCCGACGGCACAGGTTCGATCAAAGCGATTGCGCCGCGCGAACGGGTGTTATCGCGTGTTGAGCCGAGCCAGTATGCAGGCACCAGCACCGAACGTGAACAGGTCATCATCGCCAACCCCGATCAGGCCGTGTTCGTCTTTTCGGTCTCGAACCCGGAGCCGCACGTCCGTTTTCTGGATCGGCTGCTGGTGGCCGCCGAAAAAGCCGAAATCCCATCGATCTGTATTTGCGCCAATAAAGTTGATCTGATCGGTGATGAAGCGGCACACGTCTTATTCGATCCCTATGCCCAGATCGGTTATCGAATCATTTATGCCAGCGCACAGCAGGGGCGCGGCGTTGAAGAAATACGCGCTCTGCTGCATGGCAAAATATCGGTTTTTACCGGGCCGTCGGGCGTTGGCAAGAGCAGCCTGCTCAACACGATCCAGCCCGATCTGGGACGGGCCGTGAGTCGGGTTAGCCATGCCACGACCAAAGGCCGTCACACCACCGTCAATAGCGAACTGATCCCGGTAGAAGGGGGCGGCTATGTGGCTGATACGCCGGGTATTCGATCTTTAGCGCCCTGGGACATCGAGCCGGACGAACTGGACGCCTATTTCATCGAGATTCACCAGCATGTGGTCGATTGCCGTTTCAGCAATTGCACGCATACTGATGAACCCGGCTGTGGTGTGCGCGCTGCCGTCGAACGTGGCGAAATCAGCGCGGAGCGGTACGACAGTTATCTGCGGCTGCGTGAAGAATTGGCCGCGCAGTACGTGTATTGACCGTATCGTTCATTTAGTTACAAAATTGATACAAGATTATGACCCGATCCCCCGATTAATGGGGGCTGGGGCATATTGACATCTGCGCGATTTGATCTATGATTCTATTCATCTGTAAATGATGTACTGGCTGTGTATGTTAGTTGACGGCAAACGGTTGCAGCCCCGCCCAATGCAACCACCCTATTGCAGCGTGCGTTCAACCACCAGATTGGTGGTGAATGTGACCCTGTCAAATGCTCCCCGCTAGCGTCGCCTGGTGCCGTCACGGTCTATAGCCGTCAACCGTCGCCATCCGTCCACAGGGGTGGCGATTTTGTTTCGTCCTATGCCATTCTATAAGGTGAAGGTGAAATAACCCGGTTGATCGAGACCTCTTCTCTGGTGTTTCTTCAACAAGCTACTTTCGAGACTGCGTATCCGTTTCCCAATCAGCCGCCGGCACTGCCGAGCGAGTTTCACGTTCTCAACGGCAAACTTTTCTACAAAGGGCTGGATGTTCTGGCACTTGCTCAGCAAGCCGATCCAGCCGACGATCAATCCGCGCCGATTTACGTGCGGCACTTACCCTCCCTGCGCCACAACGTCACTCAGTTGCAGGATTGGTTTCGGGTTGCCAAAATGCGTACTGGCTACAAAGGTGAACTGACACTTGCCTATGCCAGCAAGGCCAACCCATCCGAACCCGTTGTGCGAACACTTCTTAGTGCGGGCACGGCCTACGAATGCTCATCGGCCTATGATATTGAAGTGGTTCGACACGCCGCCGCGCATGGTTGGCTCGATTCGAATCGAACCATTTTCATCAATGGGTTCAAACTGCCCGCCTACACGCGCAATGTCCTGAAACTGCGCGCCGACGGCTACGAACACATTGTCCCGATCTTTGATGATGTCGATGAGATCGCGGCCTTTGCCGAAAGTGGCCTAACGTTCGATGTGGGCGTGCGTTCGCGCACCGACTCGAACGGTGATGAGATCGTGCGCTTTGGCATGGATGACGATGGCATGGCCGAAGCAGCGGATCGGATCGCGCACTCGGATAACCTGCGCCTGACCACCTTCCACGCCATGCAGGGCATTTCGGCCACGCGCGGCCTGCACTATACCAACGCTGTGCGCCACAGTCTGCGCTCCTATGCCCGCCTGCGCCGGATCGCGCCGTCGCTGCATCGCTTCGATATTGGCGGCGGAATGCCCGCCCGCAACGCGCAATTGGATCATTTAGACTGGCTGACGCAGTTGCTCCAGACGATGATCGAAGTGTGCGAACAGGAAGATGTGCCAGTACCCGATCTGATTATCGAGTCGGGGCGCTATCTGGTGCAGGATCATGCTTTTCGGTTGTTTCATGTCTTCAAGACCAAAAACACCGAGGACGGCATCCCATACTACATGATCGACGGCAGCATTATGAGTACCTTCCCGGATGCGTGGGCTTTGGGCGATCAGTTTACGGTGCTGCCTGTGAACGGCTGGAATGGTGAGTTCGGCGCAGCACGGTTGGCCGGAATCACCTGTGATCACGATGATGTGTACCCAACCCATCGGATGGCCGATATTCCGCTTTCACTGCCCACCGAAACAGAGGGCTTGATCATCGGCTTTTTCGATTGCGGCGCGTATCAGGAGACACTCGGCGGACGGCACGGCGCGAAACACTGCATGTTGCCCGAAGGCCCGGAGATCATCCTCGACGAAGACCCGTCCGGCCAAATTGTGCTGGAGGAACTTCCCGGTCAAAATGCACTGTGCGTGCTGGATAGTTTGGGCTATCACTAACCTCACCCCCCACCCCTCTCCGTTTACAGTTCACGCACCGACAGTTATGGAGAGAAGGGAGAAAAAGTATAGACTCATCGAAACCTCGCAACGACCAAGAAGAGAGATTTCGATGAGTCTAGAAGAATAATACCAATGGATAAGGCAAATCCGGCAGGTCTTTGGTGAATTGGGAGCGTGGCAAGGGGTGGGGCTGGGGCTGTATAGCTACGGGGTGATGCTGGCGCGGCACAGCGCACTGAGCCGAGTAGCGGAAAAGTTATGGGCAGTGGGCAAAGCAGACAGCGTACAACGGCGCTTAGAGCGGTAGCTGGCGAACCCGCGCATTGACTGGCAAAGGTGTTGTCAGGTGTGGGTTGAGTGGGTGCTGAGGTGTTGGAGGGGTG
>JBBSEU010000039.1:0-26967 GCA_038239365.1 Aggregatilineales bacterium
GAGTGAACGCTTGAGGTTGTGCAAACCTTAATCGACCAGGCTTCCCAGTCGCGTTTCTAGTACAGCGATTTATTTACGGTGTATCGTTCGGCGATATTACTTTGCCTGTTTAGCACGCCACACCCGCTGTTTCCCGCGCTCGATGGCGCGCTTAGCCCTTGTCCTGCGCCTGTTTAGCTTTGCCGGCAAGCGCCGCCAAGCCTATCACCTCCGCTTTCCCAAATATCCGGCCCACCTCAAGGATTTTGTCTACTCTTAACCTTCACCACTCCCTTGAGCGTTATCAGTGTGAAAATTTTCAGCTTATCCAAAAAGCCATTTTCTATGGCGTCCGGCTTACTTGGCTGGCGTTGAGGCGGGTGTAGCTTTCACGTCTGTATCGGTAGTCGCGGGTTGAATGACGATCTTGCGCGGTGCCTGACCAACGGGAATTGTGGCGATCACTTTTTGAGTGTCCACGTTCACAACGGAAACATCATTCGAGGCTTCATTGGTCACGTAAACCGTATCGCCGTCTGCGCTGGTGGCGATCCAATGCGGGTTCTTACCAACTGTCACGGTGCCTTTTACAGTGTTTGCCGTTGGATCGAAGATGGTGAGTTCGTTGGTGGTCTGGCTCACCACGAAACCGTATTCCTCGGTCAGGAAAGGATGATGGGGCGATGCGCCAACCGCAATCTGGGTAGTGACCGCGTTTGTGGCAACATCCAGAACTTGCAGTGCGGGAACATCAAGCAGTGTGAAGTACAAATGCTTGCCATCATGGCTGAAATTCAACGCGCGCGGAGTTTTATCCAGCTTGACCATTCCCGTCATTGTTTTGTCCGTCAGGTTGAGAATGGCTAACTCCAGCGCACCCGCAAGCTGCGAAGCGACATAAGCCGTTTTGCCATCGGGACTGATTGCAAGATTATGCGGTTTGGGGACGCTCACCGTTCCCGTCACCTTATTAGTCGCCGTATCCACAAACAAGACGCTGTCCGTGCCAAAGCCCGCAACGAGTAGTAGTTTTCCGTCCTGGCTCAGTGCGAGGCCGTGTGGGGTTTTGCCGACTTCGATGCTGCTCGTTACTTTATCGGTGGCAGTGTCGATAATGCTCACTTTGCTATCGCCATCGCTGCTCACGTAGACGGTTTTACCATCGGGTGTTACCGCCAGGCCATGTGGCCCTGCCGGGACGGGAATCGTCGTGAGAAGTTTGTTGGTGCCTGTATCTACAACAGCAACGGCGTTATCCTTGAACAGGCCGATGTAGGCTTTCGGCGCGGTGGCAGCACGCACACCGGACATTTCCAGCAGCACCAGCATCACGAGTGCGGCCACGCTGATTGCCAGCATAGGCACTCTCGTGGAGCGGCGCGAACTGAGTACGAATCGGCTGTTTGGAGTATTCAAACGGTTCATGACTACTTTTCCTTTTCGGTTATGCCTTACGCCGATCTATACTGGTTGATGGTCTGCGCTATTCCCGCCTGAAACCAGAATTGGCAAAATGGAATAAAGTCGTTGCCGGATCAGTCTGGATCAGATTGACTCGAACGATTCACAGGATCGGAAGCGCACGTGAATAGAGAGGATGCGTTTGCCCAACAAGCGGAGTCAGTTCGAGAATACCGTTACACCCTATCTCGGCGCGGCCTACAATCTGGCGCGCTGGCTGACAGGGGAAGACGCAGATGCTCAGGATGTGGTACAGGAATCGCTGCTGCGCGCTTTCAAGTTCTTTGATAGCTTTCGGGGTGGTGACAGCCGGGCATGGCTGCTCACCATTGTGCGCCACACGGCCTACACATGGCTGCGTCAGAATCGCGCCGGAATGATGGTTTCGCTGGATGACGAATTACCGAACGAAGCCTTGCCCGACGATACTGAAGAGCAACTCATCCAGACACTGGATCATCAGGCATTGCATCAGGCCATCGCCGCCTTGTCAGTCGAGTTTCGAGAGGTGGTCATTTTGCACGATCTGGAAGGGCTGGCCTACAAGGAAATTGCCGCCATCGCCAACATTCCGATTGGAACCGTCATGTCCCGACTCGCCCGCGCCCGGAAACGGCTGTACTACACGCTGGCGCAAACTCAACAACTTGATCGCCCGCGCACCGAGTCAGGCAAGCAACAAACATGAACTGCGACGAAGTACGAACACTGATTGACGCCTATACCGATAACGAACTCGATCTGGTGACCAGTCTGTCAATCGAGCGCCATCTCCAAACCTGCGCCGATTGCCCGGCCATCTATCAGAATCGAGTCGTGATGCGAAACGCACTCAAGGCTGATGCGCTCTATTTTCGGCCATCGCCAGCGGTTTCGCGTCGCCTTTTGCAATCGTTGCCACAGGCCGAGCAAAGAGGTGTGCCGCGTCAATGGCGCATGATTGGCGCACTTGGTTTAGGTTTATTGATAGTGGGGTTGTTCCTCGTTACCGGGCTGGTTGTGATGCGAAATAATGCCCTGCCTGCCGAAGACCAGCTTGTGACGAGTGTGCTTGCCAGTCACATCCGTTCCCTAATGGCCGATCACCTGACTGATGTGATTTCATCCGATCAGCACACCGTTAAACCCTGGTTCGACGGCAAGATCGACTATGCCCCTGCCGTGATCGATCTTGCCGCTCAGGGTTTCCCGTTGGTCGGCGGGCGACTGGACTATTTGGAGAGCAATCCGGTTGCGGCGCTGGTCTACCGCAACGATAAACATCTCATCAATTTGTTTATCTGGCCGACAAGCGATTTGCCCGATACAGCACCCGGCCAGCTCACGCGGCTGGGCTACCATTTGCTGCACTGGCAAATGGATAATGCCACGTACTGGGCAGTGTCCGATCTGGAGGAGGATAAACTCAATACTTTTGCAGAGCTAATCAAGCACAGCCTGCATTGAGCTTCACGATTTAATTGATCAGGGAGAACGCACAATGAGTATGAACGTGCCCGGCAGCAGCGCATAACCCGCTACGCGAATCGTGTACCCGCCAACGCCATCATTCAATGTCGTTTTGAGCAGTGCATCCGCGTTATCAGCACTCATGTCATCCGCTTCGGCCACACGGCGGCCACTTGGCCCGTACAACTCAACCAGCGGATCGAATGAACCGGGCGGTTGAGCGTGAACTTCAATCGTTACCGTTTGTCCTGGAATGCCCCGAAAGATATGGCTGTACTGCGCTCCCTGCCCAACACTGGCTGTGATCTTTTCATCCAGCGGTTCGGCGGTAATATTCAGGGCGGGCGTTGGTGTGGAGGGCGGCGCACGCACGATCAGATCATAAGCCCCAACGCTTTTGTTAACATAGGCGCTAATGCGAATCAGATACGTTCCACTGGTGGGTGCGCTAAGGATCGTGGTGGTGGCACTGTTTGCCGCGTTAAGATCGTGTGCGACGGCCAATTGTTCACCGCCGGGCATTATGACTTCGATCACCGGGTCAAGCGGGCTGCCCGCCGATGGCTGCGCGGCCACGTTGAAAGTCGTCCCGGCACGCAAGTCGATTTGCCAGACTTGTCGATCCCCCAATCGGAGCAGTGCCCCGGAATAGGGGCTGCCCATTCGCAGCGGATTGCCATCCAGATCGCGCAGAATCCAGCCCGAACCGACGCTGATCGTGTACGCGCCGAATCCGGTTGGTGTGCCGGGTTTGGCATAGATGATATAAGCACCTGTGCTTGGCAATCGAAAGGCTGAGAGCAACGCCTCGGATTTGCCCACCACTGAGGCGACGAGCGATCCATCGGGCGCGTAAACATCGAAGGCCGGGATCAACTGCCCGGTTTGGGCGGGGAACATGCCAACGCTGATCAGATCACCGTATGCGCCAAAAATGGCGTAGCGATCCGGCTTGTTCGGGTCAGTCAGCGTGCCGTCCATTGAAACACCAATTTTCAGTGGACGACTTGGAGTGCCTGGTGTAGCCGTTGCGGAGGGTGTGGCGGTTTGTGCGACAGCGAATCGGACAGAAGATTGCCCTAACCCCAGCATCAGACTGCACAGGCAGAGGGTTAGGGCAACCCACCGATTTTTCAACGCCAGACCCAAAATGGGCGGCGATTACTTCTTGGTCACCGTGATCGGCTGTGGATCGCTTTGAATGAGAATCTTCGGATTGTTTTCATCCGAGAAATCCAGGATCGTGATCACGTAAACCAGTTCATTCGAGCCGCTGCTCAGGTTGCTGAACTCGGAGTTGGGCAGGAACAACGGCACATCATCATAAGCCGTCTGATCGTACTTTGGTTGGAAGGTCAGACCGGTACCCAGTGTTTTGCCAATGGTGTAGTCTTTGGATTTGGGCTTAACGATGGTTTTGCCGTCGGACTGGAAGACTTGCAGCGCGATAACACCCTGCTTGCCCTTGAGGTTATCCACCTCGAACGAGGCACTGATCTTGACGCCTTTCACGCCCTTGACCGTGACATTGAACTTCACATCTGTTTTCGTGATGGTGGCGACAGCGCCTGATGCCTTTGGTACTTTGGTGGGGACGGGTGTTTTCTTGGCAGGTGTTGGGATGGGTGTCACATCGCCTGAACCATCATCCGGGGAAGCCGTCGGGTTCGTGTCCGGGCCTTCATCGGGCTTGATCGTAGACGGATCGGGCAGCTTGATACGCCCCGCACCGAAGATATTATCGGGACCCGCCTCGCCCAAATCCTTGACGTTTTTGACCAGGAACGATTTAAGTTCCGGTTCAGTCAAGTTCGGATAGGCTTGCAGCACCAACCCGGCGATACCAGAGATCAACGGCGCTGCGCCGGATGTGCCGTTGAAACCATCCGGCTCATCTGGCAGCACTTCACCCGTTGGCGAGCTGATGTCTGGCTTAATGCGTCCGTCATTGGTTGGGCCTTGCGAACTATAGAACTCGATCTTGTCTTTCGTCAGACCAGTTGCGCCAACAGCTAATGCGGCGTTCGAGTCGGCGGGTACGGTTATGCTATGATCAGGTACGCGCGCCCATTCCGGCAAGAGGCCGTTGTTGATGAAAATATCGAGTGTGGCGTTGCCTTTGTCCTTCGTCTTTTTGACGACCATGAAGTACGTTGCTTCAGGCGTCGAGTCGAAGTCTGCGATCTGGAACGGGTAATCGTTCTTGCGGCCTTTCTTGGGTTCAGCGCCTGTAACGACTTCATTGCCGTCCTTATCGAGGATCGAGAAGGTATATTCATTCTTTTCGCCGCCGTTCCAATTGCCGTTCCAGTTCATAACGATGCTGGTGTGCGGCGCATAGGTCACGAACGGCAGTGCGGTGTCCTGCTCGCTAAAGTGGTGCTGGCCGTCTTTCGCTGTATCGTTATAAGTGAACATGGTATGGTCAACGGCCTCGTTGCCAGCCGCATTCACCCACAAGATTCCGGTCTTCTGCACGATCTCATCAACCAGCAGCGACTCACCGAACGTGCCATCGCGTGGGCCGACAGATGAGCCGACGGAGTAGGAAATGACCTGTACTTTGCTCTTAATCAGAAAGTCGAGTGCCGAGCGGAAGCTGGCATTATCGTCGAAGTAGGCGATGAACAATTCGGCGTCGGGGGCTGCGCCGTGAACCACCTGGGCGCAGGCCGTACCGTGATTTTCCGATTGTGCGTCGAGTTCATCCACTGATGGGATCGTCTTAAGGTTCTTGGGCAGGTCAGAGCCGTTCATCAGCTTCTTGATACCGCCGAAGCCCATATCCAGAATGCCAATGCGGACGCCCTTACCAGTAAAACCCGCGTCCTGCCATTTCTTCGCGCCGACAAAGGCGGGGCCCTTGCCCTTGAACAAGAAGTCTTTGCTGAACTGACCCATCGGTATCTTGGGCATGGGCGGGTGAACAGCAGCCACGTTCTTGACGTTGGCGATGGTGGTCAGGTACTTGATCAGCGTGCCGGGTGTCTGGTAGTTGCCAAGCACTTCCAGCGGGATGCCAATTTGCAGTTGTCCCAGGCTGTCCAGCGGCGGATAAGTCGTGACGCCGAGTTTGGTCATGTCGTCGATGACCTGTTGCAGTGCGCCGTTATCGGCCAGCACCAGGTAGGCGACGATCTCATTCTGGCTGTTGATCAGGCCGCGCTCGACGGCTAGCTTTTGAACCGCTTGCAGGCCGCCCTTATCGTAAACAACCAGCAGATCAAGGTAGCTAACGGGCAAGTTGAATTTTTCGAGCAGGCCGGAGTCCTTGAGGAAGGTTGCCAGACCGCTGGCACCCGCCTTGTTGTAAATCTCGACCATCTTCTTGTAGAGATCGGCCATGTCCATATCGGCGAGGGCCGTCGTGCTGTTGATGTATGGTGCCAGATCGGGGAACTGCTTGAGCAGATCGGCCAATGTGGCGGGCGGCGTCACCTTGATCGGCCCCACCGGAATCGCAGTTGCACCGGGGGTAGCGCCTGGATCGGTGATCGGTTTTTTATCGGGCGTGCCAGAGATGACGGATGAGGTGGCACTTGCCGTTGGTTTGGAGGGCCCTACCGAAATATCCGAGCCGGAGTCGGTGGCCGCGTAAGTTGCCAGTGGTGATTGATCGGTGGCCGCCGAGGTGGCCTGCGCTGCCTTAAGTGATGTTGAGGCCGTTGCGTGCGATGTTCCCAGTGCCGCCACGAGCAGTGCCATGACGACAAATGCAAAAAGGATGCGTATCGGTTTCACGATGACTCTCCCAAGAATTAAACGTAACGGGCGCTAATTGTATACGACTTTGGCGCATGTGGCGATTTGCCTATTAACAAACGGCGGGTTTGCGTATATACTTAGGTGGTGAGTGCGGGGCATGGCTCAGTCTGGTAGAGTGCTCGCTTTGGGAGCGAGAGGTCCCCGGTTCGAATCCGGGTGCCCCGACAAGTAAATCAATCGCCTGGGTGGTGCGCGGCTAAATAGTCGCGCATCTTTTTTTTGCGGGTTGCGTTTTCGATCTGGTTAGGCAGTTCGGCAGGATTCCACGTTGACCGCTCCGAAAGGTTGAGCGCGTCAGTGTAGGCTTCAATGGCGGCCTGCTCGTGACCGCGCGCCGCGAATATAAAGCCGCGCACAAATAAGGCATTCCATGCACCCGCATCAAGTGCCAGTGCTTTTGCCGCATCGTCCAGCGCGCCATTCTGATCATCCATCCGGCATCTGACCCAGGCACGATCCGCGTAAGCATCGGCTTTGGTGGGCGCAAGCCGAACCGCCGCATCCAGATCGGCAAGCGCCGCCGCCAGATCACCCCGATCATCGAAGATCATGCTGCGATTCAAGTAGGCCGCCGCGAATTGTGGGTCCAGTTGAAGCGCCATTTCGTAATCGTTGAGTGCCGCCGCAAAATCCTGCCGAATGTAGTATGAAATGCCACGATTGTTATAGGGCTTGGCGAAATGATCAGTCAAGCGGATCGCTTCGCTGAAATCGGCAATTGCCTTATCGTGATCACTCAGCACTGCATGGCACAATCCGCGTCCGTTATAGGCATCCGCCATCGACACAAAGTTGAGCCGGATCGCTTCGGAATAATCCGACAAAGCACGGTTCGGATCGCCTGTCTGGTAGTAGGTCGCTGCCCGTGTGAAGTAGGCCGGGGCAAATGCCGGATTGCGCCCGATCACCTGATTCAGGTCAGCAAGTGCGGCGTCATGTTGGTTGCTCACCAGATAGACGTTGGCGCGGTAAAACTGGGCGTCTGACGCTTCGGGATCGATCTCCAGCGCATCAGAGAAATCGGGCAGTGCTTCCTCAAAGTTTTGCTGCTGCGCGTAGACTTTGCCGCGCTGCACATAGGCTTTGACAAAATTCAAATCATGCCGGATCGCCTGCGTAAAGCTGCTGATCGCGCCCGAAGCATCGCCCTGTTGCAGACGTTCTAACCCTTGATTGAAGAATTTTTGTACTATATCGGCCATATTATCTAAAGGTAATAAGGCAGCACTGCTAACCGAACATTACCAGTGCTGTCATTTCGTGCCGATAGCTCACAGGGTCAGAAGGTTATTGACCCTGTACCTGCGTGAAACCGTTCTGACCATCGAAGGTGCGGAGATACTCGGTCTTGATGACGACAATTCCGGCATCGATCATGCGCTGTAGCAGGTTGATGATCTGCTGCTGTGTGACGATGCTATCTATCGCCATGAAGCGGCAGCGCCATTGATCGATCACATACGTTTCCGGCATCGGATCAGGATAGACCTTCTGGCCGCGATTGCTCATCAGCAGCAAGGATAAACCATCGCCGCCTAGCGTCTTAATGCGATCTCCAACACGGTTCGGATCGGGATCGAGTAGATCGATGTACACATCGACGCCAACCAGTTCCTGCTTCGTTTGGACGTGAACTGCCGTGTTAGAACCTGCCGGAATGCCGCCACCCTTGCTGTAGCTGACAGGCTTGAGTTTTTCGGGCAGCTTGCCGAGCCGTGCGACGACTGCATCGGCAAATTCCTTCGTGCCGACTTTTTCCTTGCTGACGCCTTCCTGGAAAATATCGTAGGTGTGAATACCATCTTCCAGAGTACGCAACCAGGCGTTGTGGACGCGCTCCGCAATTTCGGATTGGCCGATGTGAACGAGCATCATCACGCCACCAAGCAGCAAGCCGGACGGATTCGCCAGATTTTGATTAGCGCGGCGCGGTGCAGAGCCGTGAATGGCCTCGAACATAGCGCAGCCCATGCCGATATTCGCTGAACCGGCCAGACCGACTGACCCGGCGATCTGCGCGGCCACGTCGGAGAGGATGTCGCCGTACAGGTTCGGCAGCACGATCACATCGAAGGCTTCCGGTGAATCGGCCATCTTTGCCGAGCCAATGTCCACGATCCAGTGTTCGTTCTGAATGTCCGGATATTCGGTGGCGACTTCATCGAAAATCTTATGGAAGGTGCCGTCGGTCATCTTCATGATGTTGTCTTTGGTGAAGCACGTCACCTTTTTGCGATTATTCTTCCGCGCATACTCGAACGCATAGCGGACAATCTTTTCGCTGCCGGGGCGCGTGATCAGCTTGATCGCCTGATAGACATCGTTCGTCAGACGGTACTCGATGCCTGCGTACAGGTCTTCTTCGTTTTCGCGGACGATCACCAAATCCATGTTCGGGTGTTTGGTATCGACATAGGGCGCATACGAGACGGACGGACGCACGTTGGCATACAGGCCGAACATTTTGCGTGTCGTGACGTTGACGCTTTTGAAGCCAGTGCCTTGCGGCGTGGTCAGCGGCGCTTTGTAGAACACCTTCGTGCGACGCAGCGAGTCCCAGGCACCCGGCTCGATGCCCGTCAGGTTGCCGCTCAGATAGACTTTTTCGCCAACCTGAATTTCTTCAATCGCCAAATCTGCGCCCGCTTCTTGGATGATGTGCAGCGAAGCGCGCATAATTTCCGGGCCAATGCCATCGCCATAAGCCACTGTAATCGGGATTTTCGGAGCCATTCTTCTTTTCCTATCGTCCTAGAGTCAAACAAAAAGCCGACTCAGTCGGCCTGATTAACGTGCTTCGGAATATATCAAATGATCGTTCAAAAAACCAAAAGATGCTCAGCAGGGCAAGCGCCTCAAAAAGGTTGTTAGTAACCCTGTTTCACCTGCATAGCAGGTGGAGCAGGTGTAATAGAATAATTATCCAACGGAAAACAAACTCAATGAAAACTCAAAATCAAGCTATGTGCGATAGACTGGCGGAAAAGAAGCCTTCTGCGATTTGATGCGTTTGTCTGAAACGCTTAGCCGTTTGACTTGACATGACTGCGCGGCGCTGCTCTAATCGCGCGGATTAGAGACTACGATCAATTATTGAAAAGGAAGATTTTGGGATGCACAAAATTACAATGCTGGGCACGGGTTTGATCGGCATGTTCTACACGATGGCGTTGCATGGCGGGCGCAGTCGTGATCATGTACAGGTCGTCTATTCGCGCACAGAAGAACGTGGTCAGAAGTTTGCAGGCGAATGGAATATTCCACGCTGGTCAACCGACATGGCCGCCGCGATCAACGATGCGGAAACAGATGTGGTGATTGTTGGGCTGCCCAATCATCTGCATGAAGAAGCGGTGACGCTGGCCGCGCGCGCCGGAAAAGCGGTACTGTGTACAAAACCATTGGGGCGCACTGCTGCTGAAGCCAAACGAATGCTCGAAGCGGTGGAAAAAGCGGGCGTGTTTGGCGGCTATCTCGAAGATTTGGTTTACACGCCCAAGACGCTCAAGGCCATTCAATCCACTCACAACGGCGCAATTGGCCGCGTGTTGTGGGCACGCTCCCGCGAAACCCATCCGGGGCCACACAGCGATTGGTTTTGGACAAAAGAACTTTCGGGCGGCGGCGCGATTGTCGATATGGGCTGCCACTGCATCGAAATCAGCCGTAACTTCATTGGCAAGGATGTGAAGCCGCTGGAAGTGATGTGCTGGGCAGATACGCAGGTACACCCGATTGAGGCCGAAGATCACGCCGTTGGATTGGTGCGTTATGCCAGCGGCGCGATTGGGCAGTTCGAGGTGAGTTGGGCGTTCCGGGGCGGCATGGATTTGCGCGACGAAGTTTCCGGCACAGAAGGCACAATCTGGTTAAATCACTGGTTGCGGACGGGTTACGAGATGTTCACCGCCGTTGGCGAAGGCGGCTATGTGGCCGAAAAAGCCGAAAGTCAAACGGGCTGGTTATTCCCGGTGGGCGATGAAGTTGGCGCGCTCGGTTACACGCCGATGTTCGCGGATATGCTCGACTCGCTGGACAGCGGTAAAACGCCGATGGAAACGTTCTACGATGGTTATATCGTGAACGCGATTATGGATGCTGCGTATCGTTCGGTGGAAACGAAGCAGTGGGAAGCTGTGCAGCTTGAGGATTGGCGCGGCAAGGCTGAGGCGGATACCAAAGCCGGATTCAGTGACTTTGATGCTGATCACTATTTAATCAAACAGGAAAAGATGCCGGATGGTCGAACCAAGCTGATCCTCAAGGAAAAGGCCAGCGACAAGGTGATTCAGCGCGTGTTGGAAGCGGACAAGGCGTAAAAGCCACAAAGGTAATTCCGCCTATCAACTGACCAACTCCGTCTGCTATAATACGACGGTTGAAGCGGTAAGGGGATGGGGCGGACAAATGATCCTGGTTACGGGTGCTGCCGGACTGATCGGGCGACACCTGGTTACGCGGCTGATTAACGAAGGGTTGCCCGTGCGCGCGATACTGCCGCTGCGCGGTGGCCGCACGCCCAACGTCCCCTGGGCAGGTTTGATCCCGATTGTGCCGGGCACGATTCACGATCAGGCGGCGATGCACCAGGCATTGACCGACGTGCATACCGTCTTTCACTTCGCCAGTGCCCAGTGGTGGGGCCGCCGCCGTGATCTGGAATGGATCGATTTGCAGGGGACACAGGCGGTCATTGCGGCGGCACGCGCGGCGCGGGTAGGCCGAATTGTCGTGATGAGCCATCTTGGAGCGTCGCCGTCTTCGGCTTTTACGCTGATGCGCGTCAAAGGTCGGGTTGAAGAACAAGTCCGAAACAGTGGCCTGGCCTACACGATTGTACGGAGCGGGGTTGTTTTCGGGCGCGAAGATCGGTTCGTGAATGGCATCGCCGCCGCATTACGCGCTAATCCCCTGTTTTTCATGCAGCCCGGTCAGGCCGAGGGCTTATTGCATCCGATTTACATTGATGATCTGGTTGAGGCATTGTTCCGCAGCCTGGAAACGTTGAACACCGTCGATCAGACGCTTGAGATCGGCGGGCCGGAGTACATGACCTTCAACGAAATGATCCGTACCGTGATGCGCGTGACGGGTGCGCCGCGTACCCTTGTGCCAGTGCCGCCCTATATACTGCGCTGGTTGACCGGGATCACGCGGCGGGTTGCTCCACGTTGGCCGATGACGCCGCAGTGGTTTGATATTCTGGCGGCCAATCGAACCGCGCCGCTTGGCAATATGTATGATACGTTCGGCATCCGCCCGGTACGCTTCGAGGATACGATCCTGACCTACATGCGCGGCAAACGCTACACGCCGGAACTGGTGCGGGCGGTGCTGCGTCGGCGTGTCGGGCAAACGTGAGTTGAGTGTAGAGGTTAGTTCCTGATGACAGTCATTGAAGGCATAGATATTCGCGCGTTGAAGACTTTTGACGAGATTGATGAAGTGGTGGCGCTGCAACGCGGCGAATGGGATGATCCGACAACCGTTATTTACCCGCATATGCTGCTTTCGCTGATTCGCAATGGCGGGTTGCTGCTTGGCGCGGTCAAGAATGATCGGGTGGTGGGGTTTGTGTTGGGCTACCTGGGCACGGATATTCAGGATTCGGATCGCCCGGCGATGGCAAATCTCAAAATGGTATCGCAGCGCATGACGGTTTTGCCTGAATATCGCGGCTCCGGGTTAGGCTATGCGCTCAAACTGGCGCAGCGCGATTACGCCATCAAGCAGGGCATTCGGTTGATCACCTGGACATTTGATCCGCTGAACAGCCGCAATGCCCACCTGAATATTCGGAAACTGGGCAGCGTGGTACAGGCTTATCAGAAAAATTATTATGGCGTCAAAACGTCCCCGCTGGTCAGCCTCGATCAGTCGGATCGGTTGATCGCGGAGTGGCGCGTGACCATGCCGCGCGTCGAGCAGCGACTCAGTGGCAAACGTCCGCCACTCGGCATTGAGCAGTATTTGAGCGCGAACACGGTGATCGTCAACCCGTCGGTGATCGGCGCAAATGGTTTGCCTGAGCCGGGCAACCTGCCAAACCCGGCCTATGGAATGCTGGCACTGGCTGAAATCCCGGCAAACTTTGATGAAATCGTGCGGCGCGATGAAGGGCTGGCGCGGGCATGGCGGGCGCATAGCCGCGAAGTGCTGATGCAAGCCTTTGGAGCCAATTACATCATCACCGACTTTCTGCGCTGCAAGTTTGAGAATCGGGAGCGCAGTTTTTATGTATTTAGCGCCTCCGAAGCAAATGTCGGCGGTTTTAGTGCGAATTAGCAATGCTGTCAACCAGCAAATTCGGTGAAAAATTGACGCACGCGGCCCGTTTGACAACCAACCAATCTGAACTCAATAAATTGCTGCCGGGTGATCGAACGGCTCATGACTGGTATCGCTTCGTGCTGTCATTTCCACCCCAGATCGTTCGACAATATTTAGAACGATTTGATGTCCAACCTGATCAGCGTGTATTGGATCCGTTTTGCGGAACAGGAACGACTCTGGTTGAATGTAAGAAACTGGGGATTCCCAGTATCGGCATAGAAGCAAATCCGGTTGGATACTTCGCCAGTCGAGTGAAAACACATTGGCGACCTGTCTCTCAGGCTTTGCTGGCTCACGCTGAAGAGGTGGCTGGTCGTGCATTAACAACACTGAAATCAGCGGGCATTGAAGATAATCCAGTGTTGTTCCCACTCGATTTACCGGTCAAGCTCGAAACGCTATCCTCTGAATGTCAAAAGCTGTTGTTGACCAATTCGATCAGTCCCCTCCCATTGCACAAAACGTTAGTTTTGCTATCGGCGCTGGAACGTGATTTATACAATCCATATGCTGAGTATGAGCGTTTGGCGCTTGCAAAGGCGCTTGTCACTTCGATCAGTAACCTGCATTTTGGCCCCGAAGTAGGGGTAGGGCCGATCAAGCCGGATGCGTCGGTAATTGGCGTTTGGCTGGAAACAGTACGTTCAATGGCCGATGATTTGGAGTTGCTTCACCCAAAACAAGCGATTCAGTCATCCGTATTTCAAACCGATGCTCGACGACTCCTGGGTGTATTAGGACCAGGATCTATTGATGTTGTGATCACGTCTCCGCCTTATCCAAATGAAAAAGACTATACCCGTACCACACGCTTGGAAACAGTCTTGCTGAGCTTTGTAAAAAACAAAGCCGATTTGCAGGCCTTAAAGCGAACACTGCTCCGCTCGAATACACGAGGCGTTTACAAAGGCGATGATGATGATCAGTGGGTAAAGCAGTTCCCTTCGATTCAACGGCTTGCTGAAACGATTGAAGCGCGCCGCATCGAACTTGGCAAAACTTCCGGCTTTGAGCGTTTATATAGTACTGTAACCCGCCTCTACTTTGGTGGCATGGCACGCCATCTGGCAGAACTGCGACCTGCGCTGCGACCGGGCGCACAACTTGCCTATGTAGTAGGTGATCAGGCATCGTATTTACAGGTAATGATTCGTACCGGTCAGCACCTTGCCGAAATTGCAGAAACACTTGGTTACGAATGTACTGGCATTGATCTATTTCGGACTCGCTTTGCAACAGCGACCAAACAACAATTGCGTGAGGAAATTGTTCTGCTGCGCTGGCCGGGGTGATCTTATGAGCAATGAGCGGGGCGTTCGGTCAAATCGATATATGCAGATTATCGAGCGGTTATTCTTTAATCATTATGTGCCAGGGGCGCTCGAAATCGCCTTCCAGCGTGCCGAAATTGAAGACATCGCGGCACGGCTTGAGATCAAATTGCCCAAAAACATTGGTGATGTGATTTATAGCTTTCGCTACCGTTCCGATTTGCCTCCATCGATTCAAGCTCTTGCGCCTAAAGGCCAAGCCTGGATTATTGTGCCAACAGGCCGTTCACGTTACGCCTTTATCGCAACAACCTTATCGATTATTAGCCCAAATACGATGTTAGCCGAAACCAAGATTCCCGACTCGACACCGGGTGTGATTGCGAAATATGCCCTGAATGATGAACAGGCATTATTGACAAAAGTGCGTTATAACCGCCTCGTGGATATTTTTATGGGCGTTACCTGTTATTCACTCCAAAATCATTTGCGGACTACTGTTCCTGGTGTCGGTCAGGTTGAAACGGATGAGTTGTACATTGGAATTGATCGGCGTGGCGCGCAATATGTGTTTCCGATTCAAGCTAAAGGCGGAAGTGATCGGCTGAGTGTCGTTCAGATTATGCAGGATTTCTTGCTTTGTGAGGCTAAGTTTCCAAGCCTTATTTCGATACCGATTGCCGCGCAATTTCTGAATGATAAGATCATTGCACTATTCGCTTTTGAGCGGCATAACACCCAGATCGCTATCACCTCTGAACGTCATTTTCGCTTGGTGCAGTCTGAAGAACTTACCGATGCCGATCTAGCGCATTATCGTACCCGGCCTATAGAATAGGAGCTTTCATGTCCGACTCAGCGGCAGTTATCGAAAAGATTATCTTGCATCCGATTGCGATGCAGCTTGTCGAGTCCTTGCAGACCAGCGGTTGGAATGATTCGTTTCGCCCGGCGGTGCTGGTTGAAGTCCATGCGGGCGGCGAAATCGGTTGGGGTGAAAGCGTGGCGGGATGGACGCCGGGTTACTGCTACGAAACAATTGGCACGACGATTCATGTGCTGCAAGATTTTTTCATCCCGGCACTGCTCGGCAAATCGATCAACCAACCGCAAATAGTCCCCAAATATCGCGGTCATCCGCTGGCGAAGTCGGCGATGGATATGGCACTTGCTGATGTGGCAGCGCGATTGGCGGGTAAGTCGCTGGCGGATGATGGACACCCGAATCGCCGCGAACGGGTACAGGTTGGGGTGAGCATCGGCATTCACGATACGATTGATGAAACGATTGCGATCATCGACAAGCGCCTGAAAGAAGGCTACAAACGGATCAAATTAAAAATCAAGCCGGGCTGGGATTTGGAACTGCTGCGTGAAGTGCGTCGCCAATATCCAAATATTCTGCTGATGGCCGATGCGAACAGCGCCTATACACTCGATCAACTGCCGATCCTCAAGCAGTTCGACTCGTTGAATCTGATGATGATCGAGCAGCCGCTAGGCTATGATGATATTTACCAGCACAGTATGTTGCAGCCGCGTCTTGATACGCCGATCTGCCTGGATGAGAGCATTCATACCATTGATGATGCACGTCTGGCGCTGCAATTGGGCGCGTGCCGGATCATCAATCTGAAAGTATCGCGCGTCGGTGGCTTGCACAAAGCACAGGCACTTCACAGTTTTTGTTATGGGGCGGGCGTGCCGTTGTGGGTGGGCGGAATGCTTGAAACGGGTGTCGGGCGGGCGGCCAACCTGATCATCGCCGGGCTGCCGGGGGTCACGCTGCCCAGTGACATCAGCGCCACCAACCGTTACTATGACCCGGACATCATCGACGAGGTGTTCACGCTCAATGCCGAAGACAGCACCGTGAATGTCCCGACGGGTTCAGGGCTGGGCGTGACGGTCAATCGGGAGCGTTTGGCCGTCGCCGAAGCCGCTTTCGCCAAATTTCCGAAGACCGACTTCATGGGGCCAAAATCATGACCGATGCCAAAGACAAATGGGCGACACAACAGTTACCTGATATGTTCCAGAATGCGACGATTGGCTTTATCGGCAGCGGCGTCATGGGCGAAGCGATGATCGCCGGGCTGCTCAAACAGCAA
This sequence comes from Aggregatilineales bacterium, assembly GCA_038239365.1. GTDB lineage: Bacteria > Chloroflexota > Anaerolineae > Aggregatilineales > UBA2796 > JBBRMW01. Next base: position 16,370 of record JBBSEU010000039.1, read on the forward strand.
ACCGTTTCGCCACAGCAGATCATCGCTGCCGATCCGTTGGCACAGCGCGGAACAGAACTTTCGGAGCGGTACGGCGTTCGCAGCACAACTGATAACCTCGAAGTGGCGCAGCAGGCCGACGTATTGATCCTGTCGATCAAGCCGCAGGTGCTGGATAAAGTGTTGGCCGAACTGCACAGCAAGGCTACATCGGCGCGGTTGGTGCTGAGTATTATCGCGGGCGTCAATATCGGTCATATCGTTGAGGGGCTGGATAATGAAAACGTCGTGCGTGCCATGCCGAACACGCCTGCCCGAATCGGTCAGGGAATCACGGTCTGGACAGCAGCACAGAATGTCTCCGAGGCAAGCCGCGCGCAAGCTGCCGCGATCCTGGGCACACTCGGTCAGGAAATTTTCATGGATGGTGAAGATTACCTGGATATGGCGACGGCGTTAAGCGGTACGGGACCGGCCTATGTGTTCCTGTTCATGGAAGCGATGATCGATGCCGGCGTTCACCTCGGCTTTTCACGCCGAATCGCGGAACAGCTTGTGATACAGACGATGCGCGGCGCAGTAGAATATGCGGATCAGAGCAAAGATCACCCGGCCATGCTGCGTAATCAGGTGACGAGTCCGGGCGGCACGTCTGCCGAAGCAATTTACCACTTGGAAAAAGGCGGCTTGCGAACCGTCATCGCACGGGCTGTGTGGGCGGCCTATCAACGCAGTGTGGCGCTTGGCGCGGGCAAAAAGCCCAAACCACACGTCCGCAATCCTGAGGACTTGACTGGAGATCGCTGAACGAAGGGGGATTGAGGGTGGTCATAAGACGCAGACTGATGAGTTTACTTGTTTTCGTGTTGATCGGTACACTGGTAATCATTATCGCGTTTAGCGTCTACAAAAGTGCCAGCGCCGCACGCGCTGACGCCATTGTCCATGCAGTTCAGGAAAGTTTCCCGGAATTTTGCGCCGGGGCAGATCATCATATCTGGGTAGATGCTGTCAATAAAGACGTCCTGACGGATATTAGCACGCTGGCAAATGCACCAAGCTCAGCTAATCGTTATTGGGGCGTGCGCTGCGATACCGATGATCGCATCTTTCATGGCTATGCGGCGATCATAGACATTCAGGGTTGTGTGGCGGTGCGGCCTGTTGTCGGCACACTTTCGCGCCTTGCAACTTCCTATGAAATCTGGTTTAAGTTTGGGCAAAAGATGAAAAGCTGTCCAAACCCAACGCCTTAATTAGCTGTACTTGGGATGTGGCACTTTTTGCCCGGTCACATCCTCCAAATAATCTATCACGCCTGCCGAATGGTATTGTCTATAGCCAGTATTAACCTTAACGGAATTAGCGGCAAGGGTTAGAAGCGAATGGTAAGACTCTAAAATCAAAGGCTTAACAATTGGGAGTGCATCTGCCCGAAAATTGTAGATAATTGATTCAGGCACACTTTTATAGCCATGTGAAAACCATGCGTACTTTCCCAGTTGATAACTTTCTTTTTCGGTCAAGAGTGTTTCATCAAGTAGAACATGAATACCATTGCGGAATATCGCTAAAACCTCGATTCTACCTACGTTTAACCGCACGAAACTTCCCGATGCACTAAGTGTTGTTTCCCATTTTCCCGTACTTATGTTATTTACAAACAATACTGAATCGGCAAAAAACTGAAAAGTTTGGTTACGAATACTGATGTCGGGAAGCAGCAACTGAGCGACGGCAGCGACATTTTTTTTATTATCACCATCCAAATTCAGTGGAATAGCATAACTTTTACGAGGGTCACTATCAATTCGCCACTGATGTTCTGGTATTTTCTTTATTTGATTTTCTAAAACACTGACTTGCGGGAATTGTGCCATAGGTTGCGCTTCAATGAATATTCGTCGAGTTCTATCATAGGTGACAAATTCGTGACCATTAGTTGCAAAAACATACTTAACATTCTCGCCCAGAATATCAGCGTACATTTTTCCCTGCTCAAGTCCGTAGTCTGCTGGAAAGCTTTCGCGCTTGGCTTCGATTACAGCAGCAATAATACGCGAATGCAAAGGATGTTGAACGTAAAGAATATAGTCTGCACGAAACTGTTTCGCTCCTTCCTTGTTGCTACCGTAGGAGAAAGTGTGTTCGCGCTTCAACTTATCCGTATGCCAACCTGCGTTGTTTAATATAGGATCGATTAACTGCTCACGGGTTTGCTGTTCCGGGAGCAGTGAAGTTTTTGCTTCACCTTTTTCGATACGTTCCTGCAATTGTTGAATATCAAACGGCCAATATTCACGTGGAATTGAAACCGCGTTGTGAGCAGCTTTGGAACGCGGCGAAGCTAATTCAAATTGATAATCATAGACTGGCGCAACGGCCCATACTAACTCGCTACTTTCCAGTTCCAGTTCTACGAGTGGCGGATCCCCAAGTGGCCGCAATCCGCTTACACGTAAGCCACATTCAAAATCATAGAAGTGTTGGTTACTATCAACGTCAATGAATGCGCCATAATAGACGAGTGTATGTGTTCGTCTTTGATTGAATTCGCTTTGAACTTCTGTTAGAGAAGGGTTGTGCCAGTTTGTCATATATAAAGCCAAAGTTGCAGAACAATCTTGGTATCTTCAAAAAGCAACTGGAATTGCTTTCTGGAAGATACCAAGACAGAACAAAATTGAGGTCAGTCGCCGCGCGAAGCGTTGACCCGGATCACGTTCAGTTGGTTTTCTTCGATCAGGCGGAAGACGGTTGGGTTTGCCAGGACGGGCATTTCGAGCCGTTCATCGCCACGCACGAGCGTAAAGTAATAAACATCCACGCGACGTACCCCGGCGTGCCAGAAGGATTCGACACCAGCCAGCCCGTCCAGTCGCCAACCAGTTTGCAAGTGACTCATCAACACATCGGCGGGTGCATACGTTTGAGACGTGGGTGACCAGTGGCGATGAGGCGTCTCATCACCAATGTACTCGCTGGGGGTGAATTGATCAACCATTTTTAGCCTCCATAACTTCAACAAACTGACTGTACTTTGAAGACATTGAGGGGTTAAGTATAAGTTCGCCCTGCTATTGTTGTGCTAGCATATCGTATGCCATCCCTTCCACAAGGATAACCAATTATCTTTAAGCAATTATCAAGACCCGTGCTGTTTTGGAAGGTATTCGGCGCTTGACCCGCTTCTCACGCACCGATAGAATAGTCGCTAGCTTATTCACATAATCTTACGCTTTCATTATACGAGGAAATCATTCCATTGGCACAGCCAATTTCGCTCTCCGAGATCGCAAAATACGAAGGTCAGGAAGTTACGGTGCATGGCTGGCTGTACAACCGCACCGATAAAGGCAAACTCCAGTTCTTGCTGGTGCGCGATGGCACCGGGATGGCGCAGTGTGTCGCCTTTCAAAAAGAACTGCCGGCTGAACAATTCGAGGCCGCCCGTTCGCTCACTCAGGAATCATCGGTCATTTTGACGGGTTCGGTACGGGCTGATGCGCGCGCGCCGGGCACGCCGGGCGGCTTTGAAATCGGGATCAAAGACCTGAAAGTGATTCAATTGAGTGAGGAATACCCAATCTCGCCCAAAGAACACGGCGTCGAGTTCCTGATGGATAACCGCCACCTGTGGGTACGTTCGTCGCGGCAGTGGGCGATCCTGCGGATTCGTGCCACGATCACACGCGCGATTCGCAACTGGCTGGACGATCACGGCTATCTGAACGTCGACACGCCGATCCTGACGCCAGCAGCGGGCGAATCGACGACAGAACTGTTTGCCATCAACTATTTTGACGAGATGACGGCCTATCTGGCGCAAACCGGGCAGCTTTACAACGAAGCGAACATGATGGCCTTTGGCAAGGTATATGCCTTTGGGCCAACCTTCCGCGCTGAAAAGAGCAAGACGCGCCGCCACCTGACCGAGTTCTGGATGGTTGAGCCGGAAATGGCCTACTTCTCACTTGAAGATTTGATGGACATGGAAGAACAGTTCATCAGCTACATTGTGGGGCGCGTCCTTGAGACTAACAAGAACGAACTGGCGGTAATCGAGCGCGATACGACTCCCTTAGAACGCGTAACAGCACCCTTCCCGCGCATCAGCTATGACGATGCAGTGGAACGCCTGGGCAAGCTGGCCGCCGCGACAACTGATCCCGAAGAAAAGGCGCTGCTACACATTGATTGGGGCAACGACTTCGGATCGCCACACGAGACGGCGTTAACCCAACAGTTTGACCGCCCAGTGTTCGTGTACAACTATCCGACGGCGGTCAAAGCATTCTATATGCAGCCCGTTGAGGGCCGCCCGGACGTGTGCCGAAGCGTCGATTTGCTGGCACCGGAAGGCTACGGGGAAATCACGGGTGGCAGCGAACGCATCTATGATAAGGACTTGATCGAACAACGAGTCGCTCAGATTGGTTTGCCGCGTGAAGCCTATGCGTGGTATCTGGATTTGCGGCGCTATGGCTCCGTGCCACATGCCGGGTTTGGTTTGGGCGTTGAACGTACCGTTGCCTGGGTTTGCGGACTGCCACATATCCGTGAGACGATCCCGTATGCGCGTATGCTCAAACGGCTGTACCCCTAAGCGATGGCCGCCGATTCACTGCGCGAACAACGGAATCTGATCGGGACGTTTGTCGATGCTAATAGCCCGGCAGATGCGCCCACTGCCTACTATGGTTTGTACCATGATCCAGTCCGTTCGGCGCTGTTCGTGCGGGCGGGTGAAGGCTTCGTCGGGCGCTTTCAAACGGGCGTCGATTTGTTCCGCCCGTTGATCGTGATGCGTTGTTATCGGGCTGAACCCGCCGCCGATTTGCTGGCCGAGGCACTGACTATCGGACGCCCATACCTGCTGTTCTCGAACCTGAATCAGTTGGCGCTCGTGGGTGGCAGCCTGACGATTACCAATGAGCGTATCCTGTCGATCTATGTGTTGGATCGGGCGCGCTTCACACCGCAGATCAACGTTTTGGTAACGAATAAAACCGCGCCCGATGGCACGCCGCGCTGTGAAATCAACAGCAATGGCTTGCAAGCCTATGCGGGCGTCAACTGGCAATCGCCGGGTTTTGCCGAAGTGTACGTTCATACTGATCCAGAAGCGCGCAACAAAGGCTGGGGGCGCAGTGTTGTTGCGGCCTGTACCGCGCGCGTGCTGCAAAGTGGCCGCATCCCGATCTATCTGGTTGAGCCGAATAACGAAGCATCGGTTAATGTGGCGGTCAGCACGGGGTACGTGGACACCGGCGCGCGGCAGGTTTTCGCGGATGCGGTCTATCTGGGGCATCCAAATCACAGACCTTAAAACAGAAAGTAAGGGAAGATCAGGTGAAGCCCGTCCCCTCTTTGCCAGAGGGGACGGGGTTACAAAGCTAGTTCACACGTTCGCGGGTGAGGAATTCGATCATGTCGCCGACTTTGAAGGCGTCGAAGCCCTCCAGCCGGATACCACACTCGATGCCCGCCCGCACTTCGCGCACGTCTTCCGTACCGCGTCGCAAGCTGGCAACGGTCTGATCCGTCGCCACGAAATCGCGGCCACGGCGCACGCGCGTCTTGAGATTGCGTCGCGCTTCGCCTTCGCGGATGACACACCCGGCGATATTCCCGGACTTCAACTGGAACAGGGCGCGGACTTCGGCAGTGCCGATCACCTTGTCTTCATAAACCGGATCGAGCATCCCCTTGAGCGCCTTTTCCACGTCATCAAACAATTCGTAGATGACGTTGTACAGGCGAATGTCCACACCGTTTGACTCAGCAACACGATGGGCGGCGTTGTCCACCGTCACCTGGAAGCCAACGATGATCGAGCGCGTGGCGACGGCCAGGTTCACATCGTTCTCGGTGATGTTGCCGGTTTCGGCGTGCAGCACCTTGAGTCCGAGTTCGGAGGTACCGAGCGAGTTCAGATGGTTCAGGATCGGCTCAAGCGAACCCTGCACATCGGCCTTGAGGATGATCGTCAGTTCCTTGACTTCGCCCGCCTGGAACTGCTTGAACAGATCATCCAGCGTCACGGCACGCGGGCCGCGCACATTGGAATCACTGATCGTCTGCTTGCGTTCTTCAACAAGAATGCGCGCTTCCTTCTCGTTCTTGGCAAGGATGAACAGGTCGCCAGCGTGCGGCATTTCGGTCAAACCCATTACCCGCACAGGTGTTGAAGGCGTCGCTTCTTTGACCGTGTTGCCCTTCTCATCGAACATGGCACGGATGCGGCCTGCCGAGGTGCCAGTGATCACCACATCGCCCGTTTTGAGCGTGCCATTTTGCACCAGCAGAGTCGCCAGGATGCCCTTGTTCTTGTCCATCTCGGCTTCCAGCACTGTCCCGGCCACTTTACCTTTTGGGTTCGCCAGGATTTGTGCATCGTCGGCCACCAGAAGAATCGCTTCGAGCAGGTCTTCGATGCCCGTCTTTTCACGCGCCGAAACGGGTACAACCATCGTTTCGCCACCCCATTCGTCCGGGTTCAAACCAATGTCGGCCAATTCCTGCTTGACGCGCTCCGGGTTGGCATTGCGCTTATCGATCTTGTTCATCGCTACCACAATCGGCACTTTGGCGGCGCGGGCGTGGGCGACAGCTTCTTTGGTCGTCTCCATCACGCCGTCGTCGGCTGCGACAACCAGCACCGCTACGTCTGCACCCTGAGCGCCGCGTGCACGCATGGCCGTGAATGCCGCGTGACCCGGCGTGTCCAGGAAGGTGATCTTGCGCTTGTTGTGCAGCACCTGATAAGCACCGATATGCTGCGTGATACCGCCGTGTTCGCCATCGGCCACATGCGCGCTGCGGATCACATCGAGCAGCGACGTTTTACCATGATCGACATGCCCCAAAATGGTCACGACGGGCGGGCGACGTTCCAGTTTGCGCGGGTCTTCTTCGGAGTAGAGCCGACGCCATTGGGGGGTATTCTCGTCTGATTCGGGTTCGTCCAGCACCAGCACGACGGGCTGCGCCTCGTAACCCATTTCTTCAACGACGATGGCCGCAGTATCGTAGTCGATCTGCTGGTTGATCGTCGCCATGATCCCGTTCTTGATGAGCTGCTTCATGACCTCAATCGGGCTGGCCGACATCAGTTCGGCTAGCTCGCGGACGGTGAGGTATTCGGGGATTTCAATCAATTGACGTTCTTTTGCCATACGGCCTCCATGCCTTTATTGCTATTGATGCGTAGCACGGCGGGCGTCGTATGGCGGGGGGACATTAGCTGCCGAGGGGCTGCCCTTCCGCCGAACGTACCGCACAACCGTGCGCTTGACTCGTTCGGGTCATCTCAAAATACACTGCGAACAGTGGTCGATAGTACAGGAGATTCATGTACTTAGACGCGCTGTGAACGCTGGAACATACTAGCCTTCTGTGTGCCGTGCTATCGGCGCTGTTAACGGTTTCACAAGTGGTTTGGCGTCGCGCAACCGCTGTCGGTCTTCATCAGTCAGATCGGTTCGGAGCGCCTTCGCCAAAACATCCATCTCGATGGCGCGCTGCCAGCAGCCCGGCTGGTCACACAGATACGCGCCCCGCCCATTTCGCTTGCCAGTGCGGTCAATCTGCACCCCTTCGTCGGCGGTACGTACCACGCGCGTCAGTGTGCGCTTAGCCGCCGTTGTCCGGCAAACCACGCACATCCGCTGCGGAACAGGCCGCTGTTGCTGTTTTTGAGGTTGCTTCTGAACACTCACTGGCTTACTCATCCGCTAAACTGACTCCGCTCTATTCATCTTCTTCGTTATCAGTCCAACCCGTGCGGTCACGCCCGCCCTTGCGCTTGCGCTTTGCCACAACCTGACCGCGCGTTTCGTCAAAAACGAGTTCGCGGCGACGATCCTTGCCCTTCTTATCACCCTTCTTATCATCATCCCCGTCAGCATCTGTCGCAAAAACAGCTTCGACAGGTTCAGTCGGCTCGGCAACCACCTTCGGCACTTTCCGCATCTTGGGGCGATTCTCATCGGCTCTGGTCGGAAGCTGTGGGACGTCGTCGATGAAGGCCGGTGGCGCTTCTTCCTCGTCTTCGGCAAAGATAGGATCAAGCACTGGCGCAGCGATCACCGCTTCGGGTTCTGGCATGTTTGCAGCAGGCAGCATCGGAGCGTCTTCCTCTGCGACAGCCTCAAGGGTTGCTTCTGGCTCTCGATGGGCACGGGTGAAGTCTGTGATCGCGTCGTCGATCACGTCCATCGCGTCTTCATCAAGTTTCGCGGCGGTCAACACCTCCTCCAGCTTATCGGCATCGGCCTGGACGCGCAGCATCAGATCGCCCACGTTCTCGACATTTTTGAGTGCCTGCAAGATCGAATCGGGCAGGTTCAAATCCTTGAGCGGCACGGTAAACGCATAGGCCGGGATCGTATGCCGAACTTTCTCCATCGCCTTCTTGCGACGGGCGCGACCAATTTCGCGCTGATCCAACTGACGCTGCTCGACCATCTGCACGAAACGCGCCAGAGTCGTATATTCTTCGGGCATAACGGCTCTATCTGCACGTTTCTTATCGAGGATACGCCGCACTTCGACGACCATATCCGGGTAATCAACCGACAACTTATCCAGCGGCGGTTCATCCAGTCGATTGACAGAGCTAATCGCCGCTTCGCTCACGCTCTTAATGTCGATGCGCCAGCCCGTCAGTTTGGCGGCCAGCCGTGCATTTTGCCCCTCACGACCAATCGCCAGCGATAGTTGATCATCCGGCACGATGACGATGGCAGTACGTCCCTGATCAATATCTTCTTCCAGATAAACGCCGCTCACGCGCGCCGGACTGAGCGCCTTTGCGATGAATACCGATTGATCGGCGTCCCAGGGAATCACATCGATCTTTTCTTCGTTGAGTTCCTTGACGATGTTCTGGATACGAGTACCGCGCATCCCGACGCACGCGCCCAGCGGATCGACGCCGGGTGCCATCGCGGCGACGGCCACTTTGGAGCGGTGTCCGGCTTCGCGGGCGATGCTTTTGATTTCAACCTGTTTGTTATAGATTTCGGGCACTTCGTATTCAAACAGGCGGCGCAGCATGTTCTTGTGCGCCCGCGAAACGATGATCTGTGGATCGCGCGTACTCTTTTTGACTTCGCTGATCAGCACCCGGATTTTGTCGTGCGGGCGGTAACGTTCGCCCGGAATTTGCTCTTTGCGCGGCATGATCGCTTCGGCACGATCCAGTGTCAGCGTGATTTGCTGGTTGTTGATGCTCTGAATCTGACCAGTTGCCAGTTCACCTTCACGATTTTTGAATTCATCGTACAGTTGATTGCGTTCAGCGTCCCGGATTTTTTGCGAAATAACCTGCTTGGCCGTTTGCGCGGCGATGCGCCCGAAACGTTTTACATCGTACTCAATCGGCACCATCACCATATCGCCCATCTGAACGCTCGGTTCGATGTACTGGGCTTTATTGAAAGTCACTTCGGTGTTATCGTCCAGCACATCATCGACAACTTCTTTTTCGACGAAAATCTTGTGCAGGTTCGTTATCAGATCGACTTCTGCTTCGACGCGCTGGGCATTGCTGGCTTTGGTATCGCGCCGATAGGCCGATATCAAGGCTTGCCGCAGCGCATCGGTGATCACCTCGCGCGGCAGCTTTCGCAGTTCCGCGATCTCGTTGAACGCCAGTAAAAACTCACTTTTTGCCATTGCCGCCAGGTACTCCGCTACTTTAGAATGAAGAATTCCGGGTATAGATAAGAAAAAAAGTGGGGGCTGCCCACTTTTTGCCGCGAAAACTCCGAATGCCCATATTGTACTACCAAATAGTACGTTTGACAAGCGTCCGGCGCACACCTGACATTTACCGATCACTCATCGACAAACGGCACGAGTTAAGCTATGATCTCCGATGGCGACACCAATGGTCGCCATTTTGTTGTATGTCACACAAGTGACTCTGAGTGAAGGAGCTTCTCATGTCTTCCAAAACTCGACTCCAACCGATTGACGCCACGTCCGCTTTCGCCGGGGACGCAGCCGGGCGAACCGATGCTTTGCGCTCCCAGGTTTTGCCCCGGTTGAGTGCCCTGATTCAAACGATTCTGACCGAAGCAACCGACACATTCGGTTTTGATGTGACGCAATACAGTGATGATGTTGCCGAAGTAATGGCCGACGAAGCCTACGCCGGACTGCACCCCGCCGAAGGGGATTACTCGGCCTTGCGGAATGTGCGCGTGCCCGCTTTCTCGCTGGCAGTGAGCGCCAATGCCGAGACTGTCGGCGTCGTCTTCCGCGTCAAGGGTGCGCTGGAGTGGCGTCTGTTCGTGAAGGCGCTGTATCAGTACCGCGAGTCGCTGGGTGAATATCTGAGCGAATTCGAGGAACTGTTCCTCTACAATAGCGATGGCGAAGAAGAAGCCGTTGAAGAACTCGATCAATTTTTCGCCGTCGATGTCGATAGCGATTATTTCAAGGCGAATGGCTGCACCGTCTTTTTCCCCGGCCTGGAATATCCGGTTGAATCCGAGGAAGATTTCGACACGTTGACAGGCGATTTCGTTTCCTTGTTCCCGCTCTACTGGACGCTGCTCAAGGCCGCCCATGCTGAGACGGTGGATATGGATCAACTGTTGAACGGCTAA
>JBBSEU010000040.1:0-26915 GCA_038239365.1 Aggregatilineales bacterium
AAACGCTTGCGGTGTTATTGGCTTTCCCGGGGGGATTAACATCGCCGCGCAATTTAGCGAATATTGGGTGTGTGGCGGTGATCGACGGTTTGCGCGTCCCCACATTCAAAACGACGGTGTTCCCGTTGATGGTATACGTTCCCTGACTGGCCGACGCCGACTCAATTGTGAAAATATCTGGAACGGGATCGGTCACAACCACATTCAGGATCGGCGTGCTGCCCGTGTTAGAAACCATAATCGTGAAACGGACGGTTTCGCCGGGGCGTACCAGTGATAAGTCGCTTGTTTTGCTGAACTGCAACACCGAAGGGTTGACGGTTGCGGTTATTGATGCAGTGGGCGCAGCGGCTGGAGAAAAGCCAAAATCGAGCCTGTGATCATTAAAGCCGTGATCGCCCAATGTAATAGCGGCTACATCAGCGCCACCGGGGAAAGCCGACAAGGCTATTCCACCCACGCCATTCGAATCGCGCTGTTCACTGCCTGCCGCCAGGTTGACGGTTGCCACGTAACCTGCCAGCGGTTTCCCTGGATCGAAGTTGGACGGGCGAATGACGATCTTATAGGCCGTATTGGGCTGCAATGGGCTGGATTGCGAGCTGAAATAGTATTGCCCATTGGTGTCACTGGTAGTTGTTGCAACGAGCGTTGTGCCAGCGGAATTGTAGAGATCAACAATGACGTTGGCTGCAGGTGCTTCGTCAGGGTCTTGAACGCCGTTTCGATTCGCGTCGAGCCACAGGTAGTTACCGATCTCAATAGGGGCGAGTCCACAGGCGGCGCGCACTAAACCAATCCCATTCGATTTATTGAGCGTCTTCGGGTTCAAATAGGTATTGTATACTTCATAGTCTTTGGTATCGGTTCCGGCGGTATTGTTAAACCAGCGCAGACCGCCCGTACCAAAGCCGCCCGTTGCACTTACGTCGGCTAGAAGTGCGCGCCCCGGAAGGAAGGCGGTCACCACCACGTCGGGATAGCCGGGCACTTGTGCCACGCCGCCAAGTGTCACCTCGTCGTTGAAGTCGCCTGCTGTGCCAAAGTTATCCTGAAAGTAAAATTCGCCGTTGCCTGGCCCCTGGCTGTTATTGGCACCGCCGGAGCCATTGCCGTTGCTTTCGAGTGTCCAACCCTGATTGATATTGCCAACGGCGCGTAATGTATCGCCTGCTGAAATCCCATACCAGAGGACGGATGGATCGGATGGGTTAGACGGCGCGGCACGACCAGCCTGATCACCCAGCCGGTCTCGAATGCCCAGGATCAGATTGCCACGATCAAAGGCCAGGTCAGTAATCCAGGGCTGTGGATAAATCACTTTATTGATACTGCCCGAAGGCGTTGACAGAATTGTGGCAAAGGTTGGAGTCCAGGCTTTCCACACGGCAGATGATGGGTTATCAGCCCAGCGGCGCGGGTAATTGAAAGCCATTGTGAAAACGGGTGTGCTGCCGAACGCCAGCGTCAATGGATCGACGGTATAGACGTATCCTAGCACATTCATTGCATTGCCGGTGCTTTCCGCCGAACAGACCATGCCCACGTACAACCGCTCCACACCGCCGAAATAATCGAACTTGACAGCGAACGGACGAATATCGAGCGCGGGGTTTGGGCAGTCGGCCTGGTTAAGCGGTATTGTTTGGCGAATCACATTGGCGGCGGTAGGCGGCGCGTTGAGCGGCAGTCGATACAGGCTTCGATCCGCCAGATTCATCACATACAGATAAGTCTCTGAAAAATTGATGTCCATGCCGCCTAACGCCACTTTGCCAACAGCATCCCAGGCCGTGTTATAGCTGTCGCAAATATACACATTGCCGAGACCGCAAGGTGTCAGGCCGTGCGGATTTGCTCCGGCAGTGATCGGGGTAAAGAGCGTGTTCAGGTTGGTAAACAGCGATGCTGTTCCCGCCGGGGTGATCCGGTAAATTGCGCCGGTTGGATTCGGCACGGGGCCAAAACCCGTGTGCTTTTTCATGAAGGCCGCAGCGTAATAGCTGCCCGTATGGCGACCAAAGGCCAAACCCGCTGTCGTGCCGATTTGCGCCGCCGGGATCATGATTGGATGGGTGGGTGGGTTACGAACCAGCACCGGGTTGGTTTCGGTGCTTTGCGCGCCTGCTGTGTAGGGCAGCGTTATAAAAACGGACTCGGTGTTTTCTTGCGTATTATCGCCGAAGACGTAACACTGCGTCGCCAACGTTGGGTTATCCTGGCAGTAGTCCTGCGGAAGGTGGATGCCAAAGTTGATGTTGGACGCACCGCTTGCCGCAACAAATTGCACATCTGTGCCGCTGCCGTTTGCCGTTGATCCATGCGCGGCGGCAACAAAACCGGGTGGCAAAACCGTAAATTCGATGCGATACGGGCTAACACCTGATGCGTTGAGGCTGTAGGTGCCATCAGCGGCAGAAACGGCTGTTCCGGCAATTGCCCCGCTTAGGTCGTAAGCGGTGATGGTGACGTTGGCGATCCCTTCATCGGAGGCTAAGCCGATTTGCCCTGAACCATTATTGTTCACAACGGAACTCAAATCACGAGTCCCATTATCGTTGTGATCATGGTAAACGCTGCCGCTAATCGTGACTGCCGCATATACCCGACCAAACGAGCCAGCAGCCATTAAAAGCAGAATTATCAGTAGTAAGATGGACAAACGCTTCATTTTGGACTCAATGTAAAACAATTCAATGAGCAAAAAAGAGCGCAATAATTCAGGTTTTGGTCATTTGAGGTGGCTGAGGCCAACTTTAGCGCCTCAAAAACCACCCGATAAGCAGGTGATATAAAGTCAGTAACAAACGTAAGCGAAACAATACTCTAGTCCGATACGAACTGTCCGAATGTTAGCTGCCTACCCAGAGTCGTCCCCTCAAGCCAGGTTTTTTCTACCATTTGGCATAGGTCGAATCAGCGTGAACTCAGGCCGAGCTTAATTACGAAGTCAATTGTTTCGAGGAATACAATCGACTTCATACCAAAATCTGGCCGGAAATTGAGTAAGCAATCCGCGAAGCGGGTAGCAGCCGCTACTATAACTCCTGATCGCTAAGGGTGTTCACCTGTCCTGGGTAAAACACCGCCGGTGATCCGAATCGGGCTGCTGGCTGAACGACGCCCACCGCCTGAATAATCAACGCTTGCCGTGTTCATGGCGTTCACGGGCGGCTGAACATCGCCGCGCACTTTAGCGACTATAGTGAGTGTGGCGGTGATCGACGGGTTGAGCGTCCCCACATTGAAAACGACGGTGTTCCCGTTGATGGTATACGTTCCCTGACTGGCCGACACCGACTCAATTGTGAAAATGTCTGGAACGGGATCGGTCACAACAACATTCAGGATCGGCGTGCTGCCTGTATTGGAAACCGTGATTGTGAAGCGAACCGTTTCGCCGGGGCGTACCAATGATAGATCGCTTGTTTTGCTGAACTGCAACACCGAAGGATTTATGGTTGCCGTTGGAACAGGCGTAACGGCTACTTGGGTGACTGGGTTAACGGTGGCGTTTGGCGTTGCTGGTGTTGTTGTTGAGCCTGGCGTCATTGTTGCAGTTAGCGTGGGCGTTAGTGTCACGGGCGCGGAAAAGCCGAAATCGAGGGTATGATCATTGAAACCGTGATCGCCCAATGTGATCGCTGCAACATCGGCACCACCGGGGAAAGCCGTTAATACCGTTCCGCCAATACCATTCGAGTCGCGTAGTTCACTGCCCGCCGCCAGATTGATCGTTGGCGCGTAGCCTGCCAGCGGCTGTCCTGCATCGAAATTGGATGGGCGGATGACAATTTTATAGGCTGTATTGGGTTGTAATGGGCTGGACTGTGAACTGAAATAGTATTGCCCATTGGCGCTGCTGGTTGTGGTTGCTACGAGGGCTGTACCAGCCGAGTTGTAGAGATCAACGATGACGTTGGCGGCAGGTGCTTCGTCTGGGTCTTGAATCCCGTTGCGATTCGAGTCGAGCCACAGGTAGTTACCAATCTCGATGGGGGCAAGTCCACAGGCGGCGCGTACCAAACCGATCCCGTTGGCTTTATTAAGCGTGTTCGGGTTCAAATAGGTATTAAATATTTCGTAGCCTTTGGTATCAGTTCCAGCGATATTGCTGAACCAGCGCAAACCGCCTGTGCCAAAGCCACCTGTTGCACTCACATTGGCTGGAAGTGCGCGCCCCGGATCAAATGTCGTTACAGCCACATCGGGATAACCGGGCACTTGCGCCACACCGCCAAGCGACACCTCATCGTGAAATTCACCGACTGTGCCAAAATTATCCTGAAAGTAAAATTCGCCACCGCCAGGCCCCTGGTTGTTACCTGCACCCCCGGAACCATTGCCGTTATTTTCGAGCGTCCAACCGTTATTGATATTACCGATAGTGCGTAAGGTATCGCCTGCCGAAATCCCATACCAGGGGATCGATGGATCGGATGGATCAGAGGGCGCGGCACGACCAGCCTGATCGCCGAGGCGGTCTCGAATACCCAGAATCAGATTGCCGCGATCAAAGGCCAGATCTGTAATCCAGGGTTGTGGATAGATCGCTTTATGAACACCGCCAGAGGGTGTGGTCAGGACAGTTGCAAAGACGGGAGTCCAGGCTTTCCACACAGCCGATGATGGATTATCTGCCCATCGACGCGGGTAGTTAAAAGCCATCGTGAAAACAGGCGCATTGCTGAACGCCAATGTGGTTGGATCGACACTATAGACGTAACCCAATAAATTCGCCGCACTGCCAGTGCTTTCCGCCGAACAGACCATACCCACATACAACCGCTCTATACCGCCGAAATAATCAAACTTGACAGCGAACGGGCGAATATCAAGGTTTGGATTCGGGCAGTCTGCCTGATTGAGCGGTACTGTCTGACGAACCACGTTGGCAGCAGTCGGCGGCGCATTGAGCGGCAGCCGATACAGACTCCGATCTGCCAGATTCATTACGTATAGGTATGTCTCGGTGAAGTTGATATCCATGCCACCCAATGCCACCTTGCCGACAGCATCCCAGGCGGTGTTGTAACTATCACAAACATACACATCACTCGTGGAGCAGGTGGTCAGGCCGTGTGGATTTGCTCCGGCAGTGGTGGGCGTAAAGAGCGTGTTCAGATTAGTGAACAGTGACGCCGTACCCGCTGATGTGATCCGGTAGATCGCGCCGGTTGGGTTCGTGACGGGGCCAAAACCCGTGTGTTTTTTCATAAAAGCGGCGGCGTAATAATTGCCGGTGCGTCGGCCATAGGCCAAACCCGCTGTCGTGCCAATTTGCGCCGCTGGAATTGTGATCGGGTGAGTAGTTGGATTGCGAATCAGCGCGGGGTTGGTTTCAGTGCTTTGCGCGCCCGCCGTGTAAGGCAATGTGATAAATACGGGCGAGGCCGGGTCTTGCGTGTTATCACCAAAGACATAACACTGGGTCGCCAATGTCGGGTTATCCTGACAATAGTCCTGTGGAAGGTGAATGCCGAAATTAATGTTGGTTGCGCCGTTAGCGGCCACAAACTGTACGTCCGTACCGCTGCTGTTGGCCGTCGCGCCGTGTGCGGCGGCCACAAAACCGGGCGGCAAAGCCGTAAATTCGATACGATATGGACCAACACCTGATGCGTTGAGGCTGTAGGTGCCATCTGCGGCAGAAACGGCTGTTCCGGCAATCGCCCCGCTTAGAGCGTAAGCGGTGATGGTGACATTGGCGATCCCTTCATCAGAAGCCAGGCCGATTTGCCCTGAACCGTTATTGTTCACGACGGGATTCAGATCACGAGTCCCATTGTCGTTGTGATCATGGTAAACCAAACCGCTGATTGTCACCGCCGCGCGTGCCTGACTAAACGAACCAGCGGCAATCAACAACAGAATCAGGAACGAGATAGAAAATCGCTTCATTTTCCAGACCCATCATAAAAAAATCTAATGAGCAAATAATGCAGCAAAAATTGGGATTTGGCTTGCTGCAATATGCGCCTTCATACTGCTCAAATGCAAATTCCACCTGATAAACAGGTTAGCAACGGGTGAAAGAAAATTACTAACAAGCGAAAATAAAATAATATTCTAGCCGAATACGTACTAGCCGCCTGCCCAGAGTCGTTCCCGCAAGCCAAGTTTCTTCAACCATTTAGCGTAAGTCGAGCCAGCATGAACCCAGGCCGGGCTTAAGGTTGTGACTTCACGTGCCCGTTTGAGCGATTCGTAAAAGTCGCCTGCACTCTCGAACGGCTGCATCGTCAGCGTTGCACGCCCGAATTCATAAGCGATATGTGCATCCGAACCGACAGTGCCCGGCTTGTTGTGAGCCGTCGCCAACGTCAGTGCCTTCGCGTTGTCTTCGGGGTACAGGCAGCGCGCGTTGAATACTTCCAACGCATCCACTTTATCCAGAATCGGCAGCAGGTCGGCTTCATCCCATGCGCCCTTGCGAAGGCGATCATAGGGGTGCGAAACGCTGATCACCGCACCCTGATCGCGCAAACGCCGGATCGTTTCATCGGGTGTCAACCCTGCCGGGATTGACTCCTTGAGAAAATAGCCGAGTAGTTCACCCTTCGTCGTCATGATCTCTTCACCAACGATCACCAGATCGGGCGCGCGCCTTGCCAGTGCCAATGCGCCTTCCGCTGTATTGTGATCGGTGATTGCGATCCGATCAATGCCTTTGCGCTGACAGGAATCGATCATGGTATCCAGGCTGGTCAGGCAGTCTTTCGACCAAACGGTGTGACTGTGCAATTCAACTTTCCAGGTTTCGCCCAAGATTGATCCTTTAGAGGGTAGCTGTCAGCGAATGATAACCTGACGCGCCATCCGGGAACTGCTGCTGTTTTGTCTCAATCTGGGGTGTGCCAGTGCCGTCAACCGCCCGGACGGTGATCGTCACTTTGCCGCGCTGCTCGGTATCGAAGCGCCATTGTACCCAGGTCTGGGCGGAGAGCGGCGGCGTGTGGAGCGTGGCCGCCTGCCAATCGCTATCATTGATTTGCACTTCTACCCGGCTGATGCCGCGAATCCCGGCGAAGGCAATGCCCAGGATCGCCGCGCCGCGCTCGGCCACTTTGATCGCGTCAATGCGGCTCATCGTCTTGCAGATGGCGGTTTCCGTCCAGCCTTCGCGCGCCCAAACACTTTGGTATGGCTTATCGACAACTTCGATCCGATCCAACCATTTCATATTTTTGAAGCCATACAAGCCCGGCACTTCAACTTTGAGCGGCGCACCGTGCGCTTCGGGCAGAAAAACGCCGTTCATCGCGTAAGCCAGTAGGCCATGTTCCACAGCGTAGGCCAGCGGCACACTTTCGGAATAGCCGTCCCGCCCATAGAACACCAGGTACAGGTTTTGCGAACTGACCCCCACCACCTTGATCACATCAGACAGGCGCGTGCCGCTAAAGTACGCCGTGCTGATCAGGTTACCGCCGACGGGGTTACTCACACACTGACGTGTCAGATACATATCCTGTCGTGGAAAATTCTGGATGGCTTCAAAGCTGAAGGCCTGAGGTTTCTCCACCAAACCATCGACGGTCAGTTTCCAATCGGACGTGGCAGGTGCGACCACTGTCGGAAACTTTCGCATCAGGTAAAAATCTTCGACAGGTGTCACTTCGGGCGTTGAAACCAGAAGATTGAAGGCAGTGTCACGCGGCGCAGGTGGTGTAAAATCGAATAATTTGCGTCCGGCGCGCGCCGCATTGATCGCTGCCAGATAAACCGGGACACCGTCAATAATGCTCAGGAGCAAACCGCCAAATGAGAACAATGCAGCGCGCTTCAACACGGTACGGCGGCTGATGCCCTGTCCGGCGGTAATAGCTTCTCGATCCTGGCGTGTGATCAACCATAACAATGGGCCAGTCGCCAATAATGGCAAAAGCGCGCCCGCCGTCATATGGGCAGGGTAGGCCAGCCACACGATCCCAATCATCAACAGCGATGCAACAATAACCGCCAGAATGATCGAAACGCGCCGGATTTGCCCATAAACCACACCAACGAGCAAGCCGATCATGGCGATCAGCATGATCCCGCCCATTAGCGCAAATGGGAAAGAGAACGCGCCGAGCAGGTTTTGCAGTGCAATTGCGTTATCCGGCGGCGTGTATTCGATGATCGCGTTGGACGCCAGTGTTGGGGCATAATCGATCTTGAACAGCAGATAAAAAGGCAGCAGCACCCCCAAAATGATGATCACCGCTGCAGCCCCGCCAAAGGCCGCCCCCAGCCAATTAAATAATCTGTGCATTCTGTCCTTGTTTGCGGATAGTCTGTGCAGATTTTAACAATCGGCATGGGCGGCGGCAACCAAGTTTTTCGGTGTTTGTTTTCCGTTTCTGCGCTACACTGTGCCGCGCTTGCTGTTTGTTTTGGGGGGAAGATGAATACCGTTCGTCGCGCGATGACTCCTATCGTGTTGGGAATTCTGCTGCTGGGTTTCATCATTGTATTCCGTACCTTTCCGGCTTATGGGCAAGCGGCTGCCACGCCTACCGCCAGCGGAACGAATGGCCTGCTCGCTTTTGTCAGCACACGCGACAGCCACGCTCAGATTTATACGATGAACCCTGATGGTTCCAGCCAGATCAACATCAGCCAGAATACCTTCAACGATACACAGCCCGCCTGGTCTGCCGATGGCACAAAGATCGCATTTGCCTCTGATCGGGACGGCAACAATGAAATCTGTGTGATGAATGCCGATGGCTCCGATCAACACTGCCTGACCAACAACAGCACCCCTGGCAAAAAGCCTGACGTAAAACTCCCGCAGGATTATTCGCCGACGTGGTCGCCTGATAACCTGCGAATCGCGTTCGTCTCGACGCGTTCCGGCAATGCCGACATTTGGGTGATGAATGCTGACGGCACAAGCCAACAAAACGTCACGTTCAGCGCGGCCAATAATGACTTTCCAGCGTGGTCGCCCAATCTCAAGCAGATTGCTTATACCAGTGACCGCGACGGCAATACCGAAGTTTGTGTGATGGATGCCAGCGGTTTCAACCAACGCTGCCTGACCAACAATCGCACGCCCGATAAAAAGCCGAACAAAGCGCGCCCCGAAGACCGCATCGCGTCCTGGTCGCCGGACTCGCAGCAAATTACGTTTGTGACGACGCGCGATAAGAATGCTGAAATTTACACGATGAAAGCGGACGGGTCAGGTGCGCTCAACCTGACCAAAAAGATCGCCGCTGATGAGCATCCGGCTTGGTCGCCCGATAACATGCTGATCGCCTTCGTCTCCAATCGTGAAGGCGCACGCGAAATCTTCACGATGAACGCCAGTGACGGCACGAATCAGGTACGCCTCACGCGCAGTGGCAAAGGCGAATCGTTTTGGCCTGCCTGGAAGCCGTCCGGGATACCACCCGGTTCGACGCCTACCCAAACCCTGACGTTTACGCCCACTGGAACGATTCGGTTTACGGCACTGCCCAGTGATACGCCAACACCGACACATGCTTTTATCGTGGCCTTGCCACCAACTAACACGCGCCGTCCAAGTGCCACGCCAATCCCGCCGACGAATCAACCCCCTACTGCCGTGCCGCCAACCAACCCACCGCCACCGACGGCCACGAACACCAATCCCCCGCCCACAGCAACCGCGACTTTTACGTTAACATCAACGATTACCGCTTCACCAACGATCACGCCGTCAGCCACAGCAACCGCCTGTCTTGATGTTCGTAATCTGAACGATGCGGGAGTCGGTTCGCTTCGGCAGGCGGTGATCGATGCACCCGATGGTGGTACGGTACGCTTCTGCCCCGGCCTGACGGGAACCATCCCGCTCACGACGGGCGAAATTGCGATCAACAAGAATCTGACGATCCTGGGGCCAGGCGCGACGATTATCACCGTAAGTGGCAGCCAGATCAGCCGCGTGTTCAATGTCCGGGCATTCACTGTCAATATCTCCGGTCTGACGCTGACACAAGGCAATGCTCAGAATAATTTCGGCGGCGCGATTCTCAACAATGGCATTCTGACCCTGACCAGCGACGTTGTTTCTAACAGCAATGTCGCGGACACTGCCGGGGGCGGGATTGCAAACTTCAATGTCTTGAAATTGGTAAGCAGCACTATAAGCGGCAACAAAGCCAATAGAGGCGGCAGCGGCATTTATAGCGAAGATGGCAATCTTACCCTGACGGCTAGCACGGTTAGCGGAAACACGACGGCAGATCGAGGCGGTGGCCTTTTGCTAGCGACATTTGTCATCCCTTCGCCCATCAAGGTACAGCGCCAGAACCGTCCTTCTGTCGCAGCCGTTTGCCAGATAACTATCGACAGCACTACGATTTCAGGCAATACGGCGCTGCTGGATGGTGGCGGGGTTAGCAACATCAGCGGTTGCCCGTTGACCATTCAGAATAATTCCCAGATTCTCGGCAACATCGCTGGCGGTGCTTACCCATCACCGGGATTAGGCGGCGGCATTTATAGTGGATTTGGTGTACTCACTATCTCGAACAGCACACTTTCCAACAATAATGGACAGGGTGGCTCCGGCGGTGGGCTGGCAACCGCTACCAATACGACGCTCACCAATGTCACGGTCGTACTTAACACTGCCTTTTATGGAGCAGGCGTCTATTTCATCAACAACGATATTGCGTTCCCGGCAACGATCAGTGGCAGCAACATCAGCAACAACACATCACCTGGTTTTGGCGGTGGCATTCTGAATGCGGGCGCGACGCTCAATATTACGAATACGACACTTGATAGCAACTCGGCTCAGAATGTGGGCGGGGGTATTTCGAATATCAGGACACTCACACTTACGGGCGTCACTATTTCGAGAAATACGGCTCAACAGCCGGGTGGTGGCCTCAACAACGGTGGCTCGGCGACTATTCAAATGAGTGTGATCAACAGTAATACGGCGCTTTTGTCGGGTGGTGGAATCAGTAACGCAGGTACAATGTCACTGGTCGATTCTACAGTGGACAGTAATAAAGTCTTCAGTGCTGGCAGTCCCTTCCCAAGCGCATCCGGTGGTGGGATTCGTAGTGATGGCTTCGCCACATTAAACATCACACGCAGCACCATCTCCCGTAACGCTTCATCCGACGCAGCAGGTGGTATTGATGCGTTTGGTACAGTCAACATCGTCAACAGCACCATCTCCGGCAATTCAGCCGTAACGACGGGTGGCGGCCTGGAGAGTCGCAGTCCGCTGAGCATCGTCAACAGCACCTTCTTTGGTAACAGCGCCGCACAAGGCGGCAATATCTTTGCCTTTAACGCGACGGTCAACCTCCAGAACAGTATTGTTGCAGGCGGCACTGCGCCCGCCGGACCCGATGTTTTTGGTACTGTTAATTCGCTCGATTACAACCTGATCCAGAACACAGCCGGGGCAACCATCACTGGCACCACTACGAACAATCAAGTGGGTGTCGATCCGCTGCTGGGGCCGTTAGTAAACAATGGCGGATCAACACAAACCCATCTGCCACAGGGGACAAGTCCAGTCGTGGGGGTGATTCCTGCTGCCGGGGGTTGCAATGGCGCAGGCATCACCGTTGATCAACGTAGTATTGCACGGCCACAAGGCACAGCGTGCGATATTGGCGCAGTCGAAGTGGTTGGTGGTGGGGTCGCGCCGCGCGTCAAACTGACTGTTACGCCGCTTGTACCGACAACTGCTGCACCTACTATCGCGCCATCGCTGACCGTTACAGCAATGTCAACGCTAACTTCAACCAACACACCGATACCCACTGCAACACCATTTGTACCGTCCGCAACACCCACATTGACCACCACGCCGACGAATACAGCAACCAATACTGCCACCAATACGATCACGCCATCCGTCGTGCCAACGTTCACCATTACGCCATCGGCAACCGTGACGAATAGCCCTGTGCCGCCTACGCCAACATTACCGGCAACCCCAACGGCAACGACTACGGCTAGCGCCACACCTTAGCTAAACCCCGGCATTTTATTGCCGGGGTTTCCTGCGAATATTTTTTCAAGGAGTTTTTTGATGCCTATTCCAACTTTATCGGGGATCAACCCGCAAATGCTCAGCACGTCACGTTTATTGACGCGCGTTTTGATGAGCGGTGAAACAGGCAGTGAGGCGGTCTTGTTCGTTCATGGCAACGCCTCGTCCGCGACATTCTGGGAAGAAGTCATGCTGGCACTGCCCACTGGCTATCGCGGTATTGCGCCCGATTTACGTGGCTACGGCGATGCAGATCGCGCTAAAAAGATCGACGCCACGCGCGGTATGGGCGACTTTGCTGACGATCTGATCGCGCTGCTCGATCATCTGGGCATACAGCAAGCGCACGTGGTTGGGCATTCAATGGGCGGCTCGGTGATTTGGCGCTTGATGATGGATTACCCGCAACGCCTGCTCACTGTAACGCTGGCCGCGCCGGGTTCGCCGTATGGGTTCGGTGGCAGTAAAGGGTTGGATGGCGCGATGTGCTATCCCGACAGCGCCGGGTCAGGCGGCGGGATCGTCAATCCGCAGTTTGTACAGGCAATGGCGAATGCGGATCGCAGCACCGATAATCCGCAAGCCTCACCGCGAATCGTGATGAACAGCTTCTATTGGAAGCCACCGTTCAAACCCGCGCGTGAGGAAGATTTGCTCGCGTCGCTGCTTTCAGAGCATGTTGGCGCGCAGGAATACCCCGGTGATCTTGTGCCATCCGCCAATTGGCCTAATGTTGCGCCCGGTGTGTATGGTCCGGCCAACGCGCTTGCCCCTAAATATGCGGGCGATGTGAGCAAGCTGTACACGATTGATCCGAAACCGCCTGTACTGTGGATACGCGGCAGTCATGATCAAATTGTTGGCGATCAATCGCTGTTCGATATGGGTACTCTGGGCGCGCTGGGCGCTGTTCCCGGTTGGCCGGGCGCGGACGTTTACCCGTCGCAGCCGATGGTGAGTCAGACGCGCGCCGTGTTAGATCAGTATCAAGCCAGTGGCGGCCAGTATCAGGAAATTGTCTTCGAAGATACCGGACACACACCATTTATCGAAAAGCCCGACGAATTCAACACGGCATTTCATGCCCATCTGCGCGGAGGCTCACGTTGATCAGCCGTCAGGAAATTTTGAGACGCCTTCACCATGTCGTTGACAGTGGCAGTGTGATCGTTGGGGCGGGAGCGGGTACGGGATTATCGGCCAAGTGTTCCGAAGCGGGTGGCGTTGATCTGATCATCATCTACAATTCGGGGCGCTACCGCATGGCCGGGCGCGGTTCGCTAGCTGGAATGATGCCCTATGGGGATGCCAACGCGATCACGGTGGAAATGGCAGGCGAAGTGTTGCCTGTTGTAAGAAACACACCAGTATTGGCGGGCGTCTGTGGCACTGATCCGTTTCGATTGATGCCCAACTTCCTGCGCCAGATCAAAGACATCGGTTTTTCAGGCGTGCAAAATTTCCCAACGGTTGGCCTGATCGATGGCACATTCCGACAGGGACTCGAAGAAACGGGAATGGGATACGCGCTGGAGGTTGAGATGATCCGTTTAGCGCGCGAACTTGATCTGCTCACTACCCCCTATGTTTTCAACCCGGATGAGTCACGGGCGATGACGGCGGCGGGCGCGGATATTATCGTGGCACATATGGGCTTGACCACCAAAGGCACCATTGGTGCGACGACGGCACTCACACTGGACGAATCAGTGCAGCGCGTGCAAGCCATTCACGACGCGGCCAAATCGGTAAACCCGGCTGTGATGGTGATCTGTCATGGCGGCCCCATTGCCGAACCAGAGGACGCCGTTTACGTCTTGGAGCATACGCACGGAGTCGTTGGCTTCTACGGCGCATCGAGTATGGAACGTCTGCCCACCGAAGTTGCGATTACAGAGAATGCGCGGCGCTTCAAAACCATTCGCGCAAAACAGGGCTAGAAAATGACCTGAACATGGTCGCACTATGTCGGTTTGTGGTAGTGGTGAATGGCCTGATTCTGCTGATACTGTTGCTGGCACGGTTCGCGGGCAGCACCAAGCCACTTGATGTTGCGCCGCTGTTTACCCGCCCCGATGGTTCACTTTGTCCGCAGCCGTGCTTGCTTGGCGTGCAGCCCGGCCACACCGATACCCAGACGGCGATCACCTTGCTGCGTTCCCATCCATTGACACGCCAATTCGAGGTAATCGGCACTCACCCGTTTCGCATTCAGGCCAATGGCGATCAAATCATAATGATCAGCTTTAATGAAGCCGTTGATGGAATTGTTGATGAAATTACGCTCTCATCCTTTATGCGCTACGGCCAATTCCGAGATGGGACAGAGATCGACTTGCCGCCGTCGGGTATGCTGGGTGATCTGTTGAGTTTGTTCGGCAGCCCGGATTTTATGCAGATCACGCGCGGCGGCGATCCGCTGCTGGTCTTTATGGGTTCGGAAGTATCGGCAAGTCTGCGCCGCGCCACGATCATGGATCAGCATCTTTCGGTTCTGACGCCGATCAGTCGCCTGACTCTATATCGACTCGAAAAATGCGACTCAACCGCCTTTGATTATGTATTCCTGCGCTGGGCAGGCATTGTCAAATTCATTCGCTACAGCGCAGGCGGTACTGTGGATTACATGATCCGGCGGCTGACTTCGGCGGGGGCGAGCTTTGCGCCGTGTCTGCCCTAAAAGTTTAATGTGAGGCGTTATCAGCGTCTTCAAACAGGGGACCCAGATATTGAGCGGGGTTGTTCAGAAAAGTGCGGGTGATCGCCACATGCTCCAGTCGCTCATAATCAACCTGATTAACCGCGCCATTATCGAAACTCAAAATCGTCGCGCCGGGAAACGCCAACAGAATCGGCGAATGGGTAGCAATGATGAACTGTGCGTTTTTGTTGATCATCATCCTGAGCATCGACATAAAGATGATCTGACGCATCGGCGAGAGCGGTGCTTCGGGTTCATCCAATAAATACAGGCCACCCGGCACGAATCGAGATTGAAACAAGGTGAAGAAACTTTCGCCATGTGAATAAGTATCCAGCCCCTCCCCATAAGAGTCTTTCAGGCTGTGTAGTTCGCGCATGAACGGCATTTTCGCCAGATTGCGCGCGTAGGCCGAACGCCCGGCGTACTCCTGATCAATTTCAGTCAGATCATCTTGCAGGCTTTCGCGGATCGTGTTGATGTGTTTGGCAAAGCCAAAGAAGTCTTCGGAGCGCAGGAAGAAACCGGTACGTGTCCGCTTTGACCAACTCAATTTGAAGGTTTTGGCAAGTGAGCGCATCGCCCCAAGTGTTCGATCCGTCTCAACACTATCGCTGCCCACCGTGATCGATCCGGCGGCGCAAGCGATGGCTTCCAGAAATGTCGATTTGCCTGAGCCATTCTCCCCGACTAAAAAGGTGATCTCAGAGGCGAAGGTAACTTCGGACAGCGTCTTAATGCTGAGCACATTGAACGGGAATTTATCTTCAGCGGCAGCCGGTGGCTTGCCAATTGATACCGATTTCAGATGAATCATCAACACACTTATGAACGCGGATCAACAATCTATCCATTATACTTCGTTATCTGACTCGGATTTTGCCTGATGAGAAAAGATCGATGCACAAAGTTTTCGTTTCGCGCCGGGTGATTGGCCTTGAACAGTACACAGATCGGCTCTTGCTCGATATTTGGGAAAGCCACTTACCGCCTTCACCGGATGAGTTGCGGGCACGCTGCCAGAGTTGTGAAGGTTTGGTCAGCATGTTGACTGATAAATTGGACGCGGCATTTTTTGAGGCTGTGCCGGGGCTGCGTGTCGTCAGTCAATATGCCGTCGGCGTCAATAACATCGATCTGGCAGCGGTCAGGGCACGCGGCATTCCGGTAGGGCATACTCCCGGCGTCCTCACCGATAGCACAGCAGACATGGCCTTTGCCCTAATGCTGTCAGTGGCGCGAAACATTGTTCCCGGCGCGCACTATGTACGCGATGGGCATTGGAAAACGTGGGAAACGATGCTCCTGTTGGGTCAGTCGGTTTATGGGGCAACGCTGGGCATCATTGGTTATGGCCGCATCGGGCAGGCCGTCGCGGCGCGCAGCCGAGGTTTTAACATGCGGGTACTGGTGACGCATCCGCATCCTATCGAAGATCAGAGCTTTACATTGGTTTCGCTTGAAAAATTGTTACAGGAAAGCGATTTTGTGTCAATCCATACACCGCTGACCCCGGCTACACGCCACTTGATCGGCGCTCGTGAACTGGCCTTGATGAAACCCACCGCGATCCTGGTCAACACGGCACGTGGAGAGATCATCGACGCAAAGGCTCTGGTTGCGGCATTACAAAACGGACGCCCTGGCTATGCGGCACTCGATGTGACCGAACCCGAACCACTGCCACCCGATCATCCGCTGCTTGGCTTGCCGAACTGTGTGGTTGTCCCGCATCTGGGCAGCGCCACACAGCAAGCCCGTCTCGCCATGACGCGATCCGTAATGGCGAACCTGGAAGCGGCCTTGCGTGGTGAATCCATGCCACATTGTGCGAACTAATCCAGTTGTACACACAAAAGCAAGGGCACATTGCGCTTTGCTTGCGCTTTTATCGGGCGTGTAGGATAATCCTGTCTATTGAGGATTGCGGTTAAACTATGGCAATAACGACTCTGCGCGCGTACTTGGATGATTTGGAAAAGCTGCTCGATCAGGAAGCGATGGAAGAAACGATTGGGCACTGCAAATACATCCTCCAGCGATTCCCCAAAAATGTTGAGACGTATCGTTTGCTGGGGCGTGCGCTGCTGGGCAAAGCGCGCTATCAGGAAGCCAGCGATGTATTTCAGCGGGTCCTGAGCGCCCTGCCCAATGACTATGTTTCGCACATCGCCATGAGCGAAATTTACCGCGAACAAAGCGAAAGTGCGATCCCGCAGGCAACCTGGCACCTGGAACGCGCTTACGAACAAGAGCCGAACAATCAGGTGCTGCAAGATGAACTTAAGCGCCTGTACGATATGCGCGATGGCGATATGCCCGAACGCCTTCAAATGACACGCGGCGGTCTGGCACGCCTGTACGCGCGCGGTCAGCTTTATGAGCAGGCAACCGCCGAACTCCAGGCGGCACTTGATCAGCAGCCAGAGCGTTACGATCTGTGGCTGCTTTTGGCTGAGGTGTTCTGGAACAACGCTCACCCGGTTGAAGCGGGCGAAACCGCTTTGCGCGTTTTGCAAACATTACCTGATGCCGTAGAAGCGAATCGTATCCTGGCGCAGCTTTGGCTCAGCAATCAACGCCCATCCGATGCGGAGCCATTCCTCAAACGATTAGAGGCACTTGATCCATTTGCCGCCTTGAAAATCTTGCGGCCTGATAACCCGGAGGCCGCCGATGCACTTCAACTGCCTAAGTTGGATTGGAATCAGCGCAGCACGGCGGCCATGCTCAGCGACTCGCCCGATTGGGTACAGGGTATGGGCGATATGTTCCCGGCTGAGCAAAATCAAGGCAATGCCGGGTTCGATCCATTTGGTTTGCAAAAGAGCGGGGGCGCGACGCCCGATTGGATGACGAACTTCGCCGCACCAAGCGAAACCCCCATTGAGGAACCCGATTGGTTTAGCGGTGTGGCCGCATCAAACAACCAACCTGTCAATGACTATGCCAGCAACGAACCAACAGGTACGCCGGATGTTCCCGATTGGTTCAGCGATTTCAGCGCATCATCAGCGACAGCCACTACACCGACTGCGGCAAATGAGTCAACGTCCGGTGGCGGTATACCGTCCTGGTTAACCGATGATCTTGATGAGCCGACGAATACTGCACCAGCACCCAGCAGCAGTGGCTTCACCGGGCTGCTAAATGAGATTACCGCGCGGAAAGGCGTCGAGTCGGGCATTTCGCAAGTCCCTTCGTGGCTTGATGATGACGATCCCGCCGAATCAACAAGTACGCCGGAACCGAATATAAGCCACGACGACTATTTTGCATCACTGCAAACAAGTGACTCGTCGGTATCCGATTGGATGTCTGACATGACCGCGTCTAGCAGTGACTCAACTGTAGGTTCAACTGGCGGTTTTGATTGGCTTGCAGAACAGAGCAGTCCGGCACAGCCCGCCGAACCCGAAACACCCGCTTCGGCAGAGCTACCGGATTGGATGAACGACTTTGCGCCCGCCGCCGAAAGCGCCACACCTGAACCCGTTGCCGCTCAAACAGATGAGGATGATTGGCTCAGCAATTTAGGTGGTCTGAGCGACGCGCAACCTGCCGAACCCGAAACACCCGCTTCGGCTGAGCTACCAGATTGGATAAACGATTTCGCGCCCGCTGCCGAAACTGCCACACCTGAACCCGTTGCCGCTCAAACCAGCGATGATGATTGGCTCAGCAATTTAAGTGGCCTGAGCGACGTGCAACCCGCTGAACCGGAAGCACCCGCACAGGCCGAGATACCGGATTGGATGAACGACTTTGCGCCCGCCACCGAAGCCGCCACACCTGAACCCGTTGCCGCTCAGACGGACGAGGATGATTGGCTCAGCAATTTAAGTGGCCTGAGCGACGCGCAACCCGAAGCGGTCAGCGTAGAAGACGTATTAACCAACGCATCACCCGAAATGATGGGTGACGATTTATTGGATTGGATGTCATCACCCTCTGCGACAGATACTATTAGTGAACCAGCCGTCTCAGCTTCACCGGAATTGGACGAAAGTGATGACTGGCTTAAAGATTTTGTATCGCCAGAAGTAGACACAGATGATGACCAGCAAATGGTTGCACTGGGCACAAATGGCAGCGATGAAAACAGCGAAAGCGACGATCCGTTAGATTGGATGTCGCCATCTCCTGAAACTTCATCAACGGCACAACCCACCATCGCAAGCTCCGATAACGATTGGTTCAGCAATTTGAACATTACGCCAATGGCGGAAGCCAACGCCGAACCAGTTCAGTCGCAAACGCAGGATTGGATGAGCAGCGCGTCCGAACCGCAAATTGAGGACGATTGGCTGAGTTCATTTGAGCCGGAAGCTGCAACTATTGAATCCCAACTCGCCGTGTCTGAATCATCGGAATGGCTCGACAGTTTGGCGTCTGTAGCGCCTATACCAGAACAGGCCGCCATCGAAAGTGCCGACGTTCAGGAGATGATGGCCGCCCCTGATGAAGCCGAAGATGACTGGATCACTCGGTTCAGCATGACCGAAGCAGTCATCACGCCGCCTGAAGAACTTGAGTCGCCTGCTGACGAAGTTCCCGCCTGGCTCAGTGAAATGCCGTCGATTGAGGGTGCTGAAGCGCCTACTGCATTAGATGTTTCGGTTGAGCCATCTACCTCGACGCCAGAGACAACTACGGATGTACCGGGCCGCACAACCGTACTCAGGCCGCCTACCTCCAGTGAAATACGCCGGAGCAATGAAACGGGCGTCCTCGATCCGTCTTTGCTGCCCGATTGGATGAAGGCGTTCAGCGAAGAATCCAGCGTCGCGGCAGAGGTTTCCACACCTGAGCCTGAACTCACGATGCCCGAAACGATGGCGGCTGAACCCGAACCGCAAGCTGAGATCGAGACTGAAATCGACATTGCGCCAGAGATGTTCGATAACTTTGATGGTTTCAATGCCGCCGCAATGGAAGAAGTGGATGAGTCGCCTATCATTGGCGAGATGACTCCGGCCTGGGCGCGTCAGCCATCAACACGCACAACCAGCGAAAAGCCACCCGAATCGAAGCCAATCTCAGTGCTGCCGATTGAAGAAAATTTCGATCCGACGGCGCTGCCCGACTGGTTATCAGCGATGGCACCTGTTCCAGAAAACGAAATGGACTCTGAACCTATCACTGCTGATGACGAGACCGCTCAGGTAGTAGCAGACCTGACACCTGAATCGTCAACGACAGACGATCAAGTGCCCGACTGGTTATCAGCGATGGACGAAGCCGAAAGCCCAGCGCCGATGGAACCCATCAGCGAATCGTCATTCGAGAATGCGTTTGATGATCTTGATCTATTCGGTGCAGAACAGAGTGAACCGACTGCGGAAGCGGTGCCAGCCGCCGAGCGGGATATGCTCTCGGATTGGTTAAGCGAAGCAACAGATGAACCGTTAGCCACTGCGCCCGCGCTTTCGTTGGATGATCTGGATTTTGGTACGCCCGATAGCACCACCGACTCGTATTCTGCTTTCGATGATCTGGCCGATTTGCCCGATCTGCCGGACTTGCCAGCGTTGTCCAAAGCAGAACTTGCACAACCTGACCAGAACGTGAATACTAACAGTGCCGAATCGGACGAAACAGAACTGGCTTTCACCTTTGAACGGCCACCCGCCTGGTTACGAAAGAAACGGCAATGAGCATAATCATTTCAAATGACTCGTCGGGAATCACAATTCCCGGCGAAAGTGCCCGGTTCAAAGCCCGGCGCGCATTAGAGGAGGACGCGAAGTGACACCGCCACCCAATAGCAATGACGATCCGTTCGGCGGTATGGACCCGATGGCGTGGCTGGAGTCGTTGGCAAAGCGTCAGGGCGCGAACCTGGACGAATTAACGACAGCAGCCGACATCGATATTCCTGTTCTACCGTCAGACACCGTGATCGATGAACCGGGCTATACTCCTTATGATACGGGCAGCAGCAAGCCCAAACCGGCTGAACCCGCCCCGAAGCCCGTGCCAAAAACGCCGGCTGTTGCCGCACAACCTGCTCCCGCGCCTGCTACAAGCGACGATCCATTCGGTGGCATGGATCCAATGGCATGGTTGGAGTCACTGGCAAAACGTCAGGGCGCGAATGCCGATGAGTTGACAACGGCAGCCGATATTGATGTGCCAATGCCGCCAGCCGATGCGAAGGTGAGCGGCCCTGGCTATACACCCGGTTACGATACGGGCAAACCTAAAGAACCGAAAGCTGCCGAGCCTGCAAAACCTGTACAGGCCGCGCCCAGGCCTGTCGTGCAGCAGCCCGCACCACAACCCCCGCCTGCACCAGTTCAGCAGCCCGCCGCTTCACAACCTGCAGCCACTGATGATGCTTTCGGCGGCATGGATCCAATGGCATGGTTAGAATCACTGGCGAAGCGTCAGGGCGCAAATGTCGAAGAACTGACGACAGCGGCCAATATTGATGTGCCAATGCCGCCGCCCGATGCAAAAGTGAGCGGCCCCGGCTATACACCCGGTTACGATACGGGCAAACCCAAAGAACCGAAAGCCGCCGAACCCGCGCCGAAGCAACCTGAATCAGCGGGACCAGAAACAAAGCCAATTCCACCACTGGCACAACCCCGCGTACAGCAGCCAATTCCGACACCGCCTGCTCAGCAAGCCGTTCCGCAGCCCACTGCCTCACAACCCGCAACCGACGAAGTGTTGAGCAGTCTCGATCCGTTGGCCTGGCTCGAATCATTGGCACGGCGACAGGGCGCGAACCCGGATGAATTGGTCACGGGCGGCAATCAGGAACTGCCCGCGCCGCCTACGAATGTGGTGATTGACGAACCGGGCTATGTCGATTACACGCCCTTTGGAGATACGCCCGCGCCTTCCGAGGCGATCCCGACACCCAGTATGTCGTCGGCAGAAGCTGAACGACTGTTGGGCATCACGGCAGACGCCGATGCTAACCCGCTCAACGATATGGATCCGCTGGCCTGGCTCGAATCGCTGGCCGCGCCTGATTTGTCAGGTGCAGGCGGCTTTGCAGACCTCGAAACACCTTCGATGGAAACCAGCGAAGCGATGGAAGCAGCTTCGGCGCTTTCGTGGCTTGAAGAACTGGCGCGGGAGAATCAATCGCTTCCCACAGCGGTAGGCGAAGATAAATGGGTTGATGCCACCGTTGAATCCGTTGATGAGACAGGTGGCATTTCCGACGATCTGGCCGAAGTTCAGCGATGGCTGAATGCCCAGGCCGATAGTCTGGCCTCCGTCCACGAACAAGACGACTTTGCCGATCTTGCTCCGGCGAATGAATCAGCGGAAGTCCAGCCCGGCGATCTCCCGGACTGGCTCAGAAATCAAATGCCCGCTACCAGAGCGCCCGAAGCGGCGCTGCGCGATGAAATTCTTGAACCGCCTATTCCTGCCGATCTGCCATCCTGGTTGCAGGATAACGTCGATAGCACTGAGGCGATCAGCGATTTGTCGCTTGATCTGAATGAGTTTGGTACGCCGGAAGCGACGCCAGTTCCCGAAGCGGAAGCTGAGCCGGAAATCTCGGCAGACGAATTGGCCGCATTGGTTCTGCCCGAAGCTTCGGATGCACCTGATCCCTGGGCGCAGGCACTCGATGAAGAATACGAGCGTCGTTTGGCAGGCGATGAGACGATCCCGGACTGGTACATGGAAGCTGTCGTTCGCAATGGGGATGAGCTTGAGGAAGCCGAATTACCCGAACCACAAGCCGCCCTTCCGCCAACGCCCGATGTGATCAAAGCGGGCGAACTACCGGATTGGCTCAAGGCGATGGAAGAACCCGCCGAACTGTCTGAGTCGGTAGATGCCTTACCCGGTGATATTCCAGATTGGCTGCTGGAAGGAATGCCCCAGGGTCTATCCAGTACAACGCCGGAGGCAACTGCCGATCTGGTAACAGCAGATGCTGGGATCGATGCGTCTAACCCGGATAACTGGTTCGATCAGCTTGAACCTGCCGAATTGCCCGATTGGTTACAGCCAGCGCCCGCCGCCGAACCTGAGCCTATACCCGAACCTGTTCAGGCGCAGCCCCAGGTGAATGCACCACCAGTCACAGTTCAGCCTATCGTAACGCCACCGAAGCCTGAACCGAAGTTGGAACCGCAGCCAGTTTCAGAAACCGTGCTGGCAAATCATGCTCAACGACTGCGCCATGCCCGCGAACTGTTGGCACAGGATCGGCACAGCGAAAGTTTGATGCACTACGAATCACTGATTGATGATCAGGCAGTCCTTGATGATGTAATTCAGGATGTCGGTCAGCTAGTCCAGTCGCAGCCGAAAAATCCACGCGCGCGCCGTTTGCTGGGTGACGCTCACTTGCGAAAGGGCAATCTGCAAGAGGCGCTTGACACTTACCGGAGCGCACTCGATCAGTTATAATCAACCCTGTTCAACCTAACCACGAGCCGGTCATTCCGGCTCGTTTGCTGTCTGCTTCTCATATCACCGAGGTAAATATCAACATGGAACGTACTCTGATTATCGTCAAGCCCGACGCCGTACAGCGTGGCCTTACCGGGGAAATCATCCGCCGTTTTGAGCAGCGCGGCCTTCGGATCGTCGGCCTCAAGTTCGTGCAGGTGGATCGCTCACTGGCTGAGCAGCACTATGCCATCCACAAAGAAAAACCGTTTTTCAGCGGTTTGGTGGAGTACATCATTTCCAGTCCTGTCGTGGTCATGGCACTTGAAGGCACAAACGCTGTTCTGGCGGCACGCGGCACAATTGGTGCGACACGGCCACACGAAGCTGCACCGGGCAGCATTCGCGGCGATTTGGCGCTGGAAATTGGCCGTAACCTGGTCCATGGCTCGGATAGCGTCGAGAACGGTCAGACCGAGATCGCACTCTGGTTCCGCCCCGACGAATTGACTTCCTGGGAACGCCAGACTGACCCCTGGATTTTCGAGAAGCGTTAAATCCCCTCGATTCACACTCTACAATTTGCACCCCGGCAAAGTATTGCCGGGTTTTGCACCGCGCCGTAAAAGCGTTAACATCTGATTTCCCGATGGTGTGAATAAATCACAAGAAGTGAATGGGACGTGTTATGACCCAAACACCACATGATCATCAGTACCGCAGCGATGCGATTGACGTTCAATATAGCGCCGCACGCTGCATCCATGCTGCCGAATGTGTCCGCAGGCTGCCCCAGGTGTTTGATACGGCAAAACGCCCCTGGGTGCAGCCCGACGCCGCTCCTGCTGATCAAGTCGCGGCGATTATCGAACACTGTCCAAGCGGCGCGTTGCGCTATACGCGCAAAGATAACCATCCGCAGGAGCAGTTACCCACGCAAAATACGATCACGGTTCGGCCAGACAACGCGCTTTACTTGCACGGCGATCTGTCAATTGAAAGCGCCGATGGGACGCAAATTGAGCAAGCAATCCGTTTAGCACTGTGCCGTTGTGGAGCATCGCAGCACAAACCCTTTTGTGATAACAGTCACCGACAGATCGGATTTAGCGATGCAGGGACGATGCAACTGGATTTTGACGAGAGTCAACCCATATCTGCCGAAACGCTACACATCACGCCATTGACTGACGGGCCACTGCTCCTGAATGGCAGTGTTGAGATACGCAACAGTGCGGGTGAGATCATTTACCGGGGCAATGATACGGCCTTGTGTCGGTGTGGCGGCTCCTCACACAAGCCATTTTGTGATGGCACTCACGAGTTGATTGGTTTCAAAGCCGACTAACGTTCAATCAGCATCACCAATGACGAAACCAACCACGCCCGGCCCGGTATGTACGCCAATCGCGGCGCAAAACGTCGCGCGCAGCAGTCGAGTCGGGTTGAGAATTTTCTGAACATCCTCGGCAAAACAATCCGTTTCCTCATCGAAGGCCGTTTGTACCACCGTGATCTGAACGGGTTTCGTGATCCGCCGCTGAGCGATTTCAATCAGGCGAGCAAGCGCGCGTTTGCGCGAACGAACGCTTTCCACCGACTGCACCTGTCCATCTCGGATTTCCAGAATTGGTTTGATGCTCAACACTGTACCGATTAATCGTTGTGCGCCGCCGATCCGCCCGCCGCGATGCAGAAATTCCAGTGTATTCACCGTAAAGAGAATTTGTGAAGACTCTGCGGCTTGCTTGGCGGCCTGCACTGCTTCATCGCGTGTTGCGCCCCCGGCTTGTGCCTTGGCGGCGGCCAGCACCGCATAACCCAACCCCATCGAAACGGTATTGGAATCAATCACGCGCACTGGAAAATCAACCATCTGGCGGGCGGCTTCGGCAGAGTTATAAGTACCACTCAGATGCGCGGCGACGGTGATGCACAATACGCTGTCGGCGTTGCTGCGTTCACGGGCACGCTGATAAGCCTCTACAAATTCACCTGGGGCGGGTTGTGACGTTTTGGGGAGATCGGCGCTGTGTTCAAGGCGGCTGTAAAACTCCTGCACCGTCATATCGACGCCATCCCGGTAACTTTGGGTACCCCATAAAATATGTTGTGGTACGACTTCGATCTGATGAGTATTGACAAGATTGGCGGGGAGATCGCAAGTGCTGTCGGTGACAATCGCAATAGACACAAAAACCTGCCTGTTAAAAATTAAGTTGGCTCTATCAAGCGCAACACTCAGAAACAATCCGAGAAAAGAAAAGGCCGGGTAAACCCCGGCACACTAGAAAATTACGGTTAGGCACATTACAGATTGGGCGCAGGATCGTTACCGCGCGTTTCAGATGGGTCTGGCCCGGCGGGGATACCGAACTCTGCACCCACACGACGGACGCCTGGCACAGCACCAATGGTTTTAAGCAAGCCATCTGAAGTCGTGTCTGTTGGCAAGCGCCCGGTCAATGCCACAGCACCGTAATGCACATTGGCGAAAACACCTGTTGGCAGCAATCCGCCGACGGTCATGCGGATCGTCTCGTCGTCGTACAAACTATTGGCATCCAAACCTGTGACGCCTGGAATGTGCGGGACGTTATCAACCAGCACGCGCCGCGCCTGTGGCGAACGCACATTGCCATCGAGGATAACTTTGCCTGCATGGGACTTGAAACTGAAATACTGACGCGAAGCCTTTAGAGGTGAGTAGCTGCGGATAAGCTGTGCGATGTCCTCTTCGATGTCTACATCGGGTCGGTGGGTCGCTGCCGGCATCTCCATTGTATAAAACATCCTTTCGTGCCTTTGAAATAAGCGAAATAAACGGGACTCTAAGTTAGGTTGCAGGCGGAGACGGAATGACCGATTTGTCGAGTGCGAAGGACTGTCCATCAGTGTAATCGGTTTCGGTATCCGAACGGTAAATGGTGACAACGCCGGGGCCGACGACGCGCACCTGTGCCCCATTGATCAGGACACCTGTCGCATCGTCCAATCCCAGGATTACGGTATTGACAGGTAAATCCCGCCGCAATCTTTCGGGAGAAAAGCGCGCGGAAACGATTTCATGATGCGGCAGAACCGTGATCCCGGTCAGCAGACCAAGCCCTGTTTCCCAGTTTCCGCTATCCCAGTAGTATTCGCAGAGTGCCATCGCGCCCGCGGCCACGCCGGCCAACACCGCGCCAGAATGCCAAGCGGTCAGCATCTTTGCCAGTGCATGGGTGCCGCGTAGGCCATTCACGGCGTCAAGTGGACTACCGTCAGGCAGATAGATCACATTCGCGCGTTCGACTTCGGCGGCTTGCCCGCCCATATCCGCTGTTTGAGCGTCCACCACCATCGCGTATCCGGCACGCGCGCCCAGACTGTCGAAGTAGCGCACACCGGGCTTGACCACTTTGCGTGGGTTATCCGTTGCGGCAACCGGCACGATCACCACTATTGGCACGCGCTCGCTGCTCTGACGCAGCATCGCCCGGTCAAGCGCGTTACTTTCCGGGGTGAACTCTGCCCCGCCACTTAACATCAACGGTTTAACCAATCGCATCTCTCCCAAACGGCGGCTATCTTATCACGTTCTACGGTCTGCGCCAATTGTCACAATTACTTAATCAGCCGTTCCAGACGCCGGACGGCAGCTTGCAAGGTCTCATCTTTTTTGCAGACGGCGAAGCGTGCCATGTGTGCTACTAAAGGTCGATCTGCCTCACGATAAAAGAACGAGGGTGGGATGCACGCTACGCCAATATCGCTGATGAGCCAGCGCGCGAAGGCCACATCGTCTTTTATGTGTGACGGAGCAACCCCACGCCAATCGACCATGATGAAGTAGCCGCCAAGCGGAGACTGTGCCACGAATCC